>JBDTWZ010000016.1:0-28453 GCA_040006435.1 Acidobacteriota bacterium
GATGTTCGCGCGAGTGTATTGCGAATTCGGATCGAGCGGCGTGTCCTTGAATCCGAACTTGCGATAAAGCTGGATCGCCGCGACTTGTTTCGTGTTCGACTCGAGAATGATGCGTTTGCGGCCGCACGCTCTGGTGAAGTCGATGCAAGCTCTCATTAGCTTCTCTCCGATCCCGTGGCCGCGAAACGCCGGCGCGACAGCCATCTTCGTCAACTCGAATGCGTCGTCTTCGTAGGGAACCATCGCGACTGTTCCGGCAACTTCAAAATTGGCGAGTGCGAAGAACACCTGGCCGCCAGGCCTGATAACCGCGTTGTAAGGATGATCGAGTATATCGTGGTCGTGCGGTTCGACCCCGTACGTTTCAGCGATCCACTGATAGTTAAGGTCCGCAAAGTCCTTCGCGTAAGCGGGATCGAATTCAACAATTTTTACGGTCTCTGCAGTCAACTCTTGAACCAGCTCTCCATTACCGAGTCTTTGAGAATGATAGTTTGATCGCGCTCTGGTCCTGTCGAGATCAACCCGATCTCGACGCCGACTTGTGCGGAAAGAAATTCGACGTATCCACGCGCATTGTCAGGCAGCTTTGTAAATTCGGTCATTCCGACCGTGTCGCTCTGCCAGCCCGGCAGCGTCTCATATACGGGCTTGATCTGACGCAGATCGTGCGATACCGCGGGAAAAGTGTCGACGCGCTTTCCATCGATCTCGTATCCGACACAAACTTTTATTTCGTCGAGTGCGTCGAGCACATCCAGTTTCGTGAGTGCCATCGAATCAAAGCCGTTAAGCTCCGCCGCATAACGGGTGGCGACCGCATCGAACCATCCACAGCGACGGGGACGTTTCGTCACCGATCCGTATTCGTTTCCGCGCTGGCGAATCAGATTTGCCATGTCCTCTTCCGCATCGAGCATCTCGGTCGGAAACGGCCCCTCGCCGACACGTGTCGCGTAAGTTCTAACGATACCGAGGACGCCGGTGATATGGTGCGGCGGAATTCCGGCTCCGACAGACGCTCCGCCCGCAGTCGGATTTGATGACGTAACGTAAGGATAGGTTCCGTGATCGACATCGAGAAGCGTCGCCTGTGCGCCTTCGAGCAGGATGCGTTTTTTTTGTTTCCGAGCTTCGGCGAGAAAGTGTGAAGTCTCGCAGACGAAGGGACGCAGCCGCTCGACGAGCGGTGCGATCTCTTCGTAAATATCGTCAGCCCGCAGGGGCTGCTGACCAAACAGCACAATGATGCGATTAGCTTCTTCCCGGTTGCGCTCAATACGAAGCTTCACCAGATCCGGTGACATCGAATCGGCGACACGAATCCCGCGACGCCCCGCTTTGTCTTCGTACGCCGGGCCGATACCGCGCAACGTCGTGCCGATCTTTTCATTACCGAGACGCTCTTCGGATGTATGATCGAGCGCTCGATGGTACGGCATTATTAAATGTGCACGCGAAGAAACCTTGAGTCGCTCGGGCGTAATGGAAATTCCCTGCTCCGTCATCTGATCGATCTCTTCAAAGAACGCCTTCGGATCGATGACCATTCCGTTGCCGAGGACGCATGTCGAATCTTCATGAATGATGCCGGATGGCAACAGACGCAAAACGAAAGCTCGGTCGCCAACATAGACACTGTGACCAGCGTTGTGTCCGCCCTGATAGCGCGCGACGACATCAAAGCGATCCGCGAGCAGATCGACGACCTTTCCCTTTCCTTCGTCGCCCCACTGGGCGCCGATTATTACAATAATCATTGAATTAACAGTTGATAATTGACAGTTGATAATTGAAAAACTGAGTCTAGTGTCTCACTTTTCTCGCAGTTCTGAGAATGGCTGTCAGCAGCTTGACGATCTCCCGACAGTAGCTCAATAACGACTCCGCCTCTTTCTCGGTGAGATATTCTGAGTCGCGCAGTAGTCTTATCCAGTACTCCGTCTCGACCGATTCTTTCAGCGCGATTGACAATTTGCTTACGAAGTCGGGCCGCGACTGCGCCTAACTCGCCTCCGTTACATTTGCGCCAATAGAGGTGCCAGACCGAAGTAGCTGCTTTGAGAAGGACGAATTCCCTCTTAGCGACTGAAAGATACTTGAAAACGTTTACGCTACGAAGGGCAAACGCGTATGATTTGTCCTTCACTATGTTCTTCCTGGGGCTATCCATATCACCTCTCCATTTGCCAGTGAATTTCTCCCCAAGAGACGAATTATCAACTATCAATTAGCGACCCGCAGTCCACTTGTAAAGCTCCACGTATTTTCTTGCCGCGTTCTCCCAAGAGTTATCAACGGACATCCCATTTCTCTGGATCCTTCGCCACGTCGGTTCATCGGTGTACGCGAATAACGCCTCGTAGATCCGCTCCAAGAACCTGTCACCGCTGTACGCTCCAAACTTGAACCCGTTGCCAGAGCCATTCACTGCGTCGAAATTCTGGACGGTGTCATCGAGGCCGCCTACTGCTCTGACGATCGGCACTGTCCCATATCGCAGCGAGTACATCTGGTTCAAACCGCACGGCTCGAATTTCGAAGGCATCATGAACATATCGGCACCGGCCTCGATCTTGTGTGCGAGCGACTCGCTGTATCCGCGATAAACGCCTACTTGGCGCGGCGCATGATCGCGGAGTGCCTGCCAGAAATCTTCGTAACGCTGCTCGCCCGATCCGAGCGAGATGATATATGCGCCGGTTCCAAGCACTTCGCCGGCGACCTGCATCATCAGATCGATCCCCTTCTGCGCCGTCAGCCGAGTAATGTTTGCGAGTATCGGCCGGTCGAGATCCACGGGAAGCGAAAAGGCGTCGAGAAGCGCGCGTTTGCATTCACGTTTACCCGATAGATCGTCGATATCGTAATGTTGGGGAAGCTCAGGATCTGTTGCCGGGTTCCAGACTTCATAATCGACGCCGTTCGTTATGCCGATCAGACGGTTCGAACGCTGCCGCGTCAGCCATTCGAGTCCGTAACCGTTCTCGGATGTCTGGATCTCCTGCGCATATCGACGCGAGACCGTCGAAAGCGTGTCCGACGTTGCGAGGCCGGCCTTCATGGCAGACGCATGGCCATTAGATGCAAACGCGTTTCGGGCAAGATCGGAACCGAATCCCAGATCCCAGAGTTGACTCATCCCGAACACGCCCTGATACGCCATATTATGGATCGAGAAGACCGTTCGAGTATGTCGCCAGTACGGGTCTCTTCGACGAGTGGCGGCGAGTTCGACGGCGGCAAAGCCGCAGTGCCAGTCATTCAAGTGAATAATGTCCGGCGGTGGTCCGATTCGTTTCAGAAGCGCGAGTGCAGCATGATTAAAGAACGCAAAGCGCTCGTAATCTTCGGTGTAGCCGTAAATCGAGTCGCGATGAAAATACGAGGGCGCGTCGATCAGAAACGTCGGCGACCCATTCGCTTCGCTATAGAACGCTTTAGCGGGATAGACACGGCCGCGCCAATCGACGTTTAGATCGTCGATGGCCGTGCTCAATAGAAACTCGCCTTTGGTTTGCCAATAGCACGGGGTGATCAGTATCGAGTCGACGCCAACGGTTTTCAACGCCTTCGGCAAAGCTCCGGCGACATCGCCCAGACCGCCGGTTTTCGAATACGGGACCGCTTCAGCTGAAATTACGGCTACACGCATGGTTAGTGAATCGTGAATCGCGAATCGTAAATAGTGAATCGTGAATAGGAAGTCGCGTCAAACACGACCTCTATTCACGATTCACTATTTACGATTCACTGATCTTAGGTCTGCATGCTCGCCAGGAACTCGGCGTTCGTCTTCGTCTTACTGAGTCTCTCAAGCACAACTTCCATTTGCTCGACGGGCGATAGTGGATTTAGTACCCGACGCATAACCCAAATTCGGTTGAGATCTTCCTTGCCGATGAGCAACTCTTCCTTTCGGGTGCCGGAACGCTGCAGATCGATCGCCGGATACAATCGCTTGTCAGACAATCTGCGGTCAAGATAGATCTCCGAGTTACCGGTTCCCTTAAATTCTTCAAAGATGACGTCATCCATTCGCGATCCGGTATCGATCAGTGCCGTCGCAATGATCGTCAGCGAGCCACCTTCTTCGATGTTGCGCGCCGCACCGAAGAAACGCTTCGGTCGCTGCAACGCATTCGAATCGATACCACCGGAAAGGATCTTGCCCGAAGGCGGAACCACCGCGTTATGGGCGCGTGCAAGACGAGTGATCGAATCGAGCAAAATTACAACGTCGCGCTTGTGCTCAACGAGCCGTTTCGCTTTTTCGATGACCATGTCGGCAACCTGAACGTGGCGGGTGGGCGGTTCATCAAACGTCGACGAAATGACTTCGCCCTTCACAGTTCGCTGCATGTCCGTCACTTCTTCGGGACGTTCATCGATCAGCAAAACGATCAGCGTCGTTTCCGGATGATTTTCCGTTACAGAGTTTGCGATCATCTGCAGCAGCATCGTCTTACCGGTTCGCGGCGGTGCGACGATCACGGCGCGCTGCCCTTTACCGATCGGCGTCACAAGATCCATCACGCGGGCCGCGATGTTTTCCGTCCCGATCTCCATCTTCAGCTGCTCATCAGGATAAAGCGGCGTCAGGTTGTCGAAGAAAACTTTTTCGCGAGATTGTTCCGGTGCCTCGAAGTTGATCGCCTCGACCTTAATGAGAGCAAAGTACCGTTCGCCTTCCTTCGGCGGACGAATCTGTCCCGACACCGTATCGCCGGTTCGAAGATCAAATTTGCGGATCTGGGAGGGGCTAACGTAAATGTCGTCCGGGCCCGGGAGGTAGTTGTATTCCGGTGCTCGTAAAAAGCCAAAGCCGTCCGGCAAAGTTTCAAGTACGCCCTCTGAAAAAATCAGTCCGCTCTTTTCTGTCTGTGCGGCAAGCACTTTGAAGATCAGCTCTTGCTTTCGCAAGCCGCTTGCACCTTCGATACCCATCTCCTTTGCGATATGCGTCAGTTCGCTGATCGACATATCCTTGAGGTCGGAAATATTCAAAAGCTCGGAGCCCGCATTACCAGCGTTCGTGGGTTTGTCGTCAGTGTTTGGTTGTTCGGTCTCTTGCCCGTTAACCATCTCCTCGCCTTCGGGGCTGTCGCCGTCGGCCCTTGCCGACTGTGCCCTCCCGCGTGGTGTTGTTTTTGTGGTTGCCATTGTTTTTTCCGTTTGATGTGGAATTTTAGAAGCGTTGAGTCGCGCTCAGAGGTTTGGGTTGTTCAAAAATTAAAGCCTTCAAAATGCTTTGAGTTAAAGGTGGAGATTATTAGTATGGATAAGCCCTGTAGTATAAAAATGCGCCTTGAGAAGCCTCAAGAACCCTCGAGTTTTCGGGATATCTAGATTATTACTACAATAAAACGAATAAAGCAAATAATGTTTCGGAATTTTCTTCAGCTTTTACCTGATCGCGGTCGCTATCGCCGACCAAATCAGGTCGCGTCCTTTTCCGGTCTGCGAGGAGTAAGGAATCACGTTGCTTCCGGGCATTTCAGTCTCAATTATTCGGATCTGCTTACCGACCTCGTTCGAAGAGATCTTATCGGCCTTAGTGGCGACAACGACGTGCTTTTTCTCATTGAAAGTGAGCCACTCGTGTAACTGCAGATCAAGCTGTGAAGGCTTGTGTCGCGAGTCGACGAGCTGTATGCAAAGCGCGAGCTCTTCCCGGTCCGACAGATATTCCTCAGCCATCCTCCCCCAGTCCGCCCTCATGGTCTTGGAGACTTTAGCAAAGCCGTAACCTGGAAGATCTACAAAATAGAACTCATCGTTAATGAGAAAATAGTTGATACTCTGCGTCCGTCCCGGCGTGTTCGAAGTCCGAGCCAGGCCCTTTCGCTGCAAGAGCGAATTGAGCAGTGACGACTTTCCGACATTCGACCGGCCCAGAAATGCGATCTCGCGCCGGCCGTCACTTGGCCAATGCGAGCGCTCAAAAGCGCTCTTTATGAATTCTGCGGACGTGATCTTCATCTTCGATGATTATACGGCAAAGCCTGGGCGTAGGAATCCCGTGCTAAAAAGCCTTCGACCGTGAGGGCGAAGGCTGAAAGAAATGGGATCGGTCTATTCGACCGAAGTTGTAATGTCTGCGGGCGGGGTATCGCCACTCCACAGTTGTGGAGTCTCGAGAACTTCGTCAGGTTTGTCGGGTTCGATCGCAAATTTCAGGACCTCGTCGATCATGTCGACGGTGTGAATAGTAAGGTCCTCGCGAACTTCTTCCGGTATGTCGGCGAGGTCTTTTTCATTTTCTTTCGAAAGGATGAGGACCTTCAGGCCGAATCGATGCGCCGCAAGAAGCTTCTCTTTTACACCGCCGATAGGCAGAACTTTTCCGCGGAGTGTTATCTCACCCGTCATCGCGACGTCGTGACGTGCTCGTTTCCTGGTAAGTGCTGAGACCATCGCAGTCGCGATCGTAATGCCCGCGCTTGGGCCGTCCTTCGGTATAGCTCCTTCCGGCACATGGATATGCAGGTCCTTCTCCCGAAAATCTTTTGGATCGATGCCGAGTTCTTCAGCACGCGAGCGAACGCATGTCAGAGCAGCGCGGGCTGATTCCTGCATCACTTCGCCGAGCTTACCGGTGAGTGTCACTTCGCCCTTGCCCGCGACAAGCGTCGCTTCGACCTGCAGAACATCGCCGCCGACCTCCGTCCATGCCAAGCCGTTGACCAAACCGATCTCACTTTTGCGGGCGATGTCTTGCTTCCGAAAACGAATAGTGCCAAGCAGCTCCCTTACTTTTTCAGCGTCGATGACCACTCGGAACTCGTCCTTCTCGTCGGCAAGTACGTATTTTCGTGCGATCTTCCGCAAGCACGAGCCGATCTCGCGTTCGAGGTTTCGGACGCCGGCTTCGCGAGTATAGTGACGAATTGTTTCTAGAATTCCGTCATCCGTAAACTTAACCTTTTCAGGATCGATACCGTTCTGCTCGCACTGCTTTGCGATCAGATGACGCTTTGCAATCTCGACCTTCTCCCGTTCCGTGTAGCCCGATAGATTCAAGATCTCCAGCCGATCCTGCAGTGCCGGCGGAATGGTGTGAAGCACGTTCGCCGTCGCGATAAAAAAGACATGGGAAAGGTCGTAATCGACATCAAGATAATGATCTCGAAACGTATGGTTTTGTTCGGGGTCCAGAACTTCAAGCAGCGCCGATGATGGGTCGCCGCGGAAGTCGCGTCCCAGCTTATCGACCTCGTCGAGCAGAATCACTGGATTGATCGTCCCGGCACGCTTCATCAGTTGGACGATCTGCCCGGGCAAAGCGCCAATGTATGTCCGTCGATGTCCGCGGATCTCGGCCTCGTCATGCACGCCGCCAAGCGCGAGGCGCACGAATTTGCGTCCCGTTGCCCGAGCGATGGATTTTCCAAGCGAAGTTTTACCGACGCCCGGAGCTCCTACAAAACAAAGAATCGTTCCCTTTGGATTGTTGACCAATTGTCGGACGGCAAGAAACTCGAGGATGCGCTCCTTGATCTTATCGAGACCGTGGTGATCCTCGTTCAGGGTTTTTTCAGCTTCACCCAAATCGTTCAATTCGTCAGATCGGACTTTCCAAGGTACGTTGATCAGCCAGTCAAGGTAGGTCCGCGATACTGTACTCTCGGCGGACATCGGAGGCATCGCTTCAAGTCGGGAAAACTCCTGCAGAGCTTTCTCCTTCGCCTCTTCGGTCATGCCGGCCTCTTCGATCTTTTTCTTAATGTCTTCAAGCTCGGCCTTTTCGTCCTTGCGGCCAAGTTCTTTGTGGATAGCTTTGATCTGCTCGTTCAAATAGTATTCGCGCTGATGCTTATCCATCTGCTTTTTCGTTCGCGAATGGATCGAGCGGTCCAGCTGGCGCTTTTCAATTTCGGTCTCGAGAATATCGACCAGTTTCTGTAGCCGCTCAGATACTGAAATCGTTTCAAGCAGGTCCTGTTTCTCTTCGACCGAGATCCTCAGGTGCGAAGACATCGAGTCGGCGATCTGAGCCGCCGAGATTCCGCGAAGCGATGCGTGCAGGGCATCCGTATAAGCGTCGGGTGAGACGCGTAAGAACTGTTCAACGAGCGTATGGATCTTTTGCAGCAATCCGTCCGTGCGGTAACCGGACTCGTCGCTCGGCGTTATCTTCCGGACATGAGCATAGAACATACCGTCCGGATCCTGCTCAACTCGAACCGACTCGCCGCGTTCCCTGCCTTCGACAACGACCTTTATCTGACCATTGTCCTGGCGCTGTGCCTGCAGGATGCGACCAAGGGTTCCGATCGAGAAGATCTGTTCCGCCGTCGGTTCGTCTATCGTTGCATCGTGCTGGGTGGCGAGAAAGATGTCGCGGTCGCCGGTCATCGCTTCTTCAAGTGCCCGAACCGACGAGGGCCTACCGATCTTAAAGGCGACCTTTGTAGACGGAAATATGACGACGTCGCGAATAGGCACCATCGGATAACGTTTGATGTCCGACGGCATTTGGTCTGTGAATTCTTGCATAACAGGGGAAAGTCTTTATTTTGAGAATTTTCTTCGGGTTATGGGCTACGTCTATTTACGCAAAATTGACGTTGAAAAGCAACAAATAGGATTCGCCCTAGTAAAGTGCTATTTCCATCGAAATTCTAATTTTCGGTCGACACCCGCTTCAAACATTCGGATTTGAATTTGTTTACACAATTGCGATACATTTCTCCAGCTCACAGTCATTCCACATCAGGTACATAGAATGATTCTTGTAGTAGGTGCAACGGGACAGCTCGGCACAGCCATCGTTCGAAAGCTCGCAGATCGTGGTCAGCCAGTTCGCGCCCTTGCCAGGCGTACGTCGAACTATCAGGCCCTTGACCGTGACGGCGTCGAACTCGTCTTCGGTGACCTCCTCGACGAGGGGAGCCTTGTCGCCGCATGCACAAATGTGGACACCGTCATCGCCACTGCGAATGCGGCGGTGCCGACACAAAAGCGTGATTCGTTTAAGTCGGTAGACGGGCTCGGCTACGTGAACCTTATTCGCGCAGCCAAGGGCTCCGGCGTGCGGCAGATCATATACACGTCGGCGCTCTCGCAGCCTGGATTCGACAACCTTCCGATCGGCAGACAAAAACATGACACGGAGCAAAAACTCCGCGAGAGCGGACTCATACACACGATCTTTCGCGCGGATGCGTTTATGGACGTGTATTTTGCGATGATGGGCAGTGATCTGCCGGTTCGCGGCGCGGAATCCGCAACCGTTGAGCGATCATTCTGGTTTACGTCGCGTTTCTTCAACGGCGTGAAGGACAGCATGACTAAGAACGGAACGGTGGGAATAATGGGTGACGGAAATACGCGCCACAGTTTCGTTTGTATCGATGACCTCGCCGAGTTTCACGTGAGGGCCGTTCGCCATCCAGCTGCGGAAAACAAAATATATGATATAGGGGGTCCGGAAGCTCTGACACAGAACGAGGTGCTCGCCGTCTTTGAAAAGATCTTGGGTCGTTCGCTGAAGCCGAAACGAACTCCGGCGGTCATTTTCAAGGTCGGTTACAACCTCCTGCGTTTTTTTTCGCCGGCCGCCGCCAATATCATGGGTCTGAATTATTATTCGGCAACAAACTCTTCGGTTGTCGATATGACGTCGACAGCTGACCTATTCAACGTCAGGTTAACCTCAGTCGAAGAATTCCTCCGGGAGAAAGCTGGCATCCGTACCGAGTCGTAACGGTGACAATTTCAGCCTGTTCTGTTTCGCCCCTTACCCACGACAAACTTCAGGGATTACTTGCTCTTCGGTATTCGTTTGAATATCATACTCAGCGGGCTGCCTCCACGGTAGTCCGCTGAAAGACGCTTTATACGGAGTGGGAGACGTATGAAGCGTCTTTCTTTTTCTTTTTCGTACACCCGCACACCGTCGGGCTCGCCAATTCCGTTTCAGATCTACTTCCTTCCTAAACCAACCAAACAGAAAAGCTTCGCGTCTGATTTCAAAATAAGGATGCGACACCTTTCCAAGCATCGACTCAGGGGTTCTAATCCCGTCGCGATCGTCACAAGCCGCTAAGATTGTTTTTACAATCATTCTGACTTTTTTTTGCGGCTCGGGTCCACGAAGTAATATTCGTCGGCCAGTCCGTGAGACTGGTCCGTGAAAGTATTTAAGACCAGTGGATTTTTGTTGTATCATCGACGGCAATATTATGGGCAATCGCAACAGAGCATCCTCAATCCTTGCAGTGGCCCTCGTCGCGTTGGCCGCGTGGCTTGGGTTAGCGATCCAGTTTTACGTCACGCAAACGCATCCAAACCTGCAGGACGTCTCGCCGTTTCAGCGCGGCGTGCGGTTCTTTGAATTTTTTACAATACTGACAAACCTGATCGTCGCGGTGAGCCTGACCATAACACTGCTCGCTCCGGCGACGTCAATCGGACGATTCTTTTCACGTACCAGCGTCAAGACCGCGGTCGCGAGTTACATCGCTCTTGTCGGAATCGTCTATAACGCCGTGCTGCAGGGCCTTCACGAATTCAGTGGTGCCGCGTGGGTTGCCGACTTCCTGACGCACGATCTTGTGCCGCTGCTCTTTGTAGCCTATTGGTTGTTCCTGGTGCCGAAGGGCGAGCTGAACTGGAGAATGCCGCTTTCCTGGCTTATCTATCCGCTCGTGTATCTGCCCTACGTGCTGATCCGAGGTTTATCTACCGGACGATATCCCTATCCTTTCCTCGACGCCGGCGAGCTCGGCCTCGGCGTCGTGCTCGTAAACACCGTCGTGCTGACGATAGTCTTTCTAGTGCTTGGAGAACTTTTCGTGGGGGGGGATAAATTGCTCGCCCGATTTAGGGGTGCTGACAAACGCTCGACCGCATAAAGCCTGCAACGCCACCATCGATCTGATCTTCTGCAATACTCCTTCATCAAGAATCGGCTCAGGGATGCGTCGCGTTCGTCGCTGGCGTCATCCGCTCAATCCAATCCCTCACCGGCGGTCTTGTCGGGTTCAATAATATGAATATCCCTCTGCGGGAACGGTATCTCGATCTGCGCGTCGCGGAGGGCGTCGTGGACGGCCAACGTGACCTCACTTTTTACCGCCACCCATTCGGTGAATTTGTCCGTCCATACGCGAAGCTGAAAATCGAGAGAACTATCGCCGAACCCGAGAAATAGAGCGCTCGGACCGGGTATCTTGAGAATGTTCAAGGCGTCGCCTCCGACATTCTTCAGCAGCTCGATAACCAATCGCGGATCGGTCCCATACGCGACTCCGACATTGATCTCGAGTCTTCGCTGCTGATCGGACAATGTCCAGTTAACAACTTTTTCTGAAACGAGATTTCCATTCGGCACGATCACCTCCGAACCGTCGAGGGTCCTGATAACACTTGCCCGAAGCCCGATCCTTGTCAGATCGCCCAAGTCCTCACCGACCTGAACGGTATCGCCGACATTAACCGGACGCTCGAAGAGCAAAATGATACCGGAGACGAAGTTGTTGACTATGTTCTGCAGTCCGAAACCGATGCCCACCCCGAATGCTCCGGCAATTATTGTGAACTTCGTCAGATCGATCCCGATGATCGCCAACGCCAGCAAGAATCCGAGAACGATAAGTGCGTAGTGCAGCACCGTCGAGATCGCGTATGGCAATCCTCGCGATATCCTGAAACGCGGATACACATCCTCTTCAAGAGCGAAACGTATGAATCGGGATAGAAGGAACGAGGCCCAGACCGCAACAACAAATGCCAGAATGTCGGTCAGCGAAATCGTAAATGAGCCTAGCTTCAGTTCTGAGCCCAGCGTTTCCCAGATCGCCTCGAACAATGTGGTACGAACCGCCAGAAGGTCAAGCACGACGATGATCCATACTATCGATCCAAGCCAACGCGCGGCGCGCCGAAGACGATACTGGATCAGAACGCGATGGTTCCGAACCATTCCAAGTAGCCTGAGCGGTCGAAACCGTAGGGCAAAGATTATTAACCCGTCAACGATCCGAACGACGGCATACAAAATGATCGCGGCATACGCGCTTCGGAGAACCGCGTTGCCGAGTAGTTGCGCCAGCGTCAGGTAGCCAAGTGCATTTGCGAGGGCGGAAACCGCAAAGATCGGCACGGCAATAATGGCGGCGAGCCGAATCGTCCGAAAGACGCGGCCGTGAACTTTTTCGTCCGTTTCGTTTATCGCCAGACGACCAAAGATCAGCCAAAGGAAAAAGGTTAAGCCGATCAGCATTTCAGCAATGAACACGAGCCTCGAGATCACGGGCAGGCCCTCGGCGACCATTCGCACTTGGTCGATTAGATAAAAAACCACGAGCGAATAGAGAAGGGGATATAAGGGCCGCTCGACGAGTTTCCGCACAATGATCACCGTCGGGACGAGTACGACCGCGCCAAAGATCGCCTGAAGCAATTGGGGCGTTTGCGAGTAGATCCAACCATTGAGAAAGATCGCAAGGATAGTCGCGGTGGAGATCGGAAACGAAAATATGATCGCCGCCTTTCTAAGATCCGGTTCCTCTTCTACCCACGGCCGGGCAAAGCGGCGAAGAAAAATCAGGACTCCAACAAAACCGAGAAATATCAGGAAATGAACTGTTAGGCGACCCGTATTTTGCGTGGCAAATTCTTTTAATGAAGCCCACTGACCCGTTATCGATTCATTTGGGTTCTCGGCGCGAGCGCGGGTCCAGAAACCGGCGCTCCACATCGGAGGACTGTCCTGGACTAGTAAGCGGTCGACAAGAGATTCACGCGTCTGCTGTATCGATTTGACAGCATCATCCACGCGGCTTTTTTGCTCCGCGATCTTGCTCTGCAGTGCGACGATTCGGGAGCGATTGGCCTCGATCTCGCCGCGTATGCGAGTGATCGTGGAGAGGATTTCGTCCACGCGAATCGTGATCTCGCGCGGAGCCTCAACGGTTTTCAATTCCTCGAGCGAGTTTTTCCACTTCTCGTCCAGAGCGGCGAGCCCCTTCAGATCGATCTCAAGTTCTTTCGCTCGAGCGGTCAGCCTGGTATTCCATTTCTCCAGTTCCTTGGTGAGTGATTTCCATTGGGCCTCAACAGATCTGAGTCTTTCGAGCGAAGCTCGACCCTCGATCACGCGCGCCGTTTCAGCGGCGTGTGTGTCAATTCCTGCGATCAGATTCGGAAGTTCTCCTTCGACGATCTCGATCGTTGGATCACCCTCGATCGCAGCACTGATCTGTTTAAGCGAGGCCGAGGCCTTCTCGCTCTGGGGGACGATCTCCGAGATCGGGACGGGTGTCGATGTCGGACTTGGTGAAGTATTCGAATTTGCCTGGTTTACAAGTGGCGTAAGAACAGTGTCCTGAGCCCGCATCACGCTCGTCATGGCGAACAGTAATGCGAGAATGCCCGTAACAAGAAATGCTCCGCGTGCAAATTCGTGCCGGGTTAATCGAGTGCTCTTATTCATGAGTAAAAATATTGGTTTCTTCAAGACTTCAAAAACTCGTCCTACGATACCGATGTCGTCGAATCGCTCGTGCTGAATATTCTGTCGAGTTCCAGCGGTAACTGTGTTCCTACATTATTAACCAAACCCGGTTACATTTCGATAGGAGGAAGAACACTAAGAGAAGGACGAACGCTTGGCGTTACGCGTTATGGCGAAACTATTCCAGCACGGAGCGCCGCGTTTCGAATTGTTTTTTCAGACGCTCGCAGACCAGGTCGCAAAGTTCAAAAATTGATTCATCGGAGATTCTGTAAAAAGAGTTCAGACCCTCTTTGCGGCGGGCGACAATTTCCGCGTCGAGCATTAGGCCGAGATGCTTGGAGACGTTCGCCTGTCCGGCGCGGGTCGCCTCGACCAGCTCGGACACGTTCATTTCCGCATTGCCTAGTGTGTGCAGGATTTTCAATCGCATGGGATCGGCCAAAACCCGAAAGCGATTGGCGATCATTGCGAGCGCGTCATCACTCATTTCTTCTCTTCTCAGCATAAACTCACCCGCCTCTATAACGACCTTGGATCATTTGACAACTATATTACTGCTTGATAATATAGTTGTCAAGCTATAGATGAGAGGAGATATACAAATAATGAACGAAATAAGCACGTCGAAAGCGTGCGACATCAAAGAATTAAAGACGCGGTTAGAGGACGGCAACTGCAGTTTGCTTGATGTTCGCGAGTACGCCGAATTTTCTGGTGGGCGCGTAGCGGGTGCGCAGTTGATACCGCTCGGTGATGTTGAACGGCGCTACGCGGAGATTGACCGCGGCAATCCTGTTTATGTGATGTGTCGGAGTGGAAAGCGCGGCGCGGAAGCGCAGAAAAAGCTCACGGCGCTTGGTTTTTCTGATGTAAAAAACGTCAGCGGAGGTATCGATGCGTGGATGGCGGCCGGATTCCCTGTTGAGAGAGACGCCAACCCTGTCTGGTCGCTCGAACGTCAGGTAAGATTCGTCGCGGGGTCGTTCGTCGTACTCGGCGTGCTGCTTTCGCTGATCAGTCCATATTTCATTCTGTTGTCGGCGTTTGTTGGCGCGGGACTGGTTTTCGCGGCAGTTACGGATACGTGCGGGATGGGAATGGCGCTGGCTAGAATGCCGTGGAACAAACAGACCGGGGCAGAATGCGAAACTAGTGTGCGGAGTGTTTAAGGAGACCGAATGGATATTCAGTTCGCATTCGGCATGATTTTAAGCGCGTTGATCGGTTTATCTCTGGGATTGATCGGGGGCGGCGGTTCGATCATAACCGTACCGGTCCTGGTTTATGCGCTGAATGTTGAGCCTTATGATGCGGTGGGAATGTCTTTGGCGGTGGTCGGCGTGACAAGCCTAATTGGGTCATTCTTACACTGGCGGCACGGCACCCTGCAGATGAAAACCGCCCTAATCTTTGGTTCGGCCGGCATCTTCGGCGCGTTGGCGGGTTCGCCCTTGACGAAAATGCTTTCGCCGTCGGCTCTGATGCTCGCCTTTGCGGGCTTGATGTTCGTGGTGGCGATTTTGATGCTGCGGAAAAAGACGGGGAACGAAGTTGATGTTGTCTCGACGAATGTTCCGAGCATCTGGAAAGCTCTGGCGGTCGGTTTCGGCGTCGGAGTATTGACCGGCTTTCTCGGTGTCGGCGGCGGATTCCTGATCGTGCCCGCACTCGTAATGTTCGGTGGTCTTTCGATCAAAGATGCCATCGGCACTTCGCTGTTCGTAATCTTTCTGAACTGTGTCGCCGGGCTTGCGGGGCACGCCAGCCAGAACCACTTCAACTGGAATCTGACGGCGATCGTGACGTTATTAGCCGGAGCCGGGGCCATCGCTGGCACCATGCTGTCTCACAGGGTCGCGGCGCAGAAATTGCAGAAAGGTTTCGCCATGTTCGTCTTAATGGTCGCTGTATTACTGATTGGAAAAAATTACGGAGTATTTTTTGAAGGATAATAAAATGCAATTTAAACAATTTTACCTGGGCTGCTTGTCGCACGCTTCTTATTACCTCGGCTCTGGCAGCGAAGCGGCGATCATCGACCCGCAGCGCGACGTTGACCAGTACATCGCCGAGGCCGATGCGAACGGGCAACAGATCAAGTATGTGATCGAAACCCATTCACATGCCGATTTCGTTTCCGGACACGTCGAGCTCGCCGAAAAGACAGGCGCGGAGATCATTTTCGGGCAGAGAGCGAATACCGGATTCCCGACGCTCAAGGTCAAAGACGGCGACGAGCTTTCGATCGGTAGCGTTAAGCTGAAATTTCTTGAAACACCCGGTCACACTCCCGAGGGCATTACGATAGTAGCGAATGACGCCGAAGATCAGGGCGCTCCGCTTAAGATGTTTACGGGCGACACACTGTTTATCGGCGATGTAGGTAGACCTGATCTGATCGGATCGAAAGGTTTTACCGCAGAAGAAATGGGCGGCATGCTTTATGACAGTCTGCGCGAAAAGATATTAAAGTTGCCCGACGAGACGGAAGTTTATCCGGCGCACGGAGCCGGTTCGCTTTGCGGAAAATCACTTTCGAAAGAAACCTGGTCGACTCTGGGCGAGCAGCGCAAAACGAATTACGCGCTCAAAGAGTTGAGCAAGGAAGAATTCATCAAGATAGTCGCTGCCGACCAGCCCGAAGCTCCTGCCTATTTTGCGGCGAGCGCGGCACAAAACCTGAAAGGCTCGGAATCAGTCGACAATTTGCCCGTGCCTAAAGAACTTTCGACCCAGCAGATCGAAGATTTTGACGGCGTTGTTATAGATGTCCGGCAGAATACGGATTTCGGAGCCGGGCACGTGCCCAACGCGATCAACATCGGTCTCGGCGGTCAGTTCGCGACCTGGGCTGGCACGCTGATCTCGATCGGCACGCCGGTCTCTATCGCCGCCGACACCGGGGAACAAGTCGACGAAGCAGTGATGCGGTTGGCTCGTGTCGGCATCGAAACGGTCAGAGGATTTATCCTTATGAAAGATTTCACGGGCAAGATAAATGCGATCGAACAGGTTCCGGTCGAACAGGCGAAAGAACAGATTGCCGCCGGCAACGTGCAGTTCGTTGATGTGCGAAATCCGGCGGAGCACTCCGGCGGACACGCCGCAAACACGATCAATCTGCCGCTCAACAGCCTCTCGAGAGAAATGGATAGACTTAATCCTGAATTGCCGACCTATGTGCTTTGCCAGGGCGGTTATCGCTCGAGCCTCGGCACAAGCATTTTGGAAAACGCCGGATTCAAGAACATATACAACGTCACCGGTGGAACGAAAGCGTGGATGGACGCTGGTTTTGATATGGACGCTGCCGCGGCCGCCTGCGCAAATTCGTAGGGTACGAAAATAAGATGGCCCGAAATATTTTTCTAGTATGAGGACTTTATGAAAATGACGATATTTTTAACTTCGATCTTAACAATCTCGGCGTTCGCCGGCTGTCAGACTGCAGAAAATAACACCGAAATTAATACGGTGTCGATGGAAGCAAATCAAACACAGACGGAAATTGCGCAGGTTTCGGTGACCGAAGCAAAAAAAGCGCTCGAAGAAAATAAGTCGGCTCAATTCATCGACGTGCGCACGCCGGCGGAATATGCCGGTGGTCACGCTGTGAACGCAGTAAATCTGCCGCTCGACAAGCTTGAAGCCGAGCTTGCCAGTCTCGACAAAGATAAGCCCGTTTACGTTATCTGCCAGACCGGACGCCGTTCGCAGAAAGGCTCGGAGATTTTGCAGAAAGCTGGTTTCGAGGAAATTTACAACATTACGGGCGGAACATCCGAATGGATCGCCGCCGGTTTGTCGACGGAAAAATAGTCGAACGAAAAGGGGGAAAATAAAATGAACGAATTATATTGGATCGGCGGTTTCGTCATTATCTATCTGCTGATGCAGCTCATCATTCTGCCGAAGCTCGGCATCGGTACCTGAATGCGCGGAGCGTGCGACGTCGGGTCCCGACGCAACAAGAACACTCGGAATACAGTTGATGATCTGGAGTAAAACAACAGGCAGGAATCTCTGCGGATTTGAGCACCTATGCAGCTTCTTCGATACGCGGTCCGATGAGATCAAAGACAGGTGCTTTGCGTTCGATGTGGTCGCCGGTTATAACCAGATCCTTGACCTTTTTCTCACTCGGCAAAACGTACATCGATTCGAGCAGGACCTCTTCCAGGATCATCATTAAACCGCGAGCACCAACCTTCCGTTTATGCGCCTGGTGAGCGATCGCCTTTAATGCGTCCTCGGTAAACTTGAGGTTGATATTGTCGAATTCGAACTTGCGCTGATATTGCTTTATAAGCGCATTCTTCGGCTCCGTTAGGATTTGAACAAGAGCAGCCTCGTCGAGCTCCCTCAAAGTACCGATCACCGGAAGGCGCCCGACGAATTCGGGGATCAACCCGTAGTGGATTAGATCTTCCGGTTCGAGCTTATCGACCGATTCTTTCTGCCGCTCAGATTTTGATTTCACGTCGGCCTGGAACCCCAGCGACTTGTTTCGCATTCGCTTTTCGACGACCTTTTCAAGGCCAATAAACGCGCCGCCGCAGATAAAGAGGATGTTGGTCGTGTCGAGCTGAGTAAATTCCTGCTGCGGATGTTTGCGGCCGCCGCCGGACGGAATGTTCGCAGTCGTACCTTCAAGGATCTTCAAAAGCGCTTGCTGCACTCCTTCGCCCGAAACGTCGCGGGTGATCGACGGATTGTCGTCTTTGCGGCAGATCTTGTCGATCTCATCAATATAGATAATTCCCGACTGCGCTTTTTCGACGTCATTGCCGGCCGCCTGAAGCAGTCGAAGCAAAATATTCTCGACGTCTTCACCGACGTATCCGGCTTCAGTCAAACTTGTCGCATCAACGATGCAGAAAGGGACACTCAATACGCGGGCCAGAGTTTGGGCGAGCAGCGTCTTGCCCGTTCCGGTCGGGCCGATCAGAAGTATGTTTGATTTTTGAAGCTCGATGTCCGACCGGCGTTTCGCAAGCTCAAGGCGCTTGTAGTGCTGGTACACCGCAACTGAGAGACGTTTTTTCGATTCGTCCTGGCCGATGACATATTCGTCGAGGAACGATTTGATGTCCTGCGGTTTTGGCAGATTGGTCCGCGTTGCAGTGGTTTCCGTCTGCTCGTCGTCATTGATGATCTCGTTGCAGATATCAATGCACTCATTACAAACGTAAACGCCCGGGCCGGCGATCAGCTTTTTGACGTCGTTCTGAGACTTGCCGCAAAACGAGCAGCAAAGAAGTTCTTCGGGTCTGCGGAATTGAGCCATAAGTCGGTTGTCGGTACTCAGTCGTCAGTTGTCGGTTGTCGGTTGTCGGTTGTCGGTTGTCGGTTCGTATCGAGCGAGATAACCCGTTTAGCATTCTGCCGATCTCTCCGGCATCTTCGAGAAGCCGGTCGACCGCCGCCTGTTCAATATAACCGAGGTTGGCGGCAATTTGAAGCTGAGTTTCGGTCTCCATCAACGATCCATACGCAAATGACAGGTGATGAACGAATTCCTTGCGAGAATTACGGCCTTGCCCTTCCGCGATATTCGATGGAATGGAAACGACCGCTCGCCTTAATTGACTACTCAATCCGAACATCTCGGACTTGGGAAAACACTCCGTCGAGCGATAAAGCCTTGTAACAAACTGCATCGACTTTTGCCAGACAATCAGATCTCGATAACTGTGGGAAGCCATCCTTTTCTTAACTGACAACTGACTACCGACAGCCGACTACTTTTCCCTGTGTTCAATAACTTCGTCGATCAGCCCGTATTCCTTCGCCTGTTGCGGCGAGAGGATGCGGTCGCGTTCGACATCCTTTTCAACTTGCTCAAACGTCTGGCCGCTGTGATCCGCGATGATGCGGGATGTCATCTCACGCATACGCAAAATTTCTTCAGCCATGATACGAACATCCGTCGCCTGTCCCGACGCTCCACCGGACGGCTGGTGGATCAGCACTCGCGCATGCGGCAAGGCGAAACGCTTGCCCTTGGCACCCGCACACAGCAGCAACGCTGCCATAGACGCACACTGTCCGACACAGATCGTCGTGACATCGTTCTTGATGAACTGCATTGTGTCGTAGATCGCCATACCCGCGGTGATCGATCCGCCAGGGCTATTGATATAGAGATTGATGTCGCGTTCCGGATCTTCCGCTTCGAGAAAAAGCAACTGGGCGACCAGCAGGTTAGCGATCATGTCGTCGAGTGGCGTACCGATAAAAATAATGCTGTCTTTGAGGAGTCGCGAGTAAATGTCGAACGCCCGCTCACCTCGCGAAGTCTGCTCAACAACCATTGGAACTAAAGCCATATTTTTTCTCTCAATAAGTGCCGGTTTATTTATTACAGAAGTTGAGCGTAGTAGAAAGCGTGGCCGATTGCAGATTCTACACGTATTCGCGCTAAATGCAAGCGGTTTCTATCTAGCTCTTCATCAACTCTCCTCGATCCAAAATAACCCCTCGCTACTCTGGGTTTTGGCTTGAGGCCTTTGCCGCTTTCTTTACGGCGGCTTTCTTCTTCGCCGGCTTCTTCGGTTTCTCTTCGCTGGACTCGCTCGCCGACTGGGCGACGGTTTCATCGATCCATTCACCGTCGACAACCTTAGCTTTCGCGATAAGCGCCTCGATCGATTTTCGAGTGCGAAGATTATTCTGGATAGTCGCTTCGCCGCCCTGACGCTCAAGCGATTTGCGAAGCTCGTCGGGTGTGGTGCGATAGTATTCCGCCATCTTCCCGATCTCTTCATCGACTTCTTCGTTCGAGACCGCGACCTTCTCAGCCTCGGAGATCTTTTCCAAAAGCATGGCACCTCGCACATCCCGCTCGGCTTGCGTCTGCATTTGGTTAAACGCCATCTCGACAAAGTTGTTATCGACCGTATTGAGATCGACACCCCGCTCCTGCAGATCGCGGGCGAAATTGTTCAAAAGATTTCGCGCCTGATTTTCGATCAGGGTCTTTGGAACCTCGAATGTGTTCTCTTCAATAAGTTTGGCGATCGCTTCATTACGGACACGGGCGTTGGCATCGGACTTGGCGTATGTTTCGAGATCCGCCCGAAGCTTCTTGCGAAGATCACCAAGCGATTCGTAATTTTCGTCCAGACTTTTCGCCCATTCGTCATTCAGCTCAGGAGTCTCACGGCGGCCGACAGTTTTTATTCTTGCTTTGTAATGGACCGTCTTCCCTGCGAGCGCCGGCGATGAGAACTCCGCCGGATAAGCGACGGTAAATTCCTTCTCCTCATCCTCGCGAACGCCGACAAGATTTTCCGTAAAAGCCTTTTCGATGACCTCGTCGCCAAGTACGACTTCCAGATTCTCGGCTTTTATCGGCTCGCCCGTAGGATTTTCGTCGAACTCGCCTTCGAGGTCCGCGATGACCGTATCTCCAATCTCCGACGCGCGATTCTCGACTGGAATCAGCGCCGCTTCCTGATTCAAGCGGCTCGTGATCAGATCTTCGATCTCGCTGTCCGCAACCGGCTTCACGCGACGAGTTACCTCGAGGCCTTCCAGTTTCGGCAGCGGAATTTCCGGCATTATCTCGACGCGAACATGGAGAGCAATAGGCTCCGAGCCGTTGACTTTCACGTTCTCCGCGTCGTCGATGTGAAGGTGCGGTTCGGTCAACGGTTGAAGCTTATGCTCTTCGATAGCTTCCGCGACCTTCGCCGGAACTACTTGCTGCAAGACTTCGCTCTTGATCTCTTCCTTATACCGGAGGCGGACGACATCAAGTGGGGCGTAGCCCTTGCGGAACCCGGGGACGCTCGCGCCCCGCGCGTATTTCTGGCTTATTTTCCCATAAGCATCCTTTAAGGATGCCGCATCGATCTCGATATGGATCTCTCGCTGGGTCGGTGAAATTTCTTTTATGTCGCTCTTCATCTACGAGAAAAAGAATAACGAACGGGGCAATAAAAGTCGAACGGCGATCCAGCAGGCGGAAGGCAGAAAGCAGAAGGCAGTCAGGCGTTCTGCGGCTGCCTACTGCCTTCTGCTTTCTAACTTCTGAAATGGTGCCGAGGGCGAGACTCGAACTCGCACGTCTTTCGACGCCAGATCCTAAGTCTGGTGCGTCTGCCAATTTCGCCACCTCGGCCTGTCGAATGCGGAACGCGGAATTCGGAGTGCGGAATCCTTGCGGCCGACAATTAGAAATCTAACGAATCGAGAGTTTATTGTCGAGTTATCGACCGACAGGATAGAGAATCACCTGAATTCCGCATTTCGCACGCCGCGTTCCTCATTCTGAGCCAGTTACTTTTTCAGATACTTCTTGTCGTACTCTTCCCAGGACAGGCTGAAATCGCGCTCATCTATATAGCCTGCCGTCGATCCGCCGCCGACATATTTGTTTTCGGCTTTCTTGAACAGTTTGTAGCCTCCGAAGCCGGCGGCCGCGAGCAGCCCGATCCAGAAGCCATACCACAGAAGAGATGTGATCAGGCCGAACAGCCAGAAGAACAGCATTACGCCGAATATCAAACCGAGAATCGCGAGAATGACTTTTATGAAATTCATCTTCAAACCTCCAACCTGAATGCTATACGAAATCAATCTCAGGTTGTTCGTGCAAATTTTCACGCTGTCGTATAATTACGGGCAGAAACGCGACAGTTTTAGGAGCGTGCTGAAGATTTTGGCGTTCGGCACGCTCGTTTGCAATCGCGGTTCTGCGTACGAGGAATTTTATTTTGAAGGATAGATCGATCAGACTTCAAGAGGTTGCCGCCGAGCTCGGCGGCGAACTGTTCGGCGAATCGGCCGTCTCCCTAATAGACGTCACGCACGATTCCCGACAAGCACGCAATGGCGTGCTATTTGTCGCCATCAAGGGCCTCACCATGGACGGGCATAGGTTCGTCGGCGATGTAATGCGACGGGGTGCGGCCGGAATTATTTCGGAATACGATCCACCCGCGGATTTTCAGGGCGCCTGGTTGAAAGTTCAGGACGCGCGCGAAGCCTTGGCAAAGGCTGCGGCAGTCATTAACGGAAACCCGTCCCACAAACTGGACCTCGTCGGCGTGACCGGAACGAACGGTAAGACCACGACAACATATCTTTGTCTTGCATTGGCCGAGGCGGCCGGTGTAAAGCCAGCAATGCTGACCACGGTCGAATACCGTATCGGGGAAAAAAGCGAACCGGCCGTTCGAACGACGCCGGAGGCATCGGACACGAATCGTTTTTTGCGACAGGCTGTTGATGACGGCTGCAAGATGGCGGTAATGGAGACGTCATCGCAGGCGATCGATCTTCATCGCTGCGACTGGCTCCGGTTCAAGGTTGCGGTCTTTACAAATCTCACACGCGACCATCTTGATTACCATCACACGATGGAGAATTATTTTGAGGCCAAGAAAAAACTTTTCGACGGGCAGTTGGGCGAAACGCCAGGATCGTCGGTAGTAAATATAGATGATGGATGGGGAGTAAAGCTCGCCCTCCAGCTTCGCAACTCGGGCCAACGCGTCGTGACGTTTTCCCTGGCGACTTCCCCGACAAACATAAGCGCGGAGCTAATAGCTGATCTGTTCGCGCGCAATATCGACGTGTCGTTGATACACGGAACGTCGTTTCGCCTTGAAACTCCAAAAGGTGATCGCGACATTACTTCCCCGCTGGTAGGCAAGCCGCACGTTTACAACATGCTCGCCGCAACGGCGACCGCTTTGGAACTCGGCTACGATCTCGATTCCATCGTCATCGGCCTGTCGCGATGCGCTGGAGCTCCGGGGCGCTTCGAACGTGTTCCGCACGATGGAGACTTCGCTGTCGTCGTTGATTACGCGCATACCGACGACGCGCTCTTAAATACATTAAGAACCGCGCGCGATCTGACGACGGGGCGAATCATCACCGTCTTCGGCTGCGGAGGCGACCGTGACAAGACAAAACGTGTCCCCATGGGGCATGCAGCAGGAGAGAATAGCGATGTCGTTTTTATCACCTCGGATAATCCGAGGACCGAAGATCCTTTGAAGATAATTTCTGAGATCGAGGTTGGTGTGGCTGAAACAGGTGTCGAATACTTTGCTGTTTCCGATCGTCGCGATGCCATTTACCGCGCGATCGCCTTGGCAAAATCGGATGATGTTGTGATCATCGCAGGAAAGGGACACGAAACTTATCAAATTGTGGGAAATGAAAAATTCCATTTCGACGATCGTGAGGCCGCCCTCGATGCGATCGCCAGGTTAAGTGACGGCTAGGCGGGATGATCTTCGGTGTGCATCTCGACAAACCGGTCGAGGAATTCTTTCTGGGACTCGGACAAACTCAGAAAATGGACGGCGAAGCCGATCTCGTAGACAAAGTTAGCGACCTGTCCCATAAACTCGACCTTCGTGCCGTCGCTCAGCGGAATAAACACCTTCACCAACTCACCGTCGGAGACGTCAACTTCGCTTAGCACAAAACAGCCCTCTTCACTAATATCGCTAAGCGTGCCCGGCCGCCGTCCGAAATGGTTTTCCCACTCAACGTCAATGGATGTCGTATAACGCTTCGCTCTTCGCCTGTCGTCGCTCTTTCGTCTATCAACCTCGGACATATTATTCGTGTTCTCTATCACGGCCGTCGTGAGCACCGCCCTTATTATTCAAGTAGTAATAGACCGGTAATCCCAGAAGAATTAGTCCGATTCCTATGAACGACTGGGTCGGAGCGGTAATCAGCGTATTGATCAACAACCAGCCCGCGACGAGAAGAAAGACAATTGGCACCACCGGATATCCCCATGCCCGATAGGGGCGTTCAGCGTCCGGATATCTCCGCCGAAAGACAAACACTGATGACGTAACCAGTGCGTAGAATATCCAGGACCCGAAAACAACATAATCGGTCAAAGTATCGAACGAGCCCGAGAGAGCGAGGATCGAAGCCAGAATACCCTGGACGATGAGGGCGCGGACCGGGACATGCGTGATCGACAGTTTGCCGAGCGACCTGAACATTAATCCGTCGTGAGCCATCGCATAGGGCACCCGCGATCCGGAAAGTATCGATGTGTGAAGAGTCCCGAGTGACGATAGCATCAAGCCAACCGTGAACAACGCAACGGACAAGCCAACGGCGAAGCTCAAGGGATCACCGCCGAAAAAGCCCGCGACCACGGTCTTCGCCACTGAAGAATTTGCCGAGACCGATGCAATTGTCGTCGGGTCGAGAACGTAGAAGTACCCGATGTGCACGAACACGTAAAGAAAAATTATCAGGATCGTACTGCCGATGATCGCGAGCGGAATGTTGCGTCCCGGATCCTTAACTTCGCCGGCGACAAATGTCAGATTATTCCACCCGTCATAGCCCCACAGAGCACCCAGCATTGCAGCGCCAAAACCCGCGGCAAATGTGTAATTCGCCGACCCGAATCGCGCCGCGTCAGCAACTTTCTCGCAGGCTCCGCCGCTCTCCATGGTGGAAAAGTGGGCAAAATCACCGGTTGTCCAGATGAAAGCGCCGACCCCCACAAATACTATTAACGCGATCTTTACGCCGGTGAGCAGGGTGGCGATCTGGCCGCTCACGGCCACGGTCGCCGCGTTCAAGGTCGTAAAGATAACGATCATCATGAGCGCGACAATTTGTATCATCGAGATCTCAATAAACGAGTTCTTGATAAAAATCGCTTCGCCCAGCCGGCCGTCGCCGATGAAATCGTTAAGCCCGATCGCGAATGCCATTCCAGCGGCAGCCTGGGAGCCCGGCTTGGCAATAAACATCTGCATCCACCCGAACAGAAAGCTCGACAGCCGCCCGTAGGCGTCGCGAAGAAAAACATATTCGCCGCCCGCTTGCGGTTTCATCGCCGTCAACTCGGCATATGTGAGGGCACCTGCAAGCGAGAGCAAACCCGCAGCGATCCACGCGATGATTACCCACGTCGGACTACCGACATTGCACGTCATAACGCGTGCTTTTAGAAACACACCCGTGCCGATCACGTTTCCGATGATCACCGAGATCGCCGCGATCAAACCGAGTCCACGAATCAGCGTGAGTCTTTCGTTCGTTTTCGGATCCATACTTTTTCAGGAGAGCGAGGCTGGAAGGTATATTACGCGAACGGCAGGAGGACTTCCAAGTCCGCATCGGTTAACCTGACTCGGACAACCCCCTCCTCCGACATGCTAAAATCGACGCCGTGTTCGAGAACAAACTTTCGGCCGACGATCTGGTTGCAAAACTGCTCTGCATTTCCAAGACTGAACCGGTCTATATTTTGGACAGCTGCGGCGTCGGACACCTCGGTTCGCACTTGCTGATCGCGGCTCTGCGTCCGGTCGAAATCGTCGATGCCTCACACGCCAATCCGGAAGAGACGCTCCGAATTCTAGACGACAAACTCTCGCAAAACATGGCCGCGATCTTCACATTGTCTTACGATTTTGGAGCTAAGCTGCAGCCCGTTTCGGTTGGAACGAAAGAAGCGAGTCGCACTGAAGCCGATGCCTTCATTGCACTGTTCAATTTTCTGATAATCCACGATTACGATTCCGGCTCGACCCGCGTAGTCGGTAACGATCGCGAGTCATGCGACGCGGTTGAGTTAATTGGAACACAGTCGCCGGATGTCGAAAGTTTCGAGATGGCTGCAGGGCAAACCGCGCCGGTCACTTCGAACTTCACGAGGCCGGAATACATTGCAGCCGTCGAGCGTATACGAGAACACATTCGAAACGGCGACACGTACCAGACGAACCTTACGCAACAGCTTCGCTGCCAGCTATCGCCGGACACGACTCCTGAAGCGCTTTATTGGCGGCTGCGGCGCGATCATCCGGCGCCTTTCTCGGCATTCCTAAAACGGCCGCACTCGACCGTCGTCTCCGCGTCACCCGAAAGATTTTTTCGAGTCGCCCGAAACCGGGATATCGAAGCCTCGCCAATCAAGGGCACGAGCCGGCGCGGGAAATCCGTCGAAGAGGATATGCGCCTTCGTTCCGAGCTCCTGTCGAGCGCGAAGGACCGCGCCGAAAATACGATGATCGTCGATCTTGTGCGAAACGATATTGGCCGTGTCTGCGAGTTCGGAAGCGTCGTGGTCGAAAAACTGTGCGATATCGAAGAGCATCCAACTCTATTTCATCTCGTATCGACCGTTCGCGGAAAACTTCGCGACGGCATCACATTTTCCAAGATCCTTCGAGCGGTATTTCCCTGCGGATCGATAACCGGTACACCAAAGATCCGGACGATGCAGTTAATTGATGAGATCGAAAATTCGAGTCGGGGTTTGTCGATGGGCGCGATCGGGTTTTACTTTCCGGAACGATGGGATCTTGGTGATTCGACGCTCAACGCGGTGTTCGACCTTAGTGTCGCAATCCGCACGATGGTTGTTCGTGACGGCGAAGCTGTATTCAACGTCGGCGGTGGTGTAGTGATCGACAGCGATCCGGAAAAGGAGTTTGACGAGTCGATGCTTAAGGCTCAATCTTTGCTCAACGCGATCGGTGCTCCGTCTGTCGCAAAATGATAATTGATTTGGGGAACCTTCTTTGCTCGCCGGCGTCTAACACATCACCACCGGAGAAGGAGAACCTGATGTCCAAACCTCAAATCAATGTCACGCCGCTTATCGATGTCCTGCTAGTTCTCTTGATCATCTTCATGGTCATAACACCGATTAAGCCGAGCGCATTTCAGGCCCGGGTCCCTCAAGAACCTGACGACCGAATAGCCTCCCCACATCCAATGACGCTCGTAGTAGGCGTAAACGCAGATTCTACGCTTCGTCTGAATAGCGATCCCCTCGCGGCGTCGGTATCGGACGCGGATGCGCTGATCAAAAAACTATCATCGATATTCGATCAGCGAACTCAAAACATGGCCTTTGCGGAACCGGATGGATCAACTCCTCACATCGAAAGAACCGTGTTCATCAAAGCTCCGCGGGGACTTGATTACGGGAGCGTCGCAAGGGTTGTCGACGCCGTAAAAACCGCGGGGGCGAGTCCTATAAGCCTGCAGATCGACGATCTCGATTGAGTCTGGAATCGGAAAAAAGCTTTGTGCTATAATTTCGGCGTGTCGAAGCGTTCGCTCTCGGCATAGCGATAATCCTGCTCTCCGCCTTCAAAAGCTTCGATGGTGAATTACTACAAAACTCTGAAAGTAACACCCAGGGCCTCGAAGACCGAGATCAAATCGGCATACCGCCGATTAGCGCGCAAGCTGCACCCGGACAAAAATAATGGCTCGGAAGAGACCGCGAGAGCTTTTGCCGCGATAGCCGAGGCTTACGAGGTCTTGAGCAACGCGAACGACCGGGCGGCTTATGACAAGCGCATCCTCAAGGAGCAATACGGCGGCTCGGCCAACGGCGATTCAGTTTTCGCGTCGTCGAACAGCCACGCCCGTCGCTGGCGCCAGCTGGTTTACGAACATCGGTACAACGAGATCATCGACCGCATGATCGCCGAAGAACGACGTGAGTCGATGGCCTTGCAGCGAATCATTTTTCCGACAGTCGCACTGTTTGTCTCGACGCTGGCCGCCGCGATCTTTAAGCCTGATGTATTCGTTAAGCTCGGCATCCCCGGGGTCATCATTCTCGGGACATTATTCGTGGTCGGGTTCATTCATCTGATAGGTCGGATTCGCGAGGCTTTGGAGCGATACGCTTATCGCTCGGACGAGATCCATGATTCGATAATTGAAAATGAGGATATCGGCGTGAAGCACTATTCCCGCTTTCTGGCCGGAACCTTCCTGATAGCGGGCGTCGCGATAAGCTTAGTAGCCGGCCTGTTGATCCGCAATTATGCTGACTTCGGCTCGATACTCCAGCCACCGCTTTTTTGGTTCTCGAACCCCGAGTTTATCTTTTATCCGCCCATATTTGTGCTCGTCGTCGACCTTATGCACTCGATAGCCTCCCGGACAGAATCCTAAGCTCCTGCTGTTATTAGCAAATGAAGATGTCCGGTTTTATTAGCACATCAAATGTCCGGT
>JBDTWZ010000017.1:0-28115 GCA_040006435.1 Acidobacteriota bacterium
AAGCGGACATCTAACTTGCTAATTCAACCGGACATATCATGTGCTAACTACAGGGAACCCGGGCCGTACGAGGCGTGCGGATCGATACGGAGTATAATGCCGCGAATCTTAGCCGCTACCATTTGAATAGTTGAAACCTGAATATCTCGGACAGGAAACCTAACGATCCCGTCGGCATCCGAGGATAAGGATTCATCGAAGTGTCTCGACAAGAAAAACTCAAGCGAGTAGTCCTTCCACGACTGATCAACCCGCGCGTTCGGTACAGGCTCGCCTGTCTCATCAACAAGACGTAACGACCATTCCGGCACTACGTTTACCGTGACTACGGGAACGAAGGACAAAAACCCCAGAACCAGGGCGATGATTATCCATTTGATGTTTCTCATTAACTCATTTTCTCTTTGCTATTGGCTTCGGCGGTATCTGTTAGCCATCTCCCGCGCCGATTTCCGTTCTTCATCCGTCATCTCTAAACGCTTGAATTCTTTATCGCCAAAAGCGATAAGGAAGAACGCTCTGGAATACAGCGCGGTTTGTGCCCTCTGTTCGGTCGTCGGCAAACCGGATTCCTGGGCGCTGTGCTCGTTAAGCTCCTGCTTCCACTTTGCGACATCGGTTACCGTTACCGTAGCATGAGCGCCGAGCATGCCCGGGATTGCAATCCTAACCTCCATAGTCGGAATCTTATACACCTTGTCGAACCCGTGAGCGGGCGAAGTCATATCCTCGTAAACATGCGTTGCCTCGCCGAGCGCAATAAGGGCTGAATCGGACAAACCTTTACCGCCAATTTTCTCATGGCCTTTTTGAAGCGATCTGACTTCCGCCAATTTCTCGTTGAGGAAGTCCGTAGCTTTTCCAAGTGCTTGTTCCGAAGTCATCCCGTCTGGAGTCATTGCATGCTTGTATGCTTCCGACGGCCAAAGCGTGCTTCCAAGCTTGCCATCGGAGACGCGGTCGGTGTTTCGACTGCCGGTCTGGATGCGGCTAATCTGCGAGGCTGTAAGCCCCTTGAATGAGTTTTCTATCAGACTATCGTGAGTTTTAGCTGGCCACTTTCCGTTCTTATCAACTAAGACTAAAGGATTGTTGTAACAGTAAAGGTAGCTGTTCCATGTTTGAGGATTTGTTGGATGGATACTTTTACTCGAAGGGTCAACTGTCGTAAAGCGTCCATGAAGGTAGGCGAACATTCTAGCCTGAGCGAAATCGAGATCGGTTTCGTTTTCACGTTCGTAGCCGGTTATGAACGCGCAATTAGGGATTGTCTCGCATCGCGCTTTGCGGCGTTTTCGTTATCAAAGATCGGCGGCTTGCAGCTAAAGAAAAAGCACCTCGCGTGCCAGTTTTTTATTGTAACTGCGAACGCCCTGTTCAGCTATTTATTCGAGGCTTTTCTTAGGTTTTCAGTTGCTTTGCCGACCGCTTGTTTTATGTCCGAGATCTCGACCTGGGTGTAGATTTGGGTCGTGTCTAGGCTGGAGTGTCCGAGCAGTTTTTGGATGTGGCGAAGGCTCGCTCCGTGCCGGAGAAGGTGGGTCGCGCAGGCGTGGCGGAAGCTGTGGACCGTCGCGTCGATCCCGGCCGCTTCCAAAGCGTTATTTACGATACTCCATATCTGCGGATACGAGAGGCGTCTGCCCGTGACGGAAAGGAACAAAGATGTCGGATTCCTGCGTCGCTGCGTTCTGGGAACACGCGAGCCACCGACCTAACCACCCTAACTACCACCCTTTTCCAATTTCAATAGGATCTCGAATTGCTTCTCCAATAGTTCGGACTGTTTGCTTTTCGGGCCGAGCAAATCCTGAATTGCTGCGAAGTTGGCTCTCTTCTGCTTGTCTTCGGGATGAGGGCCGTCGAAAAGGAAATACCAGAACGAAGACGCTTCCTTTTCCGGCAAAGCATCCAGCATCTGCCTTGCTGCGACGGTGTTGGTCTTCACGGCCTTCAAAGCCAGATCTTGGAAAAGCCCAACCGCATCGGCATCCCATTTACCGTTAATGCCAATGCTGATAATTTTTCGAATGCGTTCAGTGGACGAGACCTCTGAGCAATTAAAAAAGTATGGTATTTGTTCTTCATATTTCGGATAGAGCTTTCCGCCCCCATTGCCATCCTCGTACCCATATAATTCATCAAATTCCTTGAAGGTTTTAGGAAATGCTTCGTAGAAGCCTCGGCAATCGTCCCTGGACAATAGCTCCGACATTGGGGTCGTGGCATCGGTCTGAGTCGTGGGGGTTGGAGAAACCGAAACCGTCGAAGCGACCTGAGTGTCGAGGTCCTTAGATCCGCACGAAATCGAAAATAGAGTGGCAGCGAAGCTAGCTGCCACTAATCCTTTAAGGGCGTATGATAAATTTAACATTACTAGCTCCTTTCGAGTGTATAAACTTCCTCAATTCATCCATTTTCTTTTTGCTTCCACCGACAGACTCATTTCCTTTCGTCGCTCCAGGCAAGATACATGCTTCAGTATCTTTTCCGTTGTTTCCGGCATGGAAGAGAACTAGTCTGCTTGCGGAGACATTGCCGTTCGAAACAATAAAATTGTCGGGAAACTTCTTGCTTGAATAGTCAGCGACATCGTAAAGGCCTTCTGGAACCCTCTTATCTTGGTTACTGGCATTTGTCGACGGACCCGCCGGCTCCAACATATATCCCTGCACATCACTGCCATTGCCTCCGACAGTTTTGAATTCTCCAATCGTGGAATCTTTCCCATCCGTAGTCCGATTGAGGATGATAAGGCCGCCAACTAATTCGGAAGCGCCTTTTAGCTCGTCCACAGTACCTTGATCTAGCTTTCCACCCCAATTAACATTCGGTTTTTGCGTATTCGGTTTCTGATTGGGACCCAAAATATAGATTTTCTTATCTCCAACTTCATCAGTCCCAAGCCAGTTCCCCTCTCTGTCATAGAAATCGGCTGCAATCATTCCCGTCGGGTCTGTGAATCGAAACGGATTGTTAAATACATACGCGTATCGGTTCCAAGTTTGTGGCATTCCTTGATCTGCACTCTTGGCAAGCGGGTCAGGCGAAGTAAATCGCCCGTGGTTGTAGGCGAAATATCTTGCTTGCGCAAAATCCAATCCCGTCTCTCCGTCTCGTTCATAGCCGGTTATGAAAGTGTAGTTAAAGATTCTCTTTTGGTGCGGTTTCAATTTTCAAAGAACATTGTGAGATTGGCTTAATTCTTCCTCAATAAAAGATAGGCTGACTTCGTTTCCGTCTTTAACCAGAAAAAAGCCTTTTCTGTTAAGAAACGTCAAAACGCTGCGCCAGGCATCAATACTAAATTCTCTTTTTTCTTGAGTCAGTTCGTATTCTTCTTGCAGGTCTTCTTTTTCAAAATAATGATCGCTTTCTTTTGAGTATAATTGCGATACCTCATATTGAGTAGGACTACAAAATAGAGAAAACAACTCTTTATAGTCCGCATCATTCAACAAAATTTTTTCACTAACAATTTGCATAAATTTTTCCGTCCTTTTTAATCTATTGGAAACCCAGTCTTGATGATGCCGCCGGAGCTAACATTTACATTGACCGTAACGGATTTACTACCAATATCAACGACTGCTTCATAATTTGTCGAGCCAAGTTTTGACGGAGAGGGTGTGCCATTATTTCTAACAGATTGCAAAATTTTGGCTACATCATCTTCGGATAAGTTAGGATCTATTTTTCTGAAATCCTTCAAATGCTTACTGGCGTGACCCATTTTTTTAAGAGGTCGTGAAGCCTTAGTAGCTTGCCAAGCAGTTTTTGTAAGTTTAACAATCTTAGCAACTTTACCAACCTTCACTATACCGCCGAGTACTGCACCGCCGGGAATCGGCGTAGGTTGTATTGCTTCAAGTATTGGTAACGCAGCTTCGGCAAGCGGTTTAGCTCCCTGCAACATCAGGAAGATTGGATTGTTGTTTGTGTAGGTCGCAATTACTTCGCCATCACTATTGAAGACTTTTCCCTTTTTTACGATATTTCCCAGCTCACCTTGTAACTTTTTGTTAAATAAGTCTTTCTCTTCTTTTTCAGAAAGTGTCGTGCATACTCCGCTGGTATCACAATACTTCACTTCCAATCCATCCGGGTCGGTAAAAATCGTTGGATTATTTCTCGCGTAGGCATATCCATTCCAACTTTGCGGGTCATTTTCATCTGCTCCATAATTTTCTGGGTCAACCGAATAAAATCTGCCGAGCTTAGATGAGTAGTGTCTGGCCTGTGCAAAGTCTAACTCTGATTCGTTATCACGTTCATAGCCGGTGAAGTTATTGCTCTAAATTTTTCAGGATGATAGCCTGGTCGCCACTGATCCAAATATTGTTTCTGTCGAGCGAAAGAATATGCAATAAATTCAGCTTTGTCGGACTTTTTGATTTCGCCCAGCTAGTGCCCCCATCGGTGGAGTTATAGATACTTCCCTCGGCTCCTACTAGCCAAGCAGTTTTATCCCTGATGAGTAGATCATTCAGCGCTTTCCCTGCTTCGGGAGTTCGATTCTCCCAGGATCGTCCGCTATCTCGGCTTGTCAACAACACACCGTTATCAGAACTATCCATACCAATTAACCAAACATCTTTACCAACCGACTCTATTTTGTTGAATCGGTACTTTTCGCTCAGACCGATTTCCACCCAATCTTTCTGATAGTGATAAACGACATTCTTATTTCCGATGGCCCATACTTCGCCCGAGTCGCTACACGAAGCACTATCTAGACCTTGTTCAGTTCGGAATAAACTGACTAAGGCTAGTTTCTGTCCGTGAAGCTCAGCCTGAAGGATTCCTCCATCTCCCGCGAGCCAAACCTTATCCGTGTTGCCGATGCAAATATCACGAAAATATGTGAATTTACCTTTTAACTCTTCTAAGGTTTTCTCTTCAAAACTAACCTTTCCCCAGACCGTTCCCTTATCGTCGGTTCTTAAAACAAGGGGTGCCTCCAAATTTTCAGTGCCAACTGCCCATCCTTCGTTTTCACTCGTGAAAATTCCCGCATAGACTCCGTTCTTTTCTTGGTAATAAACTTCGTTCCAGGAAATTCCTCCATCGTTGGTTTTTTGAATAGTAAGACCCCTAACCGCAATTCCCTCATCCTTATTAAAAAACTTGACTAGAATGAAAGGAATGGCATGGGTCAAACCATCCTGATTAACAATTTTCCAATTTTCAGATGCTGTCGGTTCAGCTTGCGGCTGTCGAACAAGAAAACATCCAAGAATTAATGCAGCGAGTGCGGCTACTAGTAGAAACTTCATATTAATCATTTCTCCGATTTTCTTCTTTGTTGTCCCGGAAATCTTCCCCTTACTGCATTTTCAAACCTTATAGAATTTCCGGTTTGGCCGAAGAGTTCGTCGTATCCATGACCAAATTCGTGACCATCAACTACGCTGTTGTCTGGGAAATTGAGACGACTTCCGTCTTCTGTTAAGTGCGGTTTTCCAAAAGGCGCTAGTCTGTTTGCGGTGGAAGCGGCATCTGGAGCGACCCAGATTTCTATATCCCCGCTTATACTTTCATTTGCTGGAACTGTTAGCCCACCTCCGGACTCTTTTCTTACATCTCGTAAAGCTTGTGTCTTGTTGCCTTTCTGATCGACTTTGAAGTAAGCCACGTCAAGAGCAATTCCGAATCGCACCTTCTCCGGACTCGATAAGATAGCGGCGAATTTCTTACTGAATTCTTTGTTTAAGGGAGTGTCTCCGATATTCGCAAACTTGGAGCAATTGCTGCCGCAGATGTCTCCGTCGTTTAAGTAAAGAATTCTACCGTCCGAGCTTTGCTTGATAAGATTGTATCGCTCGGCGCCAAGCAAATTCTTTAATCTCTCGTGTGCTTTCTTTACGTCCTCGTCACTGCCCGGCAGATAGATTAACTCTCCGGTCGGGTCAGTATACTTAAGAGGATTGTTGATGGTGTAGGAGTATCGATTCCATTGCTGAGGAACGCTAAGATATCTATTTAACTTGGCTCTGGCCTTTTCCTCCGTTTCTTCGAACTCTATTTCGGCGACGATCTTGTATGGGTCCGGCGAAGTGAATCTCCCAAGGTTAAAGCTGTGGTATCGATTCTTTGCAAAGTCCAACTCTGATTCATTATCCCGTTCATAGCCGGTGAACTGTTTCCTTACCGTGTCACCCGCGTAACCGATTCCGGTCGCTCGCTGCGATGTCTCGATCTCCTCACCAAACGGATGATAGTCATGCCGTGCAGTCACGGCTCCGTTCGCGTCGGTGTTGATTCGCGGTGAGCCGAGGTGATCGTTGGTGAGATATGCGACCTTGGCGTCGTTTGATGAGGCGACGATGGTCGAGTATTCGGCGATCAACTTTCCGCCGGCGTCATAGACGAACACGGTCGTCTCGCCGGTCGAGGGGACGTACTTCTTCACACGTTTTCCGTCTCCGTCGTAAACGTACTCGCCGATCGTGCCGGTCACGGTGTCTGTCCCAGGACTCAGCGACTCGACCTTCACCTGTTTGTTCTCAGCGTCGTAAGTGAACTTCCTGTCACCGGCATCGCGGGTCGTGTTGCCTGATGAGTCGAACGAGTAGCCCTGTCCCGACGAGAGACGGTTGTCCGATGCGTTGATCGAAGGATTCAGCTTTTTTCTGAGATCCGCACACAGCTCGGTGTTGCTGTTGCAGAGCTTGTCGAATCCCGCGAAGGTCGTGTTCGCCTCGTCAAAGTTGCGGTTGCCGTATCGATCAAAAAGAAACGTCTGCTTCCACGACTGCGTCTGCGATCCGCCGTTCGGCGTGATGTTCTCGGTCGCGTCCTTTAATCGGTTGAGCGAATCGTAATTATAAGACTGAACTGAGATGAATCCCGCCGTCGCTCCGACCGTCGGAACGTTGATCGTCTGAGTTAGAACGTTCCCATTATTCGCCGTCGTGCCGTATGTGTAATCGAGATCGAGAAGATTCGTCGCACCCGCTGTCACACCAAGCGCGATCTGCGTCGGCTGCAACCGTGAGTTGAACGTTGTAGATTCCCACCGTCCATTCCCAAGCTGCATCGACGTCGCCGCACCGGCGGCGTTGTATGTGAAGTTGTTAGCGTATGCCCAGTAACCCGAGCTCGCATTCTTCCGGCTCCTGACCATCTCGAGATCGCCGTTCTGATCGATCGTGTTCTGCACTTTCCTTCCCGACGGATATTGCTGCTCGATCAATGCCCCCGAGAGGTTGTACAAATAACCGCTGGTGTACCCCTCGATCGCCCCGCCCACGGTTGTCTGCTTGCTCGCCGTCACACGTCCTAAGATGTCGAAGCCGGTGTATTCAGTTGTCGATACAGCGGAGTCCACCTTTATTAGTTTCCCGATCACCGGGGCGGTCATCCCGTACGTATATTCGACGTCGGGTGTGTCCGAACCGCTCGGCTCGTTTGTATAACCTCGGTCCGTGACTCGATTTAACTGGTCATAGGTGTAACTGGTCACGATCCCGCGGGCGTCGGTCTTCTCGATTAAGTTCGAATTATTGTCATATTTGTAAGCAATCGTTCCGCTCTCGGGATTAGCCGCAGAGAGCAGGCGGGACAACGAGCTGTACGTAAACGTCCGAGTCTGAGCACCCTGACTAACGGTCGTCAGATTATTCAGCGTGTCATAGCCATAGCTTGTTTGGTATCCGAAGCCGATGCTCGTGCCCGGGAATGTGACGGAAACTGTCGCGGAATCCTGAGCCGTTATCTCCCAGATGTCCGTCAGTTGCCCAAGCGCATTTGTCCTGCTTATCCGCTGCTTGCCCGCTTGATCAGTGACAAGGGTACGAGTCGCGTCGATGTCGGTCGTGACTACGCCGGTTGATGCGGTATTACTTCCCCACGGGGCGGGGAGGGCGGCTCCGGTAAAAGTTTCGACTTCGGCGTGGCGGCCGGTGTTGACCGACAGGCTTCGCGTCCAGCCCATTGTCGGTTCGTTGCCAGCGGCGGTCGCAGTGGCGGCACGGAATGGATTCGAAGTTATCTGATAGCTGATCGTAGGATTCACGGCCGGTGGAACGTTGATCGTGTATTCCCCTGCGAGTACACCGCTGGCGCCATAAACGAAGATCGTGGTCTTATCAGTGACGGCATCAAAGGTCTTGACTCTCTTGTTGTTTCCGTCGTAGCCGTAGCTCATCGAAAGCCCGCTGCCGGTCGCCGTAGTCTGCAGATTTTCGGCGTTGTATGTGAACTCCCGGCCCTGAGCATTCTTCGCAAGATTTCCGCTCGAGTCGAAAAGGTAGTCCGCTTGCGAGTCCGCGTCCTGATCTTCCTTGAAGCGATTGTTTGTGGGAAGGATCTCAGGGTTGGCCACCTTGGCGACAGCCAGTCGCTGCTGAGCAAGGTCGTGTTAGCCGGATCAAGACTCCTGTTTGCATATCGGTCGTAGAGAAACGTCTGTTTCCACGTTAGATTTCCACCGATGGATTCGGTCGCCGATTTTAATCGATCCAGCGAATCGAAAGCATAGGTCTGGATTGCAGTGAAGCCGGTAACGCCGCCGATCGTCGGTACCGTGATAGTCTGTCTTGCGAGACTTCGGCAATTCTTTTTGGCGTCGATTGTCGAAACGCTTTTCTCTAATCATGTAGCTCTTTTCTAATCGCTTCGATAAGAAGACTGGGGTTCGCAAACCCTTCGCTAGTATCACTAAAAAAGCCTTCTTCCATTTCAGATAGTAAACGGCTATGTTCTTCCGATTGGGAGACGAAGAGGAATCGTTTCAATTCGTCTAAGGCCTCATCGTACCGCTCCAAGCGCCAGAGGGAGTGAAATAATCCTAGTGACACACGGGGATTGTTGGGGTCAACCTCAAAAGCCTTTTGGAAACAGTAAAGCCCCTTGTGCAGTTCACTAGCCTCACGAAAGAGCGAACCTACAATACCTAGGGATCCGATATCGTCTGCGGGAATGTCTTTGTAAATCGTAGACAGTGTCGCCACGGACTCTTCGTTCTTGCCTTGCTGATTGAGTTCGAATGCCAAATCAATCGCCTCTTTATATCCTTTATCGTTCATCCTCTTTAATTTTGATCATTCTGCTTTTTCTTCTTCAGGTAATCTTCCCTCTGCTTGATCAACTCACGGTCATCGCTTTTCTTGGTGCTATCAATTCGTTTCTTCTTCTGGGCAGCTCGCAAGCCTTCCGCCTGGTCTGAAGCGTCTTCGCCACTCTGAATTTTACGTCTCCCTTCTTGATTGTAATCCTTCGAGTTGGTTGTGCTAGCTGCTTTTTTCCGTTCGGCCTCTCGAGTTCTATCCCATTGCCGTCGTTGTTTCGCATTAAGTCGCGCAGGTGTAGCTGAATTGCTCACGCCTTTTATGGACTGAGTCGCAGGAGCGGTTTTCTTGACAACGGTTTCCGTTGCTTCGCGCCTTAATGCTTTAACAACAACCTTCGCACCAATGCCGTACCCGCCGCCGGGTAACGTGATGCTAGCTGCAGCTCCTAGAACCGTCCCAATCTTTTCGGCTCTCGAAGCGTTGGGATCTCTTACTGTTTGAACTGCGACGACAACGTCGGCCGCCGCACTAACAACCTCAAATACTGCCCACGCCAAGCACGGCGGGCAGTGTCCACTCGGATCATTGAACTTGTACGGATTGTTGTAGCCGTACTGGTACTTATTCAACGACTGCGGATTCGAAAGATCCGCATAGAAGGTCGGATTGTCGGCAGCATCTTCCTCGAAATCGAAAAGCTCATCCGGCCCACCCTTGAACTCGTCCGGCGATGTGAACCGCCCTTGCATCGCCGAGTAATATCGCGACTGTGCGAAGTCCAATCCGGTTTCGCTGTCGCGCTGATAAGTGGCGAACTTCTTTCTTACATCGTCCGTGCTTGACGAATACTTCTGGTTCGCCGCCCGACTCGCGAGTCCGGCATATAGCTCCTCGCCGAATGCCAGGAAATCGCGCCGGGATTTGACCTCTCCGAACGAGTTGGTGACCACCCGCGGGCTTCCAAGCGCGTCGTGCACGGCTCAATCAGTCAAGCGCTGGGTAGCCAATTTCACGAAGATCGCTTTCAAGTTCGCTGACACTACGGGTCGGGTTGATTGATGACAAAAGCGCTTCCGAAAGCGGTTCATGTCTATAAATTCTCTCGACCTCCTCAGATCGCAACGAGATCTCATGATACGATTCGGCCCAGTCAACAAAAGTTCTCGGAACGCCATCCAGTATCCTTAGCAGTCGCTCGGAACCGTCGGGGTCGTCCAGATCCTCGGGCAAAGATATCTTGCCCGTCTGCCATGTGGAATCGGTGTTCTCCCGCCAAATGCAAAATGTAGCTTGACCAACGTAGAAGGCAGGTTCGGACAGGAACTCGCTAAACGTAGAAGGGACTTCGTCCAATACCCCAGGCCACGAGTTTCCTCGTTCTTCATAGTACTCACCCAAGGGCGAGTCTTTCTCGTAGCCCTTTAGGATAACTCCCTCCCGTCCGAACAACACGAAAAAGAAATTGCCTTCCCCGTCGCGCATTGACGCCATCTCTTCATGATCATCCCATATTGAGTTGTAAGAATAATATCGGTGCTCCCATTCACGCTCTAAAATTGCATCTAAAGTAGCGATCGCCTTACACACTCTTCTCAATTCTTCTTGATCAGGCAGTGCCTGGAGTTGTCTCGTGAATGCTTTCATAACTCTGTTAGATTAACAGCAGTATCTAAATTGGTTGACCTAATCGTTGTCCGATTTTTCTCCATTGCACTTTCTGCAGGCCGGTTTAAGATTGGGGGGGTTATTTGATCCTCCTCGAGATCTCGGTACGACGTGATCCAGTGTCGCCTCGTTCTTTGGTGGCGTCACACCCTTTTGTGATTTCTTCGCTGGTGCCATATCGGAACCGCAATAGTCGCATTTTAGCTTGCCTTTGTTGGCCTGGCGATTCTCGTCGAACTTCTGCTTCCTTAATTTCTTAGGAACCGGACCAACTCGCTCGCTCTTGGGAATTCGAGGTGCTTTGGTCACCGTATTCTTGGCAACCGCAGGAGCGGTTTTCTTGACAACGGTTTCCGTTGCTTCGCGCCTTAACGCTTTAATAACAACCTTCGCACCAATGCCGTACCCGCCGCCGGGTAACGTGATGCTAGCTGCAGCTCCTAGAACCGTCCCAATCTTTTCGGCTCTCGAAGCGTTGGGATCTCTTACTGTTTGAACTGCGACGACAACGTCGGCCGCCGCACTAACAACCTCAAATACTGCCCACGCCAAGCACGGCGGGCAGTGTCCACTCGGATCGTTGTATTTATAAGGGTTGTTATATCCGTATTGATACTTATTCAAGCTCTGGGGATTGGATAGATCAGCATAAAAGGTCGGATTGTCAGCGGCATCTTCCTCAAAATCGAAAAGCTCATCCGGCCCACCCTTGAACTCGTCGGGTGAAGTGAACCGGCCGTGCATCGGCGAGTAGTAAAGCGACTGCGCGAAATCCAAACCCGTTTCGACATCGCGTTGATAAGTCGCGAACTTCTTCGCGTGTCATCGGTGTTCGACGAATATTTCTGGTTGGCGTTTCGTCCGGCGAGGCCGGCGTAGGGCTCTTCACCGAATTGAAGAAGTTACTTCTTGATCTAACTTCTCTCAAACCAATTCGCTATACGTTGTCAAATAGCAATTTCATCCGTATTCTATTTAGGAAATTCTTTGCGGCCTTACTCGAGACTTTCCAAAATGATCCTTATTCTTTCCGCATTTATATCACCGTTAATTTCGGGGCTGCTCAAATCGAAGACAGCTTCTTCAACCCTTTTACTTTCCATTGAAAATGAAGATGACAATTCGATAAGATTTGCGATGTAATTCAAATGCCATTCATCGAGTTGTCCCGCAAGATAAAGATCACAAAGCTTCTGAACATCTTCCCGCTTTATGACATATTGAAAATCGTCGTTCGTTCCGATAACAGGTGCCGACGCCCCTTTTTTTGCAAGGGCATTTTTGTAAACTTCAATCTCCGACTCTATCCCACCGATAATTTCGGGTGTTCCAGTCTCATCCAACAAGAATTCTTTCAACTTGCGCAAGTCCATAAGTATTTACTCCTGTGGTCTTCCTTCAGGACCGCCACGCAGAGGCTTTCTATGTTTAAATCTATTTGCTCGATCGAATGTATCTTTGTAGCTCCTGATAAGCCGCCCACCTCGTGTCTTAACGGTTACGATTTCAGCTCTACTTTGACCGGGATCTCTCCCCGGCTCAACCTTCGTTTTCTTGGTGAATTTTCCACCAACGGATTTGGTAGAAGTTGACTTTGACACTTTCGACAACTTCGTCGTTTTTTGGGTGGCTTGTTTAATCGGTTGTTTGACCGTCTGCTTGGCCGTTTGTTTTACCGTCTGTTTAGCGGCCTGATTTCTTGTCTGATTAACCGCCGTTCTACGTAACTGATTTCTGGCAACGGTTGTCACCAGTCCGGCGCCTTTCATCGGAGTAATGTTCAGTAGTGCGTTCCCGCCATAGGTGTTCCGGTATGATGCCATTTCCTCGCCGCTCTCTCGACCTGTCGGCGCGACGGCATAGTCGGGGCCGGTGAGAATCGCCGCAACAATGATGACCGCGATGCAGACTGGGCAGTGCCCGGTGGGATCGTTGAATTTGTAGGGATTGTTATAGCCGTACTGGTACTTGTTCAGCGACTGCGGATTTGAAAGGTCAGCATAGAACGTCGGATTGTCGGCGGCGTCTTGCTCGAAATCGAACAGCTCATCAGGGCCGCCTTTGAATTCGTCCGGCGAGGTGAACCGCCCATGCATCGGCGAGTAGTAGCGTGATTGCGCCCAGTCGAGATTCGTTTCGGCATCTCTCTGATACGTTGCGAACTTCTTTCGCGTGTCGTCGGTGTTTGACGAATATTTCTGGTTAGCGTTTCTTCCGGCAAGGCCCGCATAGAGTTCTTCACCGAACGGCAGGAAATCTCTTCTGGCCTTTATCTCGCCGAACGAGTTTGTCGTCACTCGAACCGAACCGAGCGCGTCTTCGGTCAGATAGCTGATCGTCGGTACTGTCGGCGGAGGAACATTGATCGTGTACTCTGCCGAAAGATCACCCTCGGCGTCGTGAACAAAGATCGTCGTCTGGTTCGTGACGGCATTGTGAGACTTCACCCGCTTGCCGTTTCCGTCGTAGGCGTGAGTCGTCGAAAGTCCCGGCCCGGTTGCAGTGATCTGACGGTTCTCGGCGTCGTAAGTGAAGTTCTGATCCCGAGCGTTCCTGGTTAGGTTGCCGCTCGCGTCAAAAAGATAATCGGGTTGCGAGTCGCCGTCCTGGTCCTGCTTGAACTGATTGTTCGTCGGCAGAATCTCGGGATTCGTGATCTTCGCAATAGCCGAATCCACGCTCTGGATCGTCGTATTCGCAATGTCGAAGTTCTTGTTACCGAAACGGTCGAACAGAAATGTCTGCTTCCACGTCTGGTTGCTGCCGATTGTCTCCGCTGCGGATTTCAAACGGTCGAGTGAATCGTAGCCGTAGGTCTGAACGGCGGTGAACCCGGTCGCCGCACCGATTGTCGGCACGCTGATCGTCTGCCGAGCGAGATTCCCGTTGTCCTTCTGCGCGTTGAGCGTTGCGCCTTCCCATTCGCCGTAATCGTAGTTGACCTTCCAAAAACCTGTATCGCTAGCCGAATGGCCAAGACCGATCTGCGTGATCCGTCGATTCGAATTAAATTGTGTCGTCTCCCACTTGCCGTTTCCGAGACGCAGCTTTTGCACCTGCCCGTGAGCGGTATAATCGAACGAGTTGGCGTAGACGAAATCGCCGCTCGCCGCCTGCCTGCTCACCTGCGAAAGATCGCCGCTCGCGTCGTAGGCAAACTGCACGACCTTGCCGGACGGGTAAGTTTGCGTCACGAGGTCGCCGTCGAGATTGTAGGTGTACGCGAAATCGTAGGGTTGGCCATCTATGGTTTGCCGACTCGCCGTTATCCTTTCCCGCGCGTCATACGACAGGTAGCGGGCTTCTGAAACTGAGGATGAAACTCGCGTCAGCTTGCCTTTTGAGAATGGAGCCTGCGGGTCGTCGTAGGTGTATACGATATCCGGCGTGGAGTCCGAATAATTTCGAGTCGTCGCGCGATTAAGCGGATCATACGTGTAGGTCGTTGAAATTCCTCTCGCATCGACCTTCGTCAAAAGATTTCCGTTTAGATCATAGGAAAACTGAAACGTCCCGCTCTCAGGATTTGTCGCCGTCAGCAGTCTCGACAGGGAGCTATAACCAAACGAGCGCGTCTGCCCGCCCTGAACGATTTGCGTAAGATTTCCGAGAACATCAAACGAATAATTCGTCGGCTGGTTCGGCGAGTTGTTTGACCCAAGATTGCCGTTCGCATCCGGCTCGTCAACACGAATCATCCTCCCGAGAGCATCGGTTAAGGTCCGGCGTATTTTCCCCGCTTCGTCGGTCGTCGTCTCGGCGTTGGCGTCCTCCTCTTCGACAGACAGCCCGGTTGAGTTCGCATTCGTTCCCCACGGGGCGGGCAGTGCGGCTCCGGAGAAGGTTTCGGTCTCGGAGCGGCGGCCGTGGTTCCAACTCTTCGAGCGCGTCCAGCCCATTGTCGGTTCGTTGCCAGCGGCGGTCGCAGTGGCGGCACGGAATGGATTCGAAGTTATCTGATAGCTGTTCGGGTTGCCTGTTTGATATCGTGTCTCCACCTTGATCCCGTCCGTCTCGTTCGTTGCAGATTGCGTCGCGGCATCCTCAAGTGTCTTCGAAAGGCGCACTCGTCCCAGTTGATCGTAGAACTGCGTTGCGACTTTCCTTCCGTCGCCGACGGTCTCGAGATCGGATCTGACGATCACGCGTCGATTGATGTCGTCGTACTCGGTTCGCGTCCACGATTCGAGAGCAGTTCCGGCGGCGCTTTTCACTTTCGTCGGACGGCCGAGTGGGTCGTATTCGGTGACGATGGAGACGTTGTTGTCGACATCCGTCGCTGTAGTCACTGCGCCGGTGTAAAAATCGTAAGACGCGGAAGAAGTTCTAGCGACACTCGTTCCGTATGCGGCCACTGTCTGCGTGGGATAAAGGCCCGTGAATCCACTCACCGAGCCGTACGTGATCTGCGTCTGTATCCCTCTGGCGTCCTCGGTCAACAGCGGGTTCCCGTGGTCGTCGTAGTCCAGAACCTTGGTGATCTGCGAGTTGCTCGTCGTAAGAGGATTCGAGTACGGCTGGTAGATACCACCCTTATAAGAATCCCAAACGCGGGATTCGGTCAGATTGCCCATGTTGTCCGGATCGTCGTAGAAGAATTCGTTTCGGGAAATCGGCGTTCCATTTCCGTCCTGGATTTCCGACGATTTGATGACATTTAGGAGTTTTGGAGCGTTTACATTCTCATAGGTATTTGGGCTGGTTGTCGTACTTTCCGCGGCGGGAGACTGGTTGTAGTACTCGTTAACAGTAATTCGCTTCAGAGGTGCCAGTGAGGGGATTCCCGTCGGCCCTACCCCATTCCGGGGCACGTCACTGTAATTGACCCAATCGTATTCTTTGATCGTTATAACATTGCCGTTTTTGTCATACCCGAAATCTTTTATCGATGTCTTCGAGAGTTGTCCATTGGAATCAACGACAGATAAAAATTCGGTCTTGACATACGCGTTTGCGTTCCCCGGCTTTGCATATACATAATCATTTGACGAATTAAACGGAAGATTCTGTTTCCAGATTCGCTCAATTTTTTCGCCGCCATGTTTTAAAGTTTGGAACGCCAGCCCCGAATCCCACGATGGCCCGAAAACATTGAAGTAAGAACGCTCCGTTTGGCCCGATCCGTCGGTATTGGTTACGATTGCAAAACCACTAAATTTATCGTAATAAGTTGTTTCGGTCCTCGGGGTCGAAGAACCGTCATAAAAGTCAGTAAAATCCATCGCTCGCTGCGTAACATAATCTTCCAGTATCTCCTGGGCCAGATCCGTTTCGGTCCCACGTTCAAGCGTATACGCATACGTCGATTTTGCGCCGCTCGGCAGGGTCATAGACTCGAGCGCTCCCCAACCGTCCGTATAGTCTGTGCCGGAACGCTGCGTCGTGTCGGCAAAGTAATCAAAAGTGTAGGACTGACCGCCCAGTTGGGACGGCATGACTACACCTTCGACGGTTGATATGGACGTGTTTATGTCCCTCGACCTGTCAACACCGGTCGGAACTGTTTCTCCATTGTCAATCCATTTATACCTGCGGTTGATCCATCGCGTTCCCCAAATAATTTGGGTGGTTATGCTCTCACCGTTTACCCCTTTTACCGTCACTCCGTTTTCGTCAAGCGTAATACTACGTCCGAGCTGATCGACGATCTGGTTACCTTTTATCTCTACCTTATTGCCGTTTCGATCGGTAATTCGTTGGCCCACGGTGGAATCGTCTGGTGGAGACCATTCAACAACCGTCCCGTCCGGCGAGTACATTTTCCAATTCGAACTCTGATATGGAACGAAAAGGCGCAATCTGGAACCATCCACGGTCATATAATTCATTCCCGTCGTTATTGACGAAGCCGTATTCTGCGCAACGTAACACAGTCCGTTGGCGGGATTCGTCATTCTCGTTGCAAAACTCTCCACTCCGTTGTAATCGATTCGATAGTAACCTTCGTACGCGAGGCTCGCTCGCTCTACTGGCACAAATTCCCGAACGCTTCCATCGGGGAATTCGACCTCCATCTTCCACCTCGCACTTAGCTTTTCCGCCGCATCGCCATGAAGACAAACGGACGGCGATTCCAAATTCAATCTATCAGTAATTATTGGCGTGTATCCTGTCAAGAGTTTCCATCCACCACGGTCGCTTAAGTTAATTTTGTTTGTTGTGTAGTAGTAGGTCGGTTCCAGGGTCTGATCCTGACTTCCCTGGGGGAGGCCATCTGTATATGTTTCTTGTCGTGAATCCCAAAGTTTGCTGTTGTACTGCAGCGTTACGCCAAAACCTGGAGCTGTGCCGCGTCCAGCCGGCAACGACGCAAGCGGAAGGTTGATTATCACGTTTCCGTTGCTTACGTTGATCGCGTCGAATCCGTTCGTCGAGTAAGAATTTGCGAATTGGAATCCTCGTGCCGGCTGCCTCTCCTGCGCCTTGACAACGATCGCTGTGAAGAAGGTGAAAAGAGAAAACACAAAGAGGAACCTCATGATCGTTTTAGAGATTATCCGGGTACTGTGATTTACGAGCGGATTTTCGTGTCTCATATCTATCCTTTTTTATCGTTTGCTTTCGGCCGATAGGCTAAGAAGTCCGAATTCTGTTTCGCGAACGTTTGCGTTTTACCTTCTATAAAACGCCGGTACGGGAATATCCCCACTCGTTCCCCATGTTTCGCTTCGAGTTGAGGAACTCGCGCTTTGGAGGATCCACCAGACGCCAGTACTCGGGCGCCAGACGGCGATGTCAACCTTCGCGTCGCCGTCGTAGTCGTTGGGCACGAGCACATCGCCCGACGCTCCGTACTGCGTCGAGACCGTCGTGCCGTTGCTGCTCTGTTTCACGTACCAGGTCGTGTTGCTCGATCGCCAGACGGCGAGGTCGGCTTTTCCGTCTCCGTCATAATCCGCGGGTATCGGCGTATCTCCCGAGGCTCCGTGAGATGTCGTCAGTGCTGTACCGTTCGAACTGTTAATCGAATAGAAGGTGTGGTTTGAGTCACGCCACAGAGCTATATCTGCTCGTCCGTCGCCATCGTAATCGGCAGGTGCCGGGGTGTCGCCGCTCGATCCGTAACCCGTTGTCGTCGTGTTGCCCGTTGAGCTCGGGTTGATGTACCAGACGTATGTCGAGGGTCTCCACACGGCGAGATCCGTCTTGCCGTCGCCATCATAGTCCGCAGGAGCTGGAATGTCGCCACTTGCACCGAACGCAGCAGAGTAGACGGAGCCGTTAGATGAGTAGGTTATCCACCAATAGCCGGTCGACGGACGATAGATAGAGAAGTCGGTCTTACCGTCACCGTCGAAATCGCCCGGTACCGGAATGTCCCCCGACGTTCCCCACCCATATGTTGTCTGCTGCGATCCCGTTCCGCCGAGTACATACCAGTTTCCTGTCGACGGGCGCCACACAGCTAGGTCCGCCGGTGGTGCCGCATTTGCATTCGCGTCCTCGACCGCGAGCAGACGGCTTCCTGCGTAGACATATTCTTTCGAGAGTTGCGGCGTCGGACTCGGAAGCGCGGAAGAAGAGAACCACCCCGTCTGCTTCGCAGCCACCCCTCCTTCGTAAGGAGGGGAGTTTGGTGTACCAAACCATCCGGTCCTCTTACCAGTGAAAGAATCCGTCGTCGGAAACCATCCGTTCTTTGCAAAGATGCCAACGACTATCAACCCAATAAAAGCAAGCGCGGCTAAGCCGGCAAAAAGCCGCTTGCGCTTTTCAGCCGAAGGGAAATTTCGCGGAAGCATGGGAAGGTCTCCTTAAGGATCTAATCCTTTGTAAATTATTTGAAAAACAGAAACTCGGACTCGATGGGGAAGATACTATCACGGCTAGGAGGAGACGTAAATATTTTTGTTTACGCAAAGTCGCGACGCGGTGAAGTAGTGACCCGGTCCGACACGGTTGCGTCTCCGCGTCCATGTGTCGCACCCTCCCCGCGTCGCAAATCTAACGTGTCCGAAAAACGTACTGGCTAATGGATTGCAACGGCGTTGGCGTTCTGGTATCCGGTATATATTTCGAGCAGGGGGCGGGATGGCGACATCAAAACCGATATTCGATACGGCAAAGGCGCGGGCTGCGATCGAAAAGGGGCGGCGAGGGAAATGGCTTAGACGGGCCGGATCGAGATCGCGCGGATTTTCGTACACCGATGCAGGCGGCAGAAAGATCAGGAACAAGGAAGTGCTCGAGCGTATCGCATCGCTGGTGATCCCGCCGGCATGGCGACATGTCCGCATCGCACCGTCGGCGGCCAGCCGCGTCCAGGCGGTGGGCATGGACACAACGGGTCGGATCCAGTATCTGTATCATCCGAAATTTTCCGAGCGACAGCAGCGAAAGAAATTCGCAAAGATCGAAAAGTTCGGCGAATATCTGCCGCGGCTTCGAAAGACGACGAACAACGATATCTCGCTCGAAGGCTTTCCGCGCGAGAAGGTGCTTGCGGTGATGATGCGTCTGATCAACTCGCTCTACTTTCGTGTCGGCACCGAGAAAAGCGCGCACCACTATCGGACGTACGGCATCACGACGCTTCAGAACAAGCATCTCGAGATCAAACGCGGCGGTAAGCTTGTGTTCGACTTTGTCGGGAAGAGCCATATCAAACATCGAAAGATCTTTGTCGACGATGAGTTGGCGGCGGTTATGAAGGAATTAAAGAACCTTGGCCCGGCGAGAAAATTGTTCCATTACATCGATGAGGATGGAAAGGCTCGTTCGATCAGGCCGTCGGATATCAATGCGTACATCAAGAAGGCGACAGCACCGGAATTTTCGTCGAAAGATTTTCGTACCTGGGGCGGAACTCTGCTGGCGGCGACTATGCTTGCGGAGATCGGGAGGGCCGAAGAAGAGCGTGCGATCAAGAGCAATATTGTGAAGGCGGTCAAAAACGTCGCGGCACAGCTTGGGAATACGCCAAGCGTCTGTCGCGCCTCGTACGTGCATCCGAGTGTCTTAAAAGCTTATGAATCGGGAATGACGCTGGATGAGTTTCGCCCGAAAAAGAAGCGGCAAATAAGAAGGGTCGCAAGCGACTACGATCCGGAAGAAAAAGCCCTCATCAAACTGTTAGGAACGAATGGGAAGAAATAAGAGGCGGGCTGAAAGGCGTGTTTCTTATGAATTCTCTCAGATGAATTGCCTCCGTCTTTAGACGGAGGTTAGCAGCAGAAAAAAAGATCGGCTTTAGCCGAATCTGTTACGAATCTCATACCGCAGCCCTTTATATTGTTTCGGCTAAAGCCGATGCTTGTTTGAACTCTAACCTCCGTCTAAAGACGGAGGCAATTCATGTAAGGAGATGGAGGTAACTCATATCGCTAACCTCCGTCTAAAGACGGAGGCAACTCATATTCAGGTTCGGCTAAAGCCGATGTCTTGTTTGTCCGGTAACCTCCGTCTAAAGACGGAGGCAATTCATAAATTCTTGTTGGTCGCTTTCAGCGACCGGAATCTCTATGCAATCACCCTAGGGTTCCATTCGCTTCGCTCATTACACCCTAGGCTTTAATGTCAGTCGCCGTTGGCGACGAGAAGGCAAAGAGTCTGAAATGACTTCTAGAGACCGGGGCAATTCGTAAAAAAAGCACATCTTTCAGAAAGTAAGTCATGATTTTTTTTCACCGACGCGGACAAAAATATTAAGCGTGCGATTAGGACCAGTTCAACGTGGATTGCAACTCATGGCACCCTGAACTTCGACGCGCGAAAAGAGGCTCTATTTGCATAAGAGCCTCGTATTCGTGAAAACCGGCGCGACGACTATTTTCTTATCAACACGACGGGCGACTGTTCGGCATTCAGCATGCCGGTGAAAAAGTCGCGAACTTCTTTATATTTCTCGACTGCGACCGTTGAGCGGCTCATCGTCAGCGATCGTGTAAAGATGAGCTTTCCATCCTTCACCTCGTAAGTCGTCGCGTACTTTCCGAATGCGGTTTGCAAAGAGACCGCGTCCGGGACCTCGTCAACGGCGAAACCGATCGGCAAGGTAAACGTCGCCTTTTCCCGGAACGAGTTTGAATCCAGCATAACGGGATGTTTACGATCTTTCTCCGTAAGGTAGATCGAATTCGTACGGCTCACGACCGCGGGCTTAAAGACAAGCAGGCGGTCCTGCATAAGCTGTCCGTACGCCGGAGCGCTGAATTCGACATCCATATCGAAGGCCGAATCGACCTGTCGATCTTTTGGCGTGAGCTTGTCGAGCCTCGCCGCTGTCGCGCCGCGCGTCAGCCATCTTTCTATGCTGCGATTAAAATCGCTGTTCGACAGCGACCGCAGCATCGTCCGCGCCGGTCTCGATTCCTGTCCGCTGACGCGTTCGCGGATCACGCCCTTGATGCCGCCATCGCCCGCAAGGCTGATCTCGGTTTCACGATTCCAGGCGTTGAAATCCGGCGGTGTCACCGGCATCTCGAAAAGGTCGCCACTGTCTCCGGCAACGATCAGCGCAAGGCTTCCCTGCAAGTAATCCGGCAGATCGCCGACGGGCGTAAACTGGTCGGTCGCGTCAAATATCAAAAGACGGCCAAGTTTTGCGGTCTCGATTATCGTCGGGCCCTGGGTCGTCGGCGAAACGCGAATGGCAATGATGCAGTGGTTGAATTGGCTTGGCGAAGCCCACTCCCTACGAACGTAGTTCGGATCGCCGGAATAGATGATTACCGGATAGGCCTCGATCTTCATGAGCCGAAGCATTGCCCGCATGAGGTTCGCCTTGTCCTTACAGTCGCCGTATCCGCGGTTCAGGACCATGTTCGAAGGCCTCGGTTTCATGCCGTTGCCGTAGCCGACGCCAATATCGATCGATATATACTGCAGGTTCTGAACGTATGTCCCGATCGCCCGGATGATTTCAAGTTCCGTTTTTGCGTTCGCCGTCAGCTCTCGCGTCTTCACGGCCACCGCATCGTCGATGACGACCTGCGAGTCATACAAACCGCTCGCCCATTTAGAAACCTCGAGCCAATCGGCGAATGCACGGTTGACGGCCTGGGCATTGCCGGGCGGTGAGTAATTAACCGCGAGCCTCGGCGCAATGTTTACGAACGACGGACTCATCGGTTCGGAAGCGATCGGCGCCAGATCGCGAAGTTCCCACGTATATGACCCGCCGGCAACTTGCGGCTCGACGGCGGCATGATTAAAGGTCATGCTCGTCGCCTTCCATCCGTCGGGAAGGTTAAGCGCGTATCGCGAAACCAGCGTCGGGAGCTCGTCCTGAAATGCCCACTTGTCCTGATAAAAGAGCGGCCGGTCGTCCGTCGTTACGGTGTAACCGAAGACGTATCCGACATCGGCGTCCGACGACGCATCGATTATCTTGATGCGGCCCTCGTCATAGATATCGTCCGGATCCGAGATCCGGTCGATGATCTCCTTTTTCCCGTAACTCTTGACCGAGCCCCCCGGAGCAATAAGCCAGGCTTCCATATCGCGGACCTGGCTAAAGTTCGAAAGGTAAAAGGCAACGGCCGCGGCCTCGCGCCGCCCCTCTCGCGTCAGTATCCGGACAGCATATCTGTCGATCGTGACCAATTTGCCGCTGCCGTCGAGCGTCACTTGCTGCTCCCTGCGAAGGACTACTGCCTTTACGTCTTTTTCGTACGACGATGGCCTGATCGCCGCGGCTTGCTGGAGCCATGCGGGTGCATTGTCACCCGCAAGCGCATTACTAAAGGCGAGTAGAAAAGTTAAAACGAAGAGTGTAAATCGAGGGATCATATTGTCACCACCAAAGGCCAAATACCAAAATTCATCCGTATGACCAGAAACGTAAGATGCCGGATGCTCCAACTTTACTTCTGTTTTAAAGTGACCGTGTGCCCGTCCGCCTTTTGGAACTCATCGAACAACCCTTTCAGCTGCGGATATGCCGACGCCTCAAACACAATGTTCCCGCCGCCGCCGAAATGGAACTTGCGATCGTACACGAGCCCATTGTTCGCCTTGTCGAGCCCCATCGTGATGACCAGCGAGCCGATCTTCTGGGAATCGCCAAGCGTGCCGGGCGCGTCCGCATTATCCAGGTCAAAGCCGGGCGGAAGTGTAATCGTTACCTTGTCGGTCTCCGACCAGGGATAATTAAACACGATGTCGTACTTTCGGCCTGTGCTGGAAAACAGCGGTTCCGCGCCGTACTCGAAAAAGCCGGGCTGCAAAAATAGACGCTTGCCTGTTTTCTGTGCATAACCGGGGACCCGGACATTGTAAATATGAACGAGAGGTTTCGACGGATCAGTAAGATTATCGATTTTGATATCGGTAATCTCAGCGGTGCTCAGATGTTCGTTTATCTCATTTTTCAGGCCTTCCTCTCGCTTGTCCACCGACTCGTCATAGTTCTCCATCCGGTAGGTGACGGCCCGGTGGCCTGAATATTCGATGCGGACCGAGCCCTCGAGCGTACCGTCTTCGAGCAGTTTGAACCTTCCTGTGCGCTTGGCCTCGGACTTGCTAAAATCCGCGATCGGCGTGCGCTCCCACAGAAAGTTCTTTTCGCCGATCAACAGCGCCCATGTCCCCTCCTCATACCAAACCAGCATCCCGTATGGAAGGAAGCTCAATCCCGGGTTGAAATATTTCCACTCATTCCCAACCTTGACGGCGATCGCGGCCGGATGTATCAAGCTTTCATTGGTCATCTCGGGGGTAAAGAACATTTCGCTTCGGTTCCCGGTAAAGGCGATACGCGTTTCGAATTCCGACGCGTTGGCAAGGGCTCCGAAGAGCAGATCGATATATTGCGAGCTCGCCGACTTCCGTTTCAAGACCTCCGATATCGAATCTACTTTCGGGAGCTTCTTCCGGTCTTCGTCCGTCAGCGCCGGGTCAAATGATGTGTTCTTTATCTGCGTTTGGCAGAACTCATAGATCTTTTGCAGCTTTTCGTTCGGTGTCGAGGCCCCGGCGGTTATCTCCGCCGCGGTCTTTTTGATCTCCCCCGAAGATTTCGTCATAAACTTGACGAGCGGAGCATACCCGGCACTGACCGCGCCCCAGTACCTGGACGCGTTGCTGGGATCCTTCACCGTATATGATATCCCGAACGCCGAAGCCCCCATGATCTGGATCCGAGCGCCTGTCAAGAGCATCCACGGGCGCACCATATCCTCTGGCGGCATCCGCGGTTCTTCCTTGAAAGCCGGAACGTTCTTTCTGCTCGCAAGCCAGTAGCCCTTTTCATCCTTCACAAATTTCACATCCGTAAAGTTGTAGTTCTGATAGCCCGGACTCTGCGAATTATAAGGTTTGTAAAAATAGGAGAGATTTTGAATCGGAATATCGCGCTGAAAAGCCAGACGCATGCCTCTGGCGCCCGCGTCGTTGATAGTTTCCTTGTAGCGGTACTCGACGATCACGCCAGGCTCAATGTTTGGAACGGCAAACGACTTTGCTCGTATCTTGACTCCGCCGGCCTTTATTATTTCGCGGTCGAAGATATCTTCTTTCTTTATCTCCGTCGATGAACCATCAGCTTTGACGACGCGGGCCGAAAGCTCTTTGATCTTCATCCCTTTTGTAAACGGAATGTCGAATTTGCTGTATTTCTCACGCCCGCGCTCGGTGAAGATCTTGACGCGAACGTAATGACGCAAAGAAAGATCCTCCGATGAGCTGTCGTCGATACGGACCTCCCAGAACGTTGCCTCAGCATCCGCATCAGCTTCGACGACCGGCGTCTTCGCCGTAAGCTCAGCGGGTGAGATGGGGCGCCAGTCTTTTTCCTGTGCGAAAACCGCGGAAGAGCCGATGGCGCAGACGCACGACAACGAAAGCGTTGAAAACAGCTTTCTCAGCGAGAGAAATCTCATACTTAACCTCTTAGATTTTAATTTTCGACCACTATCCGCGGGTCTCGGCTAATTAGAACGGCCGGAGTCGGGTGGCGGACGGCCGTACCATTTTCTACAAGTAGCGAAATCTTATCGTACCGGATCCAAAAAGCAAAGAAATTTCGGCCGAGTTTCGCGCAATTCAAGCCAGCCCTTTTAGGCAGCGGCGGGTCAGTTGTGTTTTCAACGCTGAGCGGGCAGAGCGGACGGACGTGGTTTTGATCGGCCTAAACAGGCGAAATCGTCGAATATGCTATAATTTCGGCTTGCTTAAAAAGCCTTAATAGTACCGTTTACTTCAGGAGTGGGTTAATGTCTGTTGATTTCTCGAAAATACAAGAGCTCTTGGGTGATGAAGCCGGAACGCTGCTTGATCACGTATCCAAGACCATCCCGAAAGCGAACCTTCATCTGCCGGGCGGCGATTTTATCGACCGCGTGTGGATGAATTCGGATCGCACACCGACGGTGCTTCGCAGCCTGCAGACGCTAGCCGATCACGGTCGTTTGAACGGAACCGGATACCTCTCGATCTTGCCGGTCGATCAGGGGATCGAGCATTCCGCGGGTGCCAGCTTTGCACCGAATCCGCAGTATTTTGATCCGGAAAACATCGTCAAGCTGGCGATCGAGGGCGGCTGCAACGCGGTTGCGTCGACTTTCGGCGTGTTGGGTTCGGTGGCGCGCAAATTCGCTCACAAGATACCGTTTATCGTGAAGATCAACCACAACGAGTTGATGACCTACCCTAACCAGTTCGATCAGGTCATGTTCGGCACCGTCGATCGGGCGCGGGACATGGGCGCGGTGGCGGTCGGTGCGACGATCTATTTCGGCTCCGATCAATCGACGCGACAGATCACCGAGGTGTCCGAAGCGTTTTCCTTTGCCCACGAACTAGGTATGGCGACGATACTATGGTGCTATCTGCGGAATCCGAAATTCAAGACGAAAGAGGGCGACATGCATGACGCCGCGGACCTGACGGCACAGGCGAATCATCTTGGCGTGACGATCCAGGCCGACATCATCAAACAAAAGCTGCCGACGAGGAACGGCGGCTACAACGCGCTCAACATTGAAAGCAGCTACGGCAAGACGAACAAGAAAGTGTATGACGAACTGACGAGCGATAACCCGATCGATCTTGTTCGCTATCAGGTTGCGAATTGTTATATGGGACGGTGCGGCCTGATCAATTCGGGCGGGGAGTCAAAAGGTTCCAGTGATCTTGCCGACGCGGTGCGGACGGCCGTCGTCAACAAACGCGGCGGCGGAACGGGACTGATCTCGGGACGCAAAGCCTTTCAGCGTCCGATGTCCGAGGGCGTCGAGCTTTTGAATTCGATCCAGGACGTATATCTTTCCAAAGAAATAACCGTGGCCTAACTAAGTCCCAGACCTAAGAGTCCCAAGTCCCAAGTCCCAGAAGTCCCAACATGCTCGCGTCGACTTGGGACTTGGGACTTGGGACTCTTGAAATTTGAGACTTATTTCTTCGAATAGCTTCGGTAAACTGTATCGATCCAGACATCGGTCTTGATAAATCCCGAACCCCACGTTTTGTACTTTTCGGGTAATCCCCCTTTCTTTATCTCGTCGAGGGTCTTCTTTTTCTTCATCTGGGCCTGAACAATATTTGATGTTTCGACAAGCGTCGCGTGGAACCCTTTCAGATCGTCCAGTGTCGCCAGAGGTCCGTGGCCGGGGATCAGCTTTGCGTCGGCCGGGATCTGCCGGATGAGAGTAGCGAGATTATTGATCAAACCCTGAACGCTGCCGCCGCTGTCGAGATCGACAAACGGAAAAAAGCCGTTGAAGAAATCGTCGCCAAGGTGGACCACATTCGCATTCTTGAAAAACACGATCGTATCACCATCGGTGTGGCCGTTCGGAAGATGGACGGCCTGAACCTCTTCGCCGTTGATGTGAAGCGACATGCTGTCGGTATATGTGACGATCGGCAGCGCGAACGACGGATACGGCGCGATCTTCTCGCCGAAGATCATCGGCGGATCGAGCAATCGTTTGCGGACGTTGGCGTGGGCGATGATGATCGAATCCTTGCCGAAAAATTCGTTCCCTTGTGTATGGTCGCCGTGCCAGTGAGTGTTGAAAATAAATCGCGGCTTATCCGACCCGAGCTCTTTGAGCGCCGCGGCGAGTTTGGTGCTAAGCGCCCTGTAATCGTCGTCGACGATCATGAGCCCGTCCATTCCGACGAGTACCCCGACGTTGCCGCCCCTTCCCTGTAGCATATAGACGTTCCCGGTCACCCTAGTCGTCCTTACCTGAACGTCTTGGCGATCGAAATGACTGTCGTCACCGTGTGCTACTAGCTGGCCGGAGAAAAGCGCCAGCATTCCAAAAAATGTAGATATTCTTCTCATTTGCTAACCTCGATTGTGATGAACCCTAAAAGTATTTTCCCTTGCCGGTCTTATACGCACCCGTGAGAAACGGATTAGACACACGTTCCTCCCCGACGGTCGTTTCCGGCCCGTGTCCGGAATATACCGTAAACTCGTCGCCGAGCGCGATGATCTTATTCTCGATCGAATCCATTAACTGTTCGGAGCTGCCGCCCGGCAGATCGGTGCGCCCGATCGAATTCTGAAACAAACAATCCCCGACAAAGACCGCTTTTTGGCTCTCTTCGGCAAGAACGACATGCCCGCGCGTGTGCCCCGGACAGTGGAGAACTTTAAACCGCAATTTGCCGAGTTCGTAGATCTCGCCGTCGATCCAATTTCTTGTTAGCTTCGGCGGGTCTTCGTAATCGAAACCGAGGGCCGCCATCTGATTCGGCTGGATACCCATAAACAACGGCTGTTGTGGAAGTCCGTAGTAAAGGTCCTCATCGCCCTGATGGAGAATTATCTCTGCATCCGGAAACTTTTCATGGAGGGCGGTGGTGCCGCCGACATGGTCGAGGTGGCCGTGAGTCAGAGCGATCGCTTGAAGATCGAGATCCGCGTCGTGAATGAAATTGACGAGGTCCGTCGATTCTTCACCGGGGTCGATGCAGATCGCCTTACGCGTTTCCTCGCACGCCACGATTCGGGTATTTTGCTGAAAAGGTGTTAGGACAAAACGCTGAACTATCATTCTAAGGATAGTTTAGCGAGGTACGGTTCGGCGTCAAAATCGGCAGTCGCGTGATTTCTAACGATAAATCTGATCGCCTCGCGATAAGTCTCCGCGTCCGGGCGTCCGGTGAAGCACGGAGTCTCGGCATCGCTCAGGCTCAGATAACTGACAAGGCAGCTGAGCAACATCCAAAGCAACGTCTCGGGACGGGTACCAATTGGGTTGTGCTTGAAGATCGGGTCCCGATCCTCGAATATCCCCTCGACTATCCTTTCGAGCTCCGCCTGACTTAGGTCCGCCATCTTCAGAATTAAAGCACAAACCCGATCGACTTGACACTGTATCGAAAACAGACGCGTCGCAACAAATGGTTGCGCCCCGTCCGTATCGAAAAAAGACAACGACAGCCCACCGACGCGCCTTTGTCCAGGTTTTTCGATCAAAATGTACTGGCACAATGGTTGCTAAAAAGGGAGCATCGGAAGGTTTTACTTGATAACTTTGA
>JBDTWZ010000018.1:0-27827 GCA_040006435.1 Acidobacteriota bacterium
AAAGCGGACATCTAACTTGCTAATTCAACCGGACATATCATGTGCTAACTACACCGCATCCAGTTTTTTCTTGGCCGATCTTGTCATGTTGTGATATCCTGTCGGGACCGATTTGTAAGGAGAAATACATAAAGCACATTCTTAATGACGACAAAAGATTTATCGCAGGCGGTGCCGACTTAGACCAATAAAGTGTGGTTTTGCCGTCTGCTCCGAAAGGAGGAAGAGATGGCAAACCGAATCCGAAACAACGCCCCAGGCGAGATCCGACACGAACTCGAAATCATAAACCCGCAACCGATTTTTTCCTCAAGTAAATCCAGGCCAACCGAAAAAAACGACGATCTAATATTGTCGCTGTCCGATGCGTATGAAAACCGACGCGCCCGGCAGGTCGGCGAATGGGAAAGACTATACGGTCGTAACGTCGATCACGAGGTTTGAAAATCGATCTCAAAACCAGATTTCGGGAACATACTTGTCTAGCATCTTGCCGGATGTTCCTCTATTTTGCGTTGCCTTGCCTCCTGGTTCTCTACTCGACCGCACCTACTTTCGCACAAGCTGACTCGGAAGATCTCGCGCCGTCAGTTGTCGCTCGCCTGCAGCAGCAGATCGTCAACGGATCGCTCGAAGAAAAACGTGCCGCTTTGTTCGATATTCGAAATTTGCGATCTGCGTCTGCGTCGCGTATCGCTGTTCCGGCGTTGCGCGATAAGGAGCCAATAGTTCGAGCGTCTGCCGCCGCCTCAGTTGTTTTTCTTCCAAAAAACGAATCGGCAATGTCACTTATTCCCCTTTTGAACGACAAGATGGAATTCGTCCGTCGCGAAGCGGCATACGCTCTAGGCGATGTGCAGGACCGTGCAGCGACGGTGCCGCTTGTCCGCATGATGCGAAGCGACAAGATCCAGGAAGTCAGGACGGCCGCGGCCGTTGCTCTTGGAAAGATCGGTGATACCTCGGCGATCAATGGACTTTTGCGGATCCTCCAGACGCGGCCACGCGAAGACGATGAGTTTCTCCGCCGAAGTGCCGCACGCTCCATTGGCCAGATCGCACAAATAACCGTCACCGGAAATTCGGATGTCCTAACTCCGCAGAATTTCCTTCCCGAAAAGTTTAAGGATCTCGGTTCGTCAGATGTAACCGGAGCGATCCCGCAGGAATTTGCCAAAGCACGGGAAGTCTTGAGTGACGTGCTTCAAAGCAAGCGTGAGTCGGATGACACCCGACGAGAAGCGGCGTTTTCTCTCGGTGCCGTCGGTGATAAGAGCTCGATTCCCGTCCTTCAAACCTATGTGACGGCGGCCGATCCGTATCTCGCAGAGATTTGCAAAGAGGCTCTTTTGAAGATCGAGCGGCGAACTAAAGTCGCTGGTCTGAGCGACTAAACCTAGCCGCAGCCGCTCAGTTTTGGTTTAATAGGGGGTATGCAGGCTAGTCATCCTCAAACTGTCGGCTCGGCTGATCTGGCCGAACTTTACTATTCCGTCAGAAGCTACACGGAAACATTGTGCGAGCCGCTCGAGATCGAAGACTATATCCCGCAGCCGACCGTCGATGTTTCGCCTCCGAAGTGGAACATCGCTCACACGACGTGGTTTTTCGAGGAGATGATCCTCAAAAACTTCGTTAACGGCTATCAAGTTTTTGACGAGCAGTTCGGGTATCTATTCAACAGCTATTACAACTCGATCGGCGCGCGAACATCGCGCGATCATCGCGGCGATCTTTCGCGCCCGACGGTAAGGCGGGTCGTCGAGTATCGAAAGTACGTTGACGAAAAGATGCTCGCGCTCTTGTCGAAACAGCCTGAGGTAGCGGGCGGTTCCGACCAACTGAGGGAACTGGTTATTCTCGGCCTCAATCACGAACAGCAGCATCAAGAGCTTTTTCTCACCGATCTAAAGTTTACGTTCAGTATCAATCCGCTTTTTCCGGTCTATCGTGAAGGTTATTCACCTGTGGAAAAAACCGAGGGCTCTGATGGCGAGTTTGTGGAGATCGAAGCCAGCAACCACGCAATCGGGTTTGCGGGCGACGGATTTTGCTTCGACAACGAGCTTTCCCGCCATCAGGTTTTTCTCGATCGGTTCGAGATACGCAATTCGCTTGTTACGAATCGTGAATTCCTTGACTTCGTCGAGGACGGCGGATATCGCAACCCTCTCCTTTGGCATTCGGAAGGTTGGGATTGGGTCAATCAAAATAGGATCGAGTCGCCGCTCTACTGGCACGAGCGGGACGGCGGGTGGTTCAACTACACTCTCGGCGGATTAAGGGAACTGGCTCGTGACGCTCCGGTTTGTCACGTTTCCTATTACGAAGCTTCGGCCTTCGCGGAATGGAAAGGCTTGCGTCTGCCGACAGAGTTCGAGTGGGAGGCGGCGAGCGAGAGATTCAATTGGGGACTGCGTTGGGAGTGGACCAACTCCGCGTACCTGCCCTACCCCGGATTCAAAAAACCCGCCGGTGCGGTTGGAGAATATAACGGCAAGTTCATGATCAATCAAATGGTTCTTCGCGGAGCGTCGGTCGCGACACCGCCGGGCCATAGCAGGAAAACCTATCGGAATTTTTTCCACCCGCATTTGAGGTGGCAATTCACCGGGATCCGGTTGGGGCGGTAGTCACACCGCCGAGGCGCGGAGACGAGAGAGAGCTATGAAGCCAAAACCGGCAACGGAACTGCGTTGTTACGAGTTAACACCCCTTTCTCTCCTTTGCGTCTAACGCGTCTCGGCGTCTCGGCGGTAAAGATATTTTATGAATACTTCTCCAACACCGGAACTAACACAATTCGCCGAGGATGTACTGAGCGGTTTGTCGTCAACGCCGAAACGGCTCTCGTCAAAATATTTCTACGACGACGAAGGTTCGCGCTTGTTCCGGGAAATAATGCGTCTCCCGGAATACTATCCGACGCGCGCGGAACTGGGAATATTTCAGAATCAAGCGCATTCGATATTAGATGCGTTCCTAGGCAGTGGTCCGAACACGACGACGAATGCGCGCTCCGCGATCCGCGATCCGCAATTGCTTGATCTGATCGAGCTTGGTGCAGGTGACGGCACAAAGACGGCCGTGCTGATCGAGCATTTTCTAAAAAAGGACATCGACTTCACCTACTCGCCGATCGACATCTCGCAGGAAGCGAACGATGCGCTCTTGGCACGATTCAGAGAAAAGTTTCCGGACCTGCGCATCAACCCGCACACCGGCGACTACTTTACGGTACTGGGCACCCTGCGAAACGGCAGCAACCGGCGCAAGATCTTGATGTTTCTCGGGTCGAACATCGGTAACTTTTCACGGAACCAGGCGGTCGACTTCTTCCGCCAATTGCGCGGCGTCATGAATTTGAATGACCGCGCATTTATCGGTTTTGACATGCAGAAGGATCCTCGCGTGATCGTGCGAGCTTACGACGATCCGACGGGCGTTACCGCAGCATTTAACCTTAACCTGCTGAGCCGGATCAACGGGGAACTCGGGGCGGATTTTGATCTGGAGAAGTTCTCGCACTATGCTCAGTACCGCCCGGTCGAATGTGCCGCACGCAGCTTTCTCATCAGCCGCGAAAAACAAACGGTGACGATAGAGGCTCTGAATCAAAGTTTCGATTTTGACCAATGGGAGCCGATCTTCATGGAGATCTCTCAGAAATACACGCGGACGATGATCGAAGAACTCGCCGCCGAAAGCGATTTCGAGATCGAAACTGAGTTTTGTGACGATATAAACTTCTATACCGACAGCCTTTGGAAACCCGTTTAGGTTGCAAGCTTTGGCTTGTACTTCTTTACCGGCAACAAGCTGAAGCTTGCACTCTGAACTATGAAGTTCTCTCTAATCACATTCGATATCCTGGACTCCACGAACACGGAAGCCCTCAAACAAGCAAGACTGGGAGCTGATGAAGGACTGTGTATAGTCGCTCGCCAACAGACCGCGGGGCGGGGCCGATATGGTCGGACGTGGGTATCGGAACCCGGCGCGGGACTCTATTTCAGTGTCATTCTTCGGCCAGGGATCGGAGCACACGATCTGGGGTTGATAACGTTAATGGCCGGAGTTGCCGTTCACGACACTCTTGAAAAGTTTGCGATCGCGCCCGACATCAAATGGGTAAACGACGTCCTCGTAAATGAAAAAAAGATCGCCGGCATTCTCGCGGAGACCACGGAAACAGCAACAGGCTTGGCTGTGGTAGTCGGTATCGGCATCAATCTTCATTCTTCAAGCTTTCCACCTGACCTTGTTACGACAGCGACCTGTGCCGAAGACAGCACGCCGACCATCGTACGCCCTGAAGAGTTGATCGACATGCTCACACAGCACCTCGGACGTTATTACGAAAAACTTCAAGCCGAGGACGGGCCAGCGAACATCATCGCCGCCTGGACGCGTAGATCTTCGTACAGCTCGGGTAAGATCGTCCGGGTTGTGATGGAGAACGAGACCGTGACGGGCACGACCGACGGCCTCGAGAGTAATGGGGCGCTGCGCATCAAACGCAGCGACGGGTCCGTCGCCATCGTGCAGACCGGTGATGTCGAGCAGGTTCGAGCGGCAAACTAATGCGAAAACGCCTTTCAGAATTTCACCCCGCGATCTATCGCACGCGAATTTTGCAGAAACGATTGTTCCGTACGGTCGGAGACATCGCCGGAGGTCTCGAATTCGCCGCCGAACGAGTCGATGGAAATCTTCCTTTTAGCTGCACAAGGCATCAGTCTCTCTTGCGTCGCCGCCTCGGCAACTCGGACCCGCAGCTTCAGGAGAACAAGATCCACAACTTAAAGATCGCATGTCCACCGATTGACGGCATCGTCATAAGACCAGGTGAGATATTTTCGTTCTGGAAGTGTGTGGGCGAGGCGGCGGCTGCCAAAGGATATGTGGAGGGAATGCAGCTTTCGCAAGGTTTAGTCGTTCGTGGAGTTGGCGGCGGATTGTGCCAGTTGTCGAACTTGCTCTATTGGATGGCTCTTCACACGCCTCTTACGGTGACCGAGCGGCATCATCACAGTTTCGATCCGTTTCCCGATGAGAACCGCACGCTCCCGTTCGGCAGCGGTGCCGGCGTTTTCTACAATTACATCGATCTACGAGTTCTTAACCAGACCGAATTAACGTTTCAGATCAAGGTTTGGCTGACCGGTGATCATCTGAAAGGCTCCATTTACTCGGACGCGGAAACTCCTAACTCCTATCACGTGTTCGAAAAGAACCACCGCTTTCTTACACGCAACGGAAGCAGTTATCGCGAGAATGAGATATGGCGGAATGTCGTCGATAGGCGGACCGGCAATAAGCTCAGGGAAGAGCTTATCGTCAAAAACTTTTCCGAGGTGAAATACGAATTGAACTTTGGAACCCAACAGTGTAGTTTCTAACTACGCTTAGTTTTATGAGTAACGAGTTTGACCTTGAACATGATTTCGATTTCGACGACGAGTTTTCGGACGAGTTGGCCGATTTTGAGGATTTTAGCGACGACGACCCCGACGTCCTCGTCCGCACTGCCGTTTTGCAGAAGAATAGTATGATCGCGCTCCTGTGCATCAAAAGCGCGACCGCCGGGGCCGCAATATGCCGTGTCGATCCACGCGAAAATAATCCGGCGGTACAGCTTTACGACGATCCGACCGCGGCGCTTGCCTGGTTTACCAAAAGCTTGCGTACAAGCCGGAAGAACGGCTGGACGATCGTCTACGACGGACTTCCGCTTCAGGGATGAGTCAGTACCACCTGCGGTAGCGGGTGGGTAAAGTTGAGTGTCTCGTTACTTAGACCCGCCCGCTACCGCAGGCGGTACTGACAAGAGATGCTGCTCGCCGTTGACATCGGCAATACCTCGATAAAGTTTGGTCTCTTCGACGGCGAAGAACTCACTTCGAAATTCTCCATCTCGACAAAACGTGACGCAACGGCTGACGAGATAAAGCTCGCTGTCGGTGATCGTCTGCGTTGGCCGATCGAAGCCGCGATCGCTTGCTCGGTCGTTCCCCAAGTAGAAGAACCGATCCGACGCTTTCTGCTCTCAACGACGAAAATCGATCCGATCTTCGTCAACAACTCGTTCGATTTTAGATTGAAAATAAATTACGAACCTCTCGAATCGCTCGGGACTGATCGTCTTGTCAATGCGTTCGCCGCTGTTGAGAAATACGGAGCACCATGCATCATCTGCAGCCTCGGAACAGCCACCACTATCGATGTCGTAAATGATAAGAACGAATTCATGGGTGGCATCATCGCTCCGGGTATCGATGCGATGGCGGAAGCTCTGCATTTGAAAGCTGCCCGTTTACCAAACGTCGAGATCGAGAAGCCCGTGAGAATGCTTGCGCATTCAACGGCCGAGTCGATCCGGTCGGGCGTGTACTACGGTTACGTTGCGATGGTTGAGGGGCTTATCACACGAGTACGCACCGAGTCTGGCGTCGCGAGAGTCGTTGCGACCGGTGGGAATGCGGCTATATTCGCCGCTTGCGCTGATATTGTCGAGCCTGCTCTTATCCTAAACGGGCTGCGACTATTGCATAGATTTGGAGCAATGTCAGTACCGCCTGCGTAGACGGGTGGTGACACGCTAGAGGAAAATCAACATACATTTCGGGGTTCGACCACCCGGGGGTTACGCAGGTGGTACTGACCTGTAGACCAACGGCAGATCCCGCGTACGATCACTCGCTAACTCGCCGTCGCTAAAAACTTTGGCTTTCTCCTCGCCTTTGTCATTTGCTCGAACGCATACGCAATTCGAATAAGAATATGTTCGGTGTACGGCCGGCCAAAGAATGATATGCCGATAGGCAACTCGCGCAGAAACCCGGCCGGTACCGTAATGCTCGGATAGCCCGCGACGGCCGCTAGTGAAGAGCTCGAGATATAGTTGCTGCCGCAGTCTCCGTTGACCCAATCGATCATCCACGTCGGAGCATTCGACGGAGCGACGATCGTATCCAGCTTGTCCTTGTTCATCGCCGCGTCGATTCCCTCTTCGCGCGTCAGCTTAAGGCACAGTGCTCGAGCGTCCAGATATTCCTTCGTCGTTAAGGAACCTTTCTTCGCCGACATCTCGAATATCTCCTGTTTGAAGTGCGGCATCTCGCGGGCCGCGTTGTCGTTGTTGAATTTGATCAGATCGTCGAGTGTTCTGTATTTCGAACCGCGGCCGGCAAGATATTTTTCCAACCCGTCTTTGAATTCGAATTGCAGAACTTCGAATTCCGCATCGCCAAATTTTTCCAGGTTCGGAAATTTCACATCGACCAATGTCGCTCCGGCCTTCTTCATCGCATCGAGAGCCGCATCCGTGATCTTGTCGACCTCGGCCCGTTTTCCCCAAAAGTCTCGTGCGACGCCGATCACAGCACCTTTCAAACCATCCGGCTTGAGAAATGTCTCGTAATCCGTCCGTCCCATAGTTCCGTTTTTCGCCGTCGCCGGATCCGATGCGTCGACGGCCGTCATTGCGGAGAGCATCACCGCCGCGTCGGCTACGGAGCGCGTCATCGGACCGGCAGTGTCCTGCGATGCCGAGATCGGAATAACGCCGCTGCGAGATATCAACCCGACCGTCGGTTTCAAGCCGACGATCCCGCAGATCGACGACGGACAGACGATCGAGCCGTCCGTTTCGGTACCGACGCCTATCGCAGCGAAGTTTGCCGCGATCGCCGCACCTGTACCGGATGACGATCCGCACGGATTGCGATCGAGAATATACGGATTCCGCGTCTGGCCGCCGCGGCCGGACCAGCCGCTTGTCGAACTTGTCGAGCGAAAATTTGCCCATTCACTCAGATTCGTCTTGCCGAGGACTACCGCACCCGCGTGTCGCAGTTGCTGGACGAGAAACGCGTCGACCTTCGGGACCGGGGCGTCGATCAACGCAAAGCTTCCGGCCGTCGTTTTCATCTTGTCGGCCGTGTCGATGTTGTCTTTGAGCACAACCGGAATTCCGTGTAGCGGGCCGCGAATTTTTGCCGCCTTTCGCTCCCGATCAAGTTCGGCCGCGATACTTAGCGCGTCGGGGTTTAGCTCTAACATCGAGTTCGTCGCCGTGTCCCCGGTCCGGATCCGCGCCTCGTATGCGAGAACCAGGTCGCGTGCAGTTGTCGCACCGCTTGTCATTGCGGCCTGAAGACTTGCAACTGTCGCCTCCTCAATGTCGATCAAATGGGGCGAAGCCAGGCCTCGTCCTGCCATTAGTCCCACGCAGGCGGTGGTCGTCGCGGCTAAACTTAAAAACTCTCTACGGTCGATCATTTCGTCTTGCCTCCTTTTAGTTTTTCCAGTTTGTTCCTCGCATCCGAAAAATCGGGTCGCAGGGCGATCGCCCGTTCGAACATCAGCACGGCGTCGTCGCGTTTACCTTTCGCTTCAAACAACAGACCGCCTTGATAGAACGTGTCGGCGTCGCCGGCATCGAGTTCCACAGCGGCTTGAATTTGCGTCAAACCTTCGTCGTATCGACCAAGGGCATATAGCGAAGCGGCCGTAGATCGTCGAACATCGGCCCGGTACGGAGCCAGAAATATCGCCCGAACATAATTCTCAAGAGCCTTCTCGTGCTTATTCTGCTTTGCGTAAAGATCCGCGAGATTCTTGACCGGATCGATCCACATCGCACGATCTTCGGCGTTCTGGTCAAAATTCGCCCCTGCGGCGAGAACACTTTCGGCCTCCTCCGGTTTCTCTTCGATCGACAACGTGACCGCGAGGTTTACATAGCCCGGCACATATTTCGGCCAGCGATAGAGAATATCTCGAAAGGCTTTTTCGGCCTCGGCGTAATTCCCCCGTTTCAATTTCAATATTGCGAGCGTATTTTGCGCATCCACATAGTTCGGGTTCGTTCGGATGGAATTGTCACAGTGAACCTCGCCCTCGTCGAGACGGCTGGAAAAAACATACTCATGACAAAGATTATGCTCGATCAAAAAATTATTTCGGGTGACGCTTAGTGCCCGTGTGTAGAGCGTTTCGCTGTCGCGCCAATACGATACCTGGATGAACGCGACGACCGAAAACACTATGACCACTGCGACGGCGAGGGCGGCCTGAGCCTGGCGCGGGATCCTTAGACGATCGAGTATCTCCGCTCCGCCCCAGACGACAATGACAAACAATCCGAAATATGGAATGTATGTGTAGCGATCGGCCATGGACTGTCCGCCGACCTGAACCAGGCCGATCACGGGAACCATCGTTCCGAGGAACCAAAGCCAACCGAATAGGAGGTATCTGCGGACCGGTATCTGCAAAATACAGGCGACGGTTATTGCGCTAAGCAGGATCAAGGCGAGCAACACCCACAGCAGGCCAACGTCTTCGCGCGGATACAGCACCGCGAGGTCCGCCGGATAAAATAACATCGCGATATATTTTACGTACGCGACTACCGCGTTCGAAAGACGAGCCGAGAATGGAAGGAAATCGAGTGTGGCGACGGCTCCGGAAGACCTCTGCGCGAAAAACGTGATCACGGAAGATCCGGCCGTGAGAAGAAAAAGCGGTAGTTTCTCAAGCGCAAGGGCGGGTATGTCGCGAAGCTTGTTCAATCGTCCCAACGGCCAAAAATCCAACAACAACAGGACGAACGGCAGCGTCACCAACATCGGTTTCGCCATAAGGCCGGCCGCGAACAAAAGCACCACCAGAATGTAACCAGGCGAAACGAATGTGCGCGCAAAAGCAAGCGTGCCCGCCGACTCGTGACGCTCCTGTCGTGTTCTGACGAATCTAACGTATGCGAGGATCGTCAAAAGCCAGAAGGTGCCGCTCAAGACATCCTTGCGTTCGGCGATCCACGCGACCGATTCGACATGTGCGGGATGTACGGCGAACAACACGGCCACCAGCGCACTTTTCCAGTGGTCTCCGGTCAGGATTCGAAACACGGCATACGCAAGAATGCTGTTGATGCCGTGAAACAAAAGGTTCACCAAATGGTGGGCGCCCGATTTCAGTCCGAAGAGCTGTGCATCGACCATGTGCGAGATCCACGTCAACGGATGCCAGTTTGCCGCATAGAAACTTGTGAACGCCCAGCGCAGCGACTCAAAATTCAACCCGCTTGCGACGGCGGCGTTTTGATAGACATACTGATTGTCGTCGAGACTGACGAACTGAAATCCGCCGACCGGTCCGTAGATCAGAGCGCATAGCACGACCAGCGCGACCGCAATGGTGATCTCTTTCTGCGTGATGGACGCCATAAACTTTGTCTTCCCACAATGCGTGGTCAGTGTCACGTGTTGTCCGAACCGGGCAAAATAAACCCTCGTCAGCCGGTATTTCCCGTCTGAAACCCATCGAAGATCGTCGCGTTCGACAGCAACCGGATCAACGAGCATACGACGACGACCGGGACGACAACGGTGGGAGTGAGTTCAAAACACCACTTTCCGGTATCCCGATCTCAACGTAACCTACGGTCTTACCGCTTCTCGGTGACGCTTTCAACCTCGATCTGCTTGTAATAATTAGGCAAGAGGCGCTGCCCCCGGATGCGGAAGATGCGAGAGCGAAAAAGCTTCATCCGATGCAGTCTGAATCGTAAAGATGTTGCCAGCACGCCGAGACCGTACGTCACGCTGCGCGAAAAGTTGATCGACGATGCCTCCGCAAAATAACGCGTCGGCGTCGAGATCTCGCCGACGCGAAATCCGAAGTGAACGACCTGAGCGAGCATCTGATTGTCGAAAACGAAATCGTCCGAGTTCTCGTTCAGCGGCAGCGCTTCGAGCACTTCGCGGCTAAAAGCGCGGAACCCGGTGTGATACTCGGAAAGCTTTGCGCTCAGCATTATGTTCTGGAACAGTGTAAGGAAGCGGTTCGAGATGTACTTGTACAGAGGCATTCCGCCGGCCAGGGCCCCCTTGCCGAGGATGCGCGACCCGACGATGCAATCGTATTCGCCGTACGCGATCATCCCCGCCATCGGGACGATAAGGTTCGGCGAGTATTGATAATCCGGATGGACCATCACGACGATGTCGGCACCGCGGTTTAGAGCTTCTCGATAACAAGTCTTTTGATTGCGGCCGTAACCAAAATTATTTTCGTGAACGAACACGGTGAGGCCGAGGTCGTTCGCCATGTCCACCGTCTCGTCCGAGCTGGCATCATCGACCAGTAAGATGTCGTCGACGATATCGCGCGGAATTTCGTCGACCGTTCGTGTCAGCGTCCTCGCCGCGTTATACGACGGCATTACAACAACTATCTTTTTACCATTGAGCATGAGGGATTTTCTAAATCATTATGCGACAGAAGCCCGGAAAATTCTAGAGCCGGGTTTCGATGACTTCTTCGCGACTGTGGTACTTTGCGACTTTGCGGGAAATAAAACAAGATTTTCGCCGAGCCGCAAATAATCTACGAGTCACTCCTCGATTTCCGGCGATCGTCCGAAGGTTATGGCTTCGTTGATCGCGAGAGGCTTTACCTTTTCGAGTACTCCCTTCTTTTCGGCTTCTTCCATCAAAAGGCGAAGGGGCTGATTCGGCGGTTCGTCCGACAGATCAAATGTCCCATAGTGCATAGGTACGAGTACGCGGGCACCCGAGTCAACAAATGCCCGTACCGCATCCGCCGGATTATTATGGTTTGGCTCCATGAACCAGCGAGGTTCATAGGCCCCGATGCCGACGAGAAAATAGTCTAACTTCGGAAAAAGCTCCGCAACCTCGGCATAATGCCGTCCGTATCCGCTATCGCCTCCGAAATAGATCGTTTCCCGATCGGATTTAATGACATAGCCGCCCCACAATCTCCAGTTCGTATCCAAAAGGCCGCGACGCGACCAATGTCTGACGGGCAGAAAGAAGATCTGCAATCGCTCATCCGCGAGAGCGAATTCCTGAAACCAACCTCCGGTCTCCACCGGGTTAGTCGGCGTTTTCCAATCGTTCAAAACGTCATCGGACCGCAGGCCTGCGACGAACTTCGCATTCGGAAATTTCTGAGCGACCGCGCGGAGCGTCGCCTCGTCCATGTGATCGCGATGGTCGTGCGAGAGCAGAACGTAATCGACCTGCTTCAGATCCTCGAGCGGCGACGGCACATCGACAAATCGTTTGACGACGGGCGGCTTTCCGAAGATGGGATCTGTCAACAGACAAACCCCGTTGATTCGGATAAAAAAGGAAGCGTGCCCAAGCCACAATATTCCGTCCTCATTTGAAGAAAGAAAACCTCGCGGATCTTTTACCTCAAGCCGTTCGGCGTCCTTCTCTTTTTCCTGTCTGAAACTATTGCCTAGAAGCTTCCACTTCAGCAGATCGACCGTGCTCGGCAAAAACGGAAATTCGTGATTCATGAACCTGTCGTTTTGGTCGACGGGTGTTCCCGGCCAGTCTTCCTTGATCGTCCGCAGTTCGGAGTTTTGTTTATATCCATGCAGCACCGCCTTGTCATTCTCCGTCCACGCTGCAATCAAAAAAAGTGCACCGATCGCGATCAAAATAACCGCTCCAATCCTGGCAAGCCACTTCTTCATACTTCACGGTCAGAATACCACGCCCTCGGAGCATGCCCGTCTCCTGTCTCTTGTCTCCTGTCTCCTGTCTCCTGTCTCTTGCCCCTTGTCACTCGTCCCTCGTCACTCGTCCCTCGTCCCTCGTCCCTCTGAGTTATACTTACCCCATGAACCCGCGTCCGCCGGAAATTCCGCCGCATAAGTTGATCTCGGCTATGCGTGGCTACGATCTACTGCCGGCGATAATTTTTATGCCGACCCGCCGAAAATGCGATGAGGCAGCGTCGGAGGTGGCAGGCGACCGGTCACAAAAAACCGATCCCGAAAGGCAAAAGCTCCGCGAACAGATCTTTTCCGACTTCTCGGCAGACAATCCAGAGATCTTACGACACAAACACCAGAAGATCCTTGTAAATGCTGGTGTTGCATCTCATCACGCGGGACATATTCCGGCGTGGAAACTACTCGTCGAAAAGATGATGTCCGCCGGTCTGCTAAACGCCATCTTCGCGACATCCACGGTCGCCGCCGGCGTCGATTTCCCCGCCCGGACCGTCGTCATAGTCAACGCGGACACTCGTGGAAACGACGGCTGGCGTCCGCTGTTTGCAAGCGAGTTGCAGCAGATGACCGGACGCGCCGGACGACGCGGCAAGGACAACGTCGGCTTCGCCGTACTCGTACCGGGACAGTTTCAAAATCCCAAAAAGATCGCCGAGCTTTTACAGTCGAACCCGGATCCTCTTGAAAGCCGTTTTCGAGCGACTTATACAAGCCTGTTGAATCTGCTTGACGCGTTCGGCAATTTCGAGCAGGTCCGCGACATCGCGCAGAAGAGCTTTGCGTATCGGAAGACCGCGCGAAAGATCGACGAGCTGAAACATTTGCGCGACGAGCGACGCGGACGGCTCGCCGAACGCCTTCACGGAAATGAGTTCGGCATCACCGAATCCGATGTCCAGGGATTCGAACGGCTGGTGAGCGCCAGGAATCGTCTCGAGGAAAGCATTCCCGCCACACGCGCCGAGCTGCGGCAAAACTGGCTTCGTGAAAATGTTAAGGAGGGCAGGATAGTCACCCAGGGTCGAAGCGGCAAACGACTGTTCATGGTGTTCAATGTCTTCGGAGACAAGGTGTCGGCGATGCGCGACGACGGACAAGGGACCACGATCCCGCTCGACAGGATAAATCGCGTCTACAAGAATATTTACAGCACCCGCGAAAAAAATATCGAGCAAGCTTTTCTAGAGACGTTTGAAGGAAAGAACAAACCGCTGGATGAGCCGAAACCCGCGTTCAAAAGGCTAGAAACGGATAAAACCTCGTCGCTTATTAACGATCTAATTGGCAAAGTCGGTGCGGAAGGAAATCCGCGATCCGCAATCCGCGATCCGCAGTCGGAGACGCTGCTCTGGGAAAGTTACGAGGACGCAGAACGCATCGAGCATTACAGCCGCGACATCGATTTCCTTTACCTCGACATCTGGATTCCATTCGAACGGCGTGCAAAAGTTCTCGATCATTTCGGATATCTGGATTTTAGTTCCGAGACCGTTACTGAATCGGGTAAGTGGCTCGCCGATGTTCGTGTCGATCGTCCGCTCCTTGTCGGCGAAGCGTTGCGTCGAGGTATATTCGATGACCTGACACCATCGACGGCTGCCGGGCTAATGGCTTCGCTTACTGCGGATGCGGACCGAAACTATGGTGAGCTATATCTTTCGGACGATCTCCTCGATGTGATCCGCCGGCTCGAAGAGATCATTTTGGAAGTATCGAACAAAGAATGGAGTTCGGGGATCGAACCGTCGGAGGCGATCAATCTTTCCGCCGCAGCCGCCGCCGAACGATGGGCCGGTGGAATGTCGTGGGACCAGCTTGTAAAAAAAACCGGAGCCGAAGAAGGCGATCTTTTTCGGTTGCTTGCCCGCACCGGCGAGGCTCTTCTGCAGATCGCGAACCTTCGCGATTCTCATTCGAAAGCCGCGGCGGTCGCCCGCAGCACGGCCGAGGTCCTACTTCGGGAGCCGGTGAGGTGATTACAATTCTTTGAGCATTTCGAATTGACCCAGCACTTTTTTGAACCCTCGATTTTGAAAAAACACCACCGATTCGGTCATCGATTCGTCAAGATTTATGACATGCAGCTTTTGTCCCGGAGCATCACGCTGCATCTCGAGAAGTAACCGACTCGCGATACCCTTTCTACGATGCTCGCGATGGACCGCGAGCTGGGCGAGACGTCCGACACCGGCCGAAAAAACGATGTAGCCGACACACATGTTGTCGATAAATGCCCCGAGCAGTCTTTTCATCCGCACGCTTCGCTGTATCGCGTCAAGCGAGTTCTGCCACGACGGCTTGCCGTCCCAGAAAAACGCGTAAGGTATATCTTCGTGTCGATGAATCTCGCGAATCTCGACATCTGCTGGCGACGGCCGTTCCAGATTTATGGTGGGTTCGGCTTCGAGCAGCAACAGCTCGCGGGTCTTGTGAAATCCGAGTTTCTCGTATAGACGCACCGCCGGCTCGTTGTTCGTGATCACCTCGAGAAGGAATTGTTTATAACCCTCCGCCGTAAACATTGGGATCATCCATTCGAACATCGAACGGCTTATACCCCGACGGCGAAACTCGGGGATCACTGTCGTACCCGCATCATAGACCGTCGGCTTCCCTTCCCATTTTCCGAAACCATTGAGTGAAACCCCGACGGGCCGATCGGCATCGAAACACCCGGCGGATCGATTGAGGTCAACGGCGTTCAGGGTGATGTGATTCTTGAATTGTTGTTCGGTCAACTCGAACTTGATGAGATAGTCGGCAAAGCCCTTGAGAAACGTAGTGTGGATCGCGGCGAACTGTCGCGAACGAAGGAAACGGCATTCGAGGTAGGAGTTTTCGTTTGTCAGAGGCATTTGGTAAAATTCGGGGTGTTGGAGTGAAAGTCCAAAAGTAGTAAGAAAATAGAACAGTTACGGCGGAAAATGCAAGTTTTATTGGCGGATGAATACGGATTTTGCTTTGGTGTCGAGCGTGCGGTCGATATGGTCGAGGACGCACTCGGCGAAGGCGAGACCGTTCGCAGCCTTGGCCCGCTGATTCATAATGAACAGGAAATGGCCCGGCTCGGAACTCAGGGCGTAACGACGATCAGCGACCCAATACAGATCAAGCGGGGCGAGACGGCGGTAATTCGGGCTCACGGCGTCACGCCCGACGTTCAGAGAGAGCTCGAGGAAAAAGCTTCAAAGGTTGTCGATGCGACGTGCCCGTTCGTAACACGCGTGCAAAAGCTGGCGGCCCGCGCCGCCGAGCAGGATCGTCACGTAATTATCGTCGGCAGCCCGGATCATCCCGAGATGATCGGCGTCAAAGGTTACGCACCGGATCACGCGTTTGTGATCCGCGACGAATCGGAAGTCTCCAGCCTTCCGCGTCTTCGAAATCCGCTAGTCGTTTCACAGACCACGATCAAGGCAAAAACATTTTTCGACACCGCCGAAGCGATCAAATCAAAAACCGACGACGAAGTTCAGATCGTCAACACGATCTGCTCAGCTACGCGCGATCGCCAGGACGCGGCTCGTGCACTTGCCGGAATGGTCGACGCGTTCTACATCATCGGTGGGCGACATTCGTCGAACAGCGTCAAGCTGCTTGCCGTCTGCAAAGAACAATGCGAAAAGAGCTTTCTTATCGAGACCGAAGACGAGATCAACCCTGATGACGTAACTGGTGCGACCCGCGTCGGCGTAACGGCTGGCGCTTCGACGCCTGAGTGGTTGATCCAGAAAGTCGTGAAGCACCTGGAGCGACTTGATACGCAACAAGATCTGGCACTGAGATAGTTTGCTGTGGATGGAAAGATCAGGTCCGGCCCAGAACCCCAGTCCTCCATCAGCCATGGCAACAGCAGGCTCGTTCAAGCCTCTTGCCTTCAGATCTCTCAAAAGATAAAGCTTGCTCTCTTTCGATTCCCGGCTAACGGATTGACCCTCTGGCGGCTAGCAAGTTCAAGTACACGATATCCTTCTGCGAGACGCTATGTATTTTTTCAGATGTCTGATTTCCATCCGACGATTTTGGCGAAACGTATCGAATGAGCTTACCCGCAGCTATCGAACTCTTTAGATCCCCAGTCATAAGGTAAGCTTCGACAATCAGCCGATCGGAGAACAAATAGTCCCGTGCCCGGTCGTCTTGGTGGTCGCTTGCTGCTTGAGCCAGAGTATCGCGAAGTTGACTTTCCTTGACACCGACATCAATTCCGATAACGATCCGACTTGTCATCTCGTCCTCAATGACTATATACGGCACAAGGTCCATCGCAGCCCTTACCGAGTTCGGTTCGTGCAGAGAAACACATCCCACAGAAAACAAGAACAGAAGAAGAACTAATTGTTGAGCCATATCAACACCCTTTCGAGAAAGCCAGCAGCGAACCCAACGTCAACCAAAGGGTGGCGCTGCAGACCTTTTATCACCGACCGACGTTATACCGGCAATCCTGTACATGCTTGTGTTAATTCGAACCATTGTAGTTTCATACCGCCCTGGATTCTCAAGGAGATCGCATAGGCTCGAAACTTCTGTTAAATTCTCGCCCGGTTCGGGTGCGACTGTCGGCTTTTTTCCATCGACGGCGCTGAAGTTTCTCGCTTGATAGCATCATGTCATCGGCATCGAGCTACTCCTGGCTGGCTCTCTATGCACGGCGCCGCGGGAAAACTGTTACAGGGTGCCAAAAGATCGAATGCCAAGAAATTACAACTTTCGCCGAGGGTGGTCAAGAGTTTCTCCGAAAAAAAGGCAGGCCCGAAATGAGCCTGCCAACAACAAGAATAATGTGCTTCCATCCTACGGATTTACTTCTGCAAATCGGGGGAGCGAGATGGCTTGATTCAGGATCACGCCGAACTCAGTACCCGATCGCACTTCGGCATCTTCGCCTTTCGTCATCCGCTCGCCAAGCAAGCCCGCACCGGCACCTAGGAGACCGCCGATCAGAGCGCCTTTGCCGCCGCCGATCGCACCGCCAAGTACTGCGCCGCCTGCGCCGCCGCCGCCGATAAAGATGATCTTCCGATGTTTCATTCGATCACCGGTGGCTGTACCCTCGGCCGTGCTTTTCGCATCGTCGCTATCAAGATCGGTCAACGAACCGTTTATCCGACGCTTTACTCCGTTCGGCAGCTGCACCTGATAAAAACTGACGTCGATCGTACCCGGCTTTCCGCCCTTCCGCGAAGCGACAACCGCGTCGACGCGGCCAAAAACTTCGCTTCCTTCGGGAATGACAACCACTCCATTACTCGAATAAACCGATTCGGTTATGTTCGCGGTAAACGTATCGCCAACCCGCGCGGTCTTTGAGCTGATGGTCTCGTTCATCCGCGCATGGATCCGCTTTCCGCTCGCAACGGTATAGAGCCTCGCCACCGGTACTGTTCGTTTGACCACGGCTCGCTTACGCGCTACCGGACGTCTTCGTGTCTGGGCCGACAGATCGTCGGCAAAAACGGTCATCAGCGACAACAACACCGCAACTATTGAAACTTTCCACAGCATTTTCATATTCTCTTTTCCCTCCAATTCACCGATGTCCGATGAACGCACGGCACTTGGCAGCGCGGACATTCGACGCCGTTTCACGCAAAATCGTTGTAAAACTTCCTCTCCGTCAGGATGTAACTTCAAGGTTAGCATTTCGTGACTATTCGAGGAGTAGAAATCTCAGGCAAAGTTTTTCTTGAAATAGAAAACCGTTTAGACATATCATTGGAGCATAACTGCAGCTCGTTTCGTTTCAAGAGGCCCCCGACCCGGGCAACCTTGCAATGCCGCTTTTGGATCGAATTGGCACGATTTACTGAACCTGGGGATGATATGCACCTATTTCGGGAGACGTTTCTTTTGTTCTCACTAAATCTTCTCGACGCGATCCTAACTATTATTTGGGTCCGTAATGGCGTGGCGACTGAGGGCAACCATCTGATGGCAAGACTTCTCGACTCAGGCGACGGGACGTTCCTCACGGCGAAGATCGCCATCGGTACAATAACCGCGCTCGTTTTGTTACGTTGGGGCAACAGGGCACTTGCGAGACACGGCTTAACGCTTGCGCTTGCTGTTTATATCAGCCTTATGGGAATTCATGTCGTCACCGGGCTGACGGCGTTCGGCTATATTTCAAAGACAGCTTTCTCCGATCTTGAATCGCTTACAAATGGTTTGCTCGCGATGATCATATGATCTAAGCGATCCTCGCATAGTATCCGGCCTCATGCTTCGCACGAAACATGAGGCTTTGTTTTTTCGTAATCACAACGCAACGCCGCTTGGAACCCAAGGCATCAAAAATGTTGCAATCACTTACGAAATGTTGCAATCACTTACGAAAAGGAAAAAATCGCTATGGCAAGCAAACCTATTTATCAAGTGTCAGCCCGTCAAATCGTTCTGCTGGCTTTTGTCGCGGCAATCATCGCTGTAGGGGCGACCGTCCTCGTCTATTCTCTGACAAATTTTCTTCGTGACAAGGATAATTCGATGGTCAGCCTTGCCGAACAAGCACCGCAGGGCATTTCGGATCCCAACGCCGTCAGCGATGAGCAGAACAGCATCGAGGTTTATAAGGCTATCTCGCCAGGTGTCGCGTTCATCAACACCACATCCTACCGACAAGACTTTTGGGGCGGGACCCAGGAGGGTAAGGGAAACGGATCGGGTTCGGTGATCGATTCGAACGGACATATCCTTACGAATTATCACGTCATCGAAGGCGCGCAAAAGCTTTCTGTAAGTTTCGGAGGTGAAAAAAACTATCCGGCGACGCTGGTGGGCGGCGATCCGGACACAGACCTTGCGGTAATCAAGATCGATCCGTCTCCGACTGGTTTGACGGTCGTCCCGCTTGGAAATTCGGATAGCCTCGTGGTCGGCCAAAAGGTTCTGGCGATCGGTAATCCGTTCGGTCTTGACCGGACGTTGACAACGGGTGTCATATCCGGACTTCAGCGTCCGATCCGGGCTCGCAATAATCGTCCTATCGATGCGGCGATCCAAACTGACGCATCGATCAATCCCGGTAATTCCGGCGGGCCGTTGCTTGATAAATTCGGTCGCATGATCGGTATAAATTCACAGATACTTTCACCGGCCGGCGGCTCGGTCGGGGTCGGATTTGCCGTTCCGGTCAACACAGCAAAGCGCGTCCTCCCGCAGCTTATCCAGTTCGGCGAAGTCAGACGGCCGAAACTCGGTGCGTCGCTGCCGAGCGTCAAAGATCTTGCGGAGCGCGGATATCGAATGCCAGTCCAGCAAGGACTACTTGTTTACAGTCTGGTACCCGGCGGTGCCGCTGAAAGAGCCGGGCTCCGTCCTGTGACTGCGAACGGAACGCTCGGCGATATTATCGTTTCAGCCGATGGCCAGACGTTGAATGACATGGACGATCTCTTCCGTCTGCTCGACAAGAAACAGATCGGGGACACTGTCGAACTGCAGGTTTATCGGGATGGACGAACTAGTTCGATCCCGGTTAGGCTGACTGCCCCGACGTCTTCGCGGGGAACGACAACACGGCGGCCGGTCCAATAGATCAGTTTTATGAGTTGCCTCCGGCTTTTCGCCTAATTCGCCAGAATTCGGCTGAAGCCGGATCTCTTTTTTGTGACTAACCTCCGGCTGAAGCCGGAGCGAATTTACCGATGAACGAACTCACCGATTTTTACAACGAAGGCTTCGGCTGGATATGCCGCCAATGCGAACGCGACTTAGCAGAAACGCGGAGCTCCGGGCCTTCGCGCCTGATGCTCGAAGGCGAGGCCGAGAGCAAACATCCGGAACTAGCGAGCCCCGCGATCGCAAAGTGGGTTGACGCGGCGCAACGCGTGCTGGTTTGTCCTCGGTGCGGGGTCAGCGAATCGGTGGAAAAATCGTGATCGGAGCAGGCTGTGCTAATTTTGATCTATGTTTGAACACGAACTTGAAACGGCTTTACGTCTCGCCCGCGAAGCCGGCGCCAAGGTCCTCGAATACTACGCCCTCGAGATCATTGCCGAAGAAAAACTGGGAATAGACAATTTTTCCGAACCTGTGACGGTTGCCGACCGTGCGTCTAGCACGATCATTGTGGAAGGTTTGATCGAACAATTCCCGGACGACTTCATTCTCTCAGAAGAAGAACTAGACGATCCCGACGGACGAACAAAAGTTGATCGTGTCTGGATCACCGATCCGATAGACGGCACGTGGGGCTTTCTGAAAAAGGATGGCGACTTTGCCGTGCAGATCGGCCTGGCGGTAGCGGGAGAGCCTGTTGTCGGAGTTGTCTACGTTCCGGTCGGCGACAATCTGTATTTCGCTGCGAAAGGCAGTGGCTCGTTCGTCGTGAAAAATGGCCGCGAACCGAAACGTCTCACCACATCCGGCAACACCGACCTTTCAATAATGAATTTGGCTGTTTCGCGAAATCATCGAAGTCCCAAGATAACGCGGATCGTCAGCGAGTTAGGATTGCAGAGCGAGATTCAAAGAGGTTCGGTCGGATTAAAAGTCGGACTTGTCGCGGAAGCGATCTGCGATCTCTACATCCACCTTTCGCCGCGAACAAAGTTTTGGGACACGTGCGCGCCTCAGATCATCCTTGAGGAAGCCGGGGGGCGTTTAACCGATCTTTTTGGCGAGCGAATACGTTACGGCATCTCGGACGTCCAAAATCACGGTGGCATCGTGGCCGCTAATGGTGCGGCTCACGAAATGATCATAGATAGACTTCGTCCGATCTTGAACGAATTCGGAAGGTATAAGGTAAAAACGAAAGGCAGTTGATCGTTAATCTCTCGTCGACGGCTCGGTCACCACCTCTGAATCGAACTTTCGCGAAATGGATGCGTCGAACCTGGATTCTTTCCTCGCCTTTCGCCACGTTTTGAGGCCCTCGCCGGTAAGACTCAGGATAATCCGCCGATTATCGTAAATAAGCTTAAGCCAGGCACGCTTGTTCATTTGAGGAAAGTAGATTCCTCTAAAGAAGAGCCGTGCGACTATATGGCCGATCCGGATACCGATCGGCGTGTCGCGGATCGCTTCGACCGCTTCGCGATTTCGCTCCGGGCTGTAGCTGCGTGACCAGGCATGGAATGTTTCGTCCTTTGCCTCGTCGATCGTCATCTTCAAAGGATTGTGCGCCATGACGAACGGCGCGAATTCCAGCCAATGCTTTGGCCGATGCAGCCGTCCGGCGTTCTGAAGCCGATCGTACAAAGGCGTCGACGGAAACGGAGTAAGCTGTCCGAAAACGGGAAGGCCCGGCTGCCAGGTCTCGATCTCGTCGACGGTTCGATCGGAGACTCCGACGGTATCGTTGTCCATCCCGAAAATGAATGAAGTGATCGCGAAAATATTTCGGCGTGCAAGCCCGTCAAGCACATCCTTATAGTTCGCCGGTTTTGAAAAAGTCTTGTTGACGTCGGCCATGTTTGCCGGGTCGATCGATTCCATCCCGATAAATATCCATTTGCCGCCCGCATCCGCGATGAGATCGACAAGCTCTTCGTCGGCGAGTAGATTCGCACTGATCTGTGCAACCCACGGCAGCGTCGCACCTGCGGCGATCATGTCCCGAAGCAGGCTCTTGAGTCGCTTCTTGTTGATCGCTAGATTGTCATCGATAAAGAAGACGGCGATCTGTCCTTTCTCGCGTTTAGCCCGTTCCTTGAGCCGTAGCAGTTCCTCGACAACGCTATCGTTGCTTCGGAAGCGGATCGAGTCACCAAAAAATCCCGTCACAGTACAAAACTCACAACCGTAAGGGCAGCCGCGGCCCGTTTCGATCGGAACAACAAAGAATTTGCCCCAGCCGTCGCCAAGTTTCGACATCACCGGCTGCAGAAATGCGGGCACCAGACTGAATTGATCAAGGTCGAGCGTCTCCCACGGAATGTGCGGATAGGGTTGCAGATTTGGTTTTTTGTCGTTGCCCTTCGGATCGACCTCAGGATGATAGATCTCTTTGAGCTCTCCGCGAGCGGCGTCTTCGACAATCGTGGCCCAATATTCGTCTGCTTCGCCAAGGGCGACTGCGTCCGCGTGGCGCGGCCCGCCGTCTTTTCCGAGAGCTTCGTCCGCACATTCGGTCACGTGCGGCCCGCCCATCACGACCGGGATTCCAGCGGCGCGCAATGAATCGGCGACAAGATAGGCGCGGGCGACCATTCTCGTCATCGAGCCGATCCCTACAAGGCCTATATTCTCCGTCTTGCAGAAACTGACTAACTCCTCACGCGACATCGCCTTTGCATTGCCGTCGATCAATATGACTTCGTGCTCCTTCGGTGTTAAGGACTGAAGAAGAAACATCCAAAGATGCGGCATGAAGTTTCGCGTTACGCCATTATCGGGATTGTAAAGTAGAATTTTCATTCGCTTATAAAGCAACGCGAAGGAAGCAGCTCATACTGCTTTCGAGGACGGGGAAATGTTTGGAAAAAAAATAATGACCCAGAAGCGTTGTTGCTAACATAATCTCACCATTTGTGCGATTTGCCTACCTTAAAGTTGGCTTTCTCCCCTTTTGGCTGTTATTTCCCCCATAGTCGTTCCCTTCACTAGCTATCGCGACGCGTGATTCGCGAAAACCTGGCGCAAGAGCTTGGCGAACGGTTCGTTCACCGGGCTATGGCATTTATACCCTTTTCCGGAAGAAAATCAATAAGATGAGAATATAGGTAGTGGGTCAGTTTGAAATTCAAGAAATTATGATAGTGCAGATTCTTCAATCCGACTTCCACCGACCCTTGCCACGGTTTATGCGGTGCAATTTTACTGTCGCAACGATGAAGGATGTTAAAGACACTACTGCGCCAATGAACAGTCCCGCGCGCAGTCCCTCAGAAACCGACCTGCCAGTGAGAAGATTTGCAAAAATGCAGACGACTAGGGAGAAGGCAAAGAAAATAGCAAAGTGCCGAAGCCATGCTCGTTTATTCCTTTGGGCGATTGATAACCTTCTTTCTTCCATTCTTCTCAGAGCGGGCTACCCCCCGATGCTACCACTATTAGAATATTTCTTTGCGTTTCGTTTCCGTGCTCACGTTCAGGCGCAGGTGGCACGGTCTCGGTTTGCCCTGCATCTTAATTATCAGATATGTTTTGAGGAGACAAGCGAAGCCGAGATCGGTTACTGAGATCGCGGACGAAGAAATACAACGAATATAAATTAATGGAAAGAGTATTTCAGATCGTGGCGGTGATCCTTGCTGGGATTGCCGTCTATTTTCTTTGGGCGGGAAACCGCGACGGCGCGTTTGTCTCCGCCGTCGTTGCTTGCGTCGCGTTCTTTTTGAGCATCCGTTCCCAGGTCCAGGCGAGAAAAGCGGAACGCGAAGCAGCCCGCGAAGACTGATCCGATGGCAAAGGTCGTATTGGCAACATTCGGCTCGCTGGGCGATCTTCATCCGGTCGTCGCTCTCGGGCTTGAACTGAAACGACGCGGGCATCAGATCGTTTTCGCGACGATGGATTTTTATCGTGAAAAGATCGAGATGCTCGGTTTCGAACATGCACGTATGGCTCCGCACCTCAGCCCGGACGACATTGCGAGGATGCCCGAGTTGGTGGACGCAAGAAAAGGCACCGAAAAGATCCTCCGCGACGTTATCATCGCAAGCGTCCCCGAGATGTACGACGATCTACTCGCGGCGGTCGCCAGTGCCGACGTACTTGTGACCGGCGAGATAATTTACGCTGCAAAGTCGGTCGTTGAGAAGACCGGCATCAAGTGGGTGACGACGACGCTCGCTCCGATCTCACTGTTTTCGACATACGATCCGCCGGTCCCGCCAACGGCAATGTGGTTCGAGAATCTACGGTTCCTCGGCTCCGGATTCCACAACCTGCTATTTCGAGTCATACGAATGTCGATGAGTAGTTGGCTCGACGAATATCGCGCGTTTCGACGCACGATCGCCCTCGACCCCGACGACGATCCGATCTTTCGCGACAAGTTTTCGCAGGATCTGCATTTGATAATGTTCTCGCGGGCGTTGGGCAAACCTCAACCGGACTGGCCCGCGGGCGCCTTGCAAACCGGATTTTGTTTCTACGACGGGCAGTCGGATTCGGGGCAAATGCCCGACGCTCTGGGCGAGTTTCTTGACGCCGGCGAACCGCCGATCGTGTTCACGCTCGGGTCTGCAGCAGTGATGGATCCGCGCGATTTCTTTGTCGAGAGCGTGAAGGCGGCGAAGATGCTCGGCCGGCGTGCCGTCCTTGTGTATGGCGTTTTCGCCGAGCCTCCCCCAGGCCTGACGAATGACATCGTCGGTTTTGAATATGGACCCTACTCGCTTCTATTTCCCCGCGCCGCGTGCGTTGTGCATCAGGCCGGAGTCGGCACGACTGGTCAGGTTATGCGTGCCGGAGTTCCGCACCTTATAGTGCCGTTCGCTCACGATCAGCCTGACAATGCCGTCCGCTGCCGAAGGATCGGCATCGCCGAGATCATCGCCCGTGACGATTACACGGCCGCGGCCGCGTCGACGACGCTCAAGCACATCCTCGCTGACCAGACTTACCGAAGACGCGCCGCGGAAGTCGCGGCGATCGTCGATTCGGAAGGCGGAACCGCTGCCGCATGCGATGCTATCGAACGCGTTTTGAGCTAACATATTCCCTTGTGAGCACACTCGAACACCTGCTTGCAGGCAATAAGGCATGGGCAGAGGACATAAAAAAGAGCGATCCGACCTTTTTCGAAAAGCTTTCCGAGGTCCAGACCCCGGAATACCTTTGGATAGGCTGCTCGGACAGCCGGATCACCCCCTTGACCAGCGTAGGGCTTTCGCCGGGTGAGATGTTCGTCCACCGGAACGTGGCCAACCTCGTTAACCACACCGACATGAACTGCCTTTCCGTCATGCAGTTTGCGGTCGAGGCTCTCAAGGTAAAGCATGTCATCGTCTGTGGGCACTACGGCTGCGGCGGCGTTAAGGCGGCGCTAAACGACACCCGACTTGGGTTGATCGACAATTGGCTGCGACACATCCAGGACATCATGCACAAGCACAGCGGCGAGCTCAATTCCCTTGCCGACTCCAACGCGCGGTTGGACAAATTGTGCGAGCTAAACGTCATCGAACAAGTGATCAGCGTCGGGGAAACCACGGTCGTTCAGGACGCGTGGAACCGCGGCCAGAAACTCGAAGTGCACGGGTGGATATACGCCATCGCCGACGGGATCTACCGCGACCTGAATGTTAGTGTCACGTCGCTCGAGCAGTTGGACGCGATGCGCGAATCGACGTTTCGTCAAAGTGCAAAAGCATGAAAAGTGAAACAGGGCAAAAGTGAAAAGGTGACAAAGTTTAACAATCGAAAAGTAAACGCCGCAGTCGTGTGTATGAGTCTGAGCCTTCCCGTCTTCTCCTTTTCACTTTTCCACCTTTTCACGATTTCACTATTTTCCCTTTCGACGTTTTCACATGCTTACGCGCAGATGTCGCGGAAACCAACAGCGACACGCGAGCCCGCGGGAGCGATGGACAAAAAGCCGGACTCCGCGAAGAATTCGCTTCTCGATGTTAAGTCCGCAGCCGACTTTGATTCGATCGCCCGCGTCTATCATCCAAATACGCCGTATGCCTTGCCCCACACGATGTTCGTTATCGACCGGCGGGCAAAAAACAAGATCTACTTCGTAAATTCGCAGCGGTTTCGTTTTCACAAAGATTTTCTACTCGCAACGTATCTGGTGCCGCGTGGTGCCGACGTCTTCAAGCCGATCTATATAGATGAAGATCGGCGGTTTATCGTCGGTACCATCGCCTGGCAGAAACCGGTTGAAAAGTTTACATGGGAATTATGGGAGGGCGATCTTGCAACCGCTGAGCACGTTAAGTCGGCCAACGAAACGATCAATAAACACTTCTTCGAACCGGTCGCATTCAAGCCAAACTCGCTGCGGCAAGAAGACGTTTCCGAAACTTTGGACGTCGATCGCGTTCTGCAGAGCGACCTCAGCAAGAACCAGGCCTATCTTGCACTGAATACCGGCGAGGCCGTAGGACGCATTCACATAATCGACAAGCTCGACGATACGGTCGAGATCGGTGACAACGAGATCGTCGTATTAAAAGAGCTGCCGCAAACGCTGCCTCCTGTCCGCGGTATTATCGTAGCCCAGCCCTCGACTCCGCTTTCGCACATAAATATTCTTGCGAAGGGCTGGAAGATTCCGAACGTCTACATAAAAGATGCGGACAAATTGTTTCGGGAGTTCGACACGTATGTATATAAGCTCAGCGCGTCACTCACGGATTACAAACTGGAGCGCGCGTCGATCGACGACATAAAAGAAAAGTTTGTTTCGCCCGATCAACAGGTTCCGCCCGTGGATCTGGCCGTCAGGAAACTGGCCGGCCTCCGCGAGATGCGAAAGAAGGACAGCGTGATCTATGGTGCAAAGGCGGCGAATCTTGGTGAGATGCTCAACGCACGCGTCACCAGCGTGATCGTGCCCGACGGATTTTCGGTCCCGTTCTATTGGTACAAATCGTTCATGGATGCGAATGGTTTCAACGATAAGATCGCCGAATACATGGAGGACCTGGAGTTTGTTCATAATCCACGGGTTCGCCGTCAGAAACTAGAGGAGTTTCGCAACGCGATCCAGAAAGGACAATTCGACGCCGCGCTTCGGCGGGCGATCATCCGAAAATGGCAAATTCAACTCGCCGGCAGGCCGGTGTTTGTCCGCAGTTCGTCAAACTCCGAGGACCTTCCGAACTTCAGCGGTGCCGGTTTGTATTCGAGCGTTGCGAACGTCAGAGCAGAAGACAAACTGATCGAAGCGGTCAAGAAAGTTTGGGCCTCGCTTTGGAAGTTTGAGGCATACGAAGCACGCGTCCGAAATTATGTCAGCCAAAAGGACGTTTACATGGCTGCATTGGTTCAGCTCGGCATCGACATGACAAAGGGCGGCGTGATGATCACAAAGGATCCGTTCGATGCGGAGAACAAGGACGCCGTCTATATCAGCGCGGTTTGCGGACATAATTCAAAAGTAGTCGACAACACCGGGCTGCCCGAGCAGATCCTTTTCAATCCAAGGTCGAACTCGGTGATCGTGATGACGCTCTCGCAGCAGGAGAACGCGCTCGCTTTCGACGAGAACGGCGATCTGAAAGAGACGAGTGATAAATGTGTAAACGCTCAAAAACGCGTGCTGACGGATCTTCAGGCGCGAACACTTGCGAAGACGGCGATCGATATTCGTCGGATCTTCGGTAAACGCGAGCAGGATATCGAGTGGGGCATAATGAAC
>JBDTWZ010000019.1:0-27401 GCA_040006435.1 Acidobacteriota bacterium
TGTATCCACAATTTCATTATCAAGTAATCGCAGAGACCGAACAAGAAGATAGGCCCGCGAATCACGCGAAAAGACGCGAATAAGAGATCTTCCTTTATTCGCGTCTATTCGCGTGATTTGCGGGCCGGTTTGTTATTAATGAGGACGGACTAACAGTCCGTCCTACGCGATCAGAAGTTCAGCTTTGCACCGAACTGGAATTGACGCGGATCGAATGCCGAGGTCGGCTGGCTGTAGTACTTTCCATTCGAAGCCCGCTGGTTGAAACCGTTAACGATCGTATAGAACGGATTCGCCCCAGCTTCGTTAAAACGATTGAAGAGATTAAACCCTTCAGCGATCAGATCAAGACTGACGCGTTCTCCGAATCGGATCTTTCGCGCCAACCGGGCGTCCACCGAGAAGAAATTGTGGGTTATGCCGGCGTTTCGCCCGAGCGTTCCGCTGATCGGAAATCCCAGAACGCACGGAGGATCATTAGTATCTCCAACCGCGTTTTGTCCACGGCAGAGCGTACCGTTCGGAAGGACAAACGGGCGCTCATTCGTGCTTTGAAAATCGCCGTTCGCATCGCCCGGAGCGATGATATTAAATGGCCGGCCCGAACCGTACTCGACGATCGGCGAGAACGAAAAGCCGTGCATAACCTTTTTCCACATGCTTCCCGACCGCCACCCGTCCGGAGTGCTGAAAACGCCGCTGAAAACGAAACGGTGACGTTGATCGAACAGCGAGTCAGACCGTTCGGCCCGGAAGTTTGTGTTGTCCTGGGGCTTCAGCAAAGTCTGAAGGTCGGACGAATCGTCAATCGAATGTGACCATGTGTAGGTCGCATAAAACTGCATGTTGGTCGAAAAGCGTTTCTTCAATTCGATATTTAAAGCGTTGTAAGAAGAATTGCCGTCCGATAGCTGCGCATTAACATCCGCATATGCATTGATCGGTCCGGGTGTTCGAACGCTGCCCGCGATGGCTCCGTCAAATGCCGCCTTGTTGACCAGTCCGCCGGTCGCCGATGTGACAAAGAAGTAATTCGGGCCAAGACGACGGAAATAATTTGCTGCGACCGGAGACACAACGCGACTTCCAAGATTCGCAACGGGCGCCGCGACGAGTCCGGGTATAAATGCCGCCCATGTCGCCGACAAGTTAGTGAAGCAAAGCGGTGCCGGTACGCCCACTGGACAAGGTACAACGCGCGGATCGGCCGCCGAACTTGGGATTGAAATACCGAATGCTGCGGCGGCAAGGCTTGGCGGCGGTCCGCCAAAGAATCGGCGGAAATTCTCGATCAGTGCTCCGGTATTTACGTTGTTTACATCCTGGGGGTGAGCAAGGTGTCGCGCATTTACCGTGATGTAGTTTGCCGAGATCGACATATTCTTGCCGATCATATGCTCGATTCCAAGATTTCCCTGGAGCGCATATGGATATTGAAAGTCCTTCGCGACATTCAGTGTGAACGGAAGGATCGGTCCGAATCCTGTGAAGTTTGCCGAGTTGAACCGCTGGAAACCGTATAGATACTGTGACGACGCGGCGACGCCCGGTGTTATGGCCGTACCACAAAATGCGGGCACAGATCCTTGAACCCCGCATACCGTTCCGTGAAAAACCTGAAAGGCATTGAACAGGCCGGTCGGGCTCGGCCCGCCTATCGGGAGAAGTGTTGCCTGCTGCTGCTGCGAACCGTCAGCGATGTCCGAGTTGAAAGCGACCGCCAATAGCGGGTGATCGTAGAACATTCCGCCGGCGGCACGGAGGACCGTCCTGCCGGTGCCGAAAACGTCCCATGCCACACCCACCCGCGGCGCCCAGTTGTTTGTGTCACGCGGAAATCCCTGTGTGACGTTGAGAGCATCTTGAGCGACCTGCACATCTTGAGCCGTCAGTGTTATGCCCGTAAGCGGATCGCGGAAAGGCGTCGGGGCAAATTCCTCGGTGAACTCGATGTCGTAACGAATACCGTAATTGAGTGTGACGTTCTTTAGAACTCTCCACGTGTCTTGCGCAAAAAATGCAACCGGCTTGTTCTTGATCGCGCTTTGCGGGTTACCAAATCCCTGGATGAAAACGCTCGGGAATCCGAGCCCGTAACTCTGATTCGGTGTGATGGCCGGACACCGCAGAGCGAGCGGTATTGTCGGAGAGTCACATGCAACGCCGTTCGTCGGATTCCTCACCAAAGCACCGGCTGCCTGTGAACTGAAGTTGAAAAGCGCCGGGAAGTTTAGTTCGAACTTCGCTGCTACGTCGATCCAGTTAATGTCGCCGCCAAATTTAATGATGTGATTACCGGTCGCCCACGTCATATTGTCGCGAAGCTGGAAGCGGTTCTCACTTCGATCCACCGGCGAGAACGGGTTCGATCCTAGAAAACCCGTACCGGCGATCTGATGAGCTACGCTTGGAACTTGTGAATCGAATTTTGCCAGCCGTCGCCCATAATTCACGAACGCCTCATTGACCAGGTTGTGCGGCAGGACACTCGAAAGCGAAAGACCCACCGACGTGTCTTTAATATCCTGAATACCCGTTCGCGAATAATCGTTCTGGCCGAGTGTCTGGTTCTGCGATTCGTCTTGAATTCCGTTTATTTTGCTTGGGTTGTAGCCCATGCGAACGGAAAGCTGGTGACCGGGAACGATCAGATGATCCAGGCGCACCGACGAAAAGGTAGTCGCTTCGGAAATCGGAAAGATCCGACGGAGCTGCGTCAGCGGTCGAAACGCAACAAGCTCACCGCGTGCATCTCTGGTAAGCGGCACCGGCGTTCCGGACAGCAGCAGACGGGGGCCGACGACCTGTCCGACGCCAACGCCGATACCCGGAATAAAGTTTGTCAGGGTGCTCGCACCAAACAACGCGGTCTGAGCTCCGATCGATGTTAGCTGGGCGTATGCGAGAGCGGTCTGGATACGTCCCGTGTTGCCGCTCGCGAGTTCTCCCTGGATATAGTTCACCTGGCCGGGAGTGAGGTTGTTATACGTCTGCGAAAGCGGTAGGAAAGGTGCACCGACAGTGATACTCGCTGTCTGAGTCCCGATGATATCGCTCGTAAAGAATCCCGATTCCTGGCGTCGACGCTGCTCGAACGACGCAAAGAAAAATGTTCTTTCCTTCACAAGCGGGCCGCCGAACGTTGCACCGTACTGAACGCGAGTGTAAGGCGGACGCTTGCTCGGATCGCCGTCGATGATCGGGGCAAATGAGTTCCGTGCCTGAACGCTCTTGTCTCGGATAAACCCGAAGACGTTCCCCCTGAAATCGTTCGTTCCGCTTTTCGTAACGACATTGACGATGCCGCCCGTCGCACGCCCGAACTCGGGCAGATATGAGTTTGTCGTGACCTGATATTCCTGAACCGCTTCCTGCGAAACTGTGCTGCGTGCGGCGTTGATCGAGTTATCGGTAAAATCCGCGCCGTCGACCTGGACGAGCGTCGAGCGTCCGCGTTGACCGCCAATGTTCAATCCCGAAGTAGGCGCCGGACCGACCGGGCGACCATTATCGCGTCCGACGGTCGAGATCGTCAATGCAAACCCGGTCGCACTTCGTTCGTTTATCGGAAGATTTGCGATCCGCGTCTGATCGATCGTCGTCGAGACATTGGTCTTGGTGGTTTCGATAAGGTCAACCGAATCGGCGGTCACGTTCACCACCAGATCCGGAGCACCGATCTCCATCGCAATTCGCAGCTCGGCCGACTGCCCCACAGTCAGTCGAATACCGGAGATAGAAACTTTCTTGAAGGTAGGAGCCTCGGCGGTGACTTCGTACTCGCCCGGCGGAAGTCCGATAAGCCGGTACGTGCCTTCGTCGTTCGACGTCGCTGAACGTTCGATGCCGGTCCCTTTGTTTCTCGCCGTAACATTGGCTCCCGCCACGACTGCTCCGTTCGGGTCAACGACCGTACCCGTTAGGTCGGCTGCGTTGGCCTGTGACTGCGCGGAGGCGATCGAGACACTGGCTGTCACAAATAGGACAAGCACAAAAACTTTTCCGATAAATCCTGAGACCCGGCTGGAAACTGCGATCATTTTTTTTCTCCTTATGTTGCGAAGCAGTGCTGACCGGCAGGTCGAGACGGAACGGGGAACACGGAGAGGCGTTCCAGGTTGGATCGACGGGGGCTGGCACTCGATGTTCTTAATTTGGCTACGGATGTAGACAGATCAGATTTCTTTGATGTTTGTAGCCTAAAACCGATATTAAGGCAAGGAAAATGTAAGACTTTTGTAATTTCCGCGCAAGCCCGGCCTTAGCCGCGGGTCGCGCGAGCCAGATAGCGACGAGCCGAAAGGCTGACGCCCAGAAGCGATACGACGGCAGTCGCGACGTTGGGCATGAATGCCGTGCCCCGCAAAAGCGAGCACACGCGAAGCCGGTGGGCAAACTTCTTTTCGTAAGCTCTTTGATATTCCCTTGCGATCTGTTCGTCTGATGCCGGATTTGCCGCAATAGCGTGCGCGAGGACCTCTGCGCTTTCAAAAGCCATCACCATGCCGCTTCCGGTGAACGGATCGATGAACGCGGCGGCGTCGCCCACAGAGAAAAGATTCGTCGCCGGCGTTGTATTTTTCGTACCGAAGCTGTCGATCGAAACAGCCAGCCAATCTCCTATCGCGGCAGCATCCCGCAGGGTCACCGCTGCCCGCTTGTTCCTCGTAACGACCTGCTTTACCAATTCGGCGGCGTCGCTGCCGATCGAACGAACGGTCGCTGCCTTTATCAAGAAACAAAGATTGAATAAACCGTTTTCGACGTGCGACAGCCCGGCATAACCGCCGGGAAAAGAATAGATCTCACAAAGTCCTCTATCCAGATCGACGTCCCGCAGATGAGCTTTGAATCCAACGAATCCCGGTTTTACGTGCCGCGGTGACGCTTCCCGTTTCTTTTCAGTGAGTTTCGCGAGAATGCGTGAGCGACCGGTCGCGTCGACAAACATATCCGCATTTATGTCGGAAAGGCCTCCGTCGGCGGCGCGCGTTCGCACACCGATCACCAGGTCTTCGACACTTTCGACATCTGTTATCGCAGTTCCTTCAAGTACGGTGACGCGGACTTCCCTTGCCCGGTTGAGCAGCTGGTTATCCATTTCGGCACGGCTCAGACTCAATGCGAAATCGCCTTGTCCAAACCACCTACTCGGGACTGAAACGCTTTTGCCACCGGTTTCAAAGAATCGTGTCTCGAGAATCCGATCGCCGCCTGCCGCCAGGATAGCGTCGAGGACCCCAAGACTTGCAAAATGGCTCAGACACTCCGGAGAAATAAATTCGCCGCAAAGTTTCTGCCGCGGAAAACGCTCGCGCTCGATAAGAACAGTTTCGATCCCCGACATCGCCAGCCTGATCGCCAAACTCGCACCGGCCGGTCCGGCACCAGCGATTGCAATTTTCGATTTTCGATTTTCGATTTGCGATTTCACGTTGTCAGGTCATTATAGTTCATAGGCTAGCCGAGGCATTGAAAACCAAGAATCGCAAATCGAAAATCGCAAATAATGAAGATCATTCCGCTATCGATTCCCACGCCCTTTTACGTCGGCGACGTAAATGTCTATCTGATAAAAGAAGATCCGTTGACGCTGATCGATGTCGGGCCGAAAACGAAAGACGCATCCGACGCGCTCCGCCGTAAACTCGGCGAGCACGGCGTTCGGGTCGCGGATATTCGGCGCATCGTCCTGACCCACGCGCACGAGGACCATTGCGGCCTTGCGAGACAGGTGCGCGACGAGGCAAAGGATGCCGAGATCTTTGTTCACGAATGGGAGACGGGCCATTTGTTCGGCCGTCTGGCCCGCGAGGAACATCGAAAGCTGCTGATACGTTCCGGCGTACCGGAAAGTGTTTTGCAGGAAATGCGCTCGCTCTACGAAAATATCAGCCTGCTGACCGATTCGCTCGAAGACGGTGATTTCAAGGCGCTTGACGACGACGCTGAGCTGGAATTCGAAAGTGGCAGCCTGCGTGTCTTACACACGCCGGGTCACACGCCCGGCTCATGCTCATTCATTCGCGAGGCGAACCGTACCTTGATCTGCGGCGACTGCGTCTTGAAACGCATTACACCGAACCCGATCTTGTCGCCTGATCCGATCGATCCCGAGAAACGTTTTCGATCTCTTGCTGAATATCTCGTCAGCCTCGCCAAGCTGCGCGAATTTCGGCCGACGCTTTCGTACGGCGGCCACGGCGAGCCGATCAATGATTTTGAGGAGATCTTTAATCGTTACGTGCGGGAAATCGACGATCGACAGCGGAAGATTGTCTCGCTCGTTTCTCACGCCGGTGCAACGGCGTTCGAGCTCGCCCGAAACTTATTTCCCGCTTCGTTCGATCACGACGTGCATCGCTTCCTCGCGATCTCCGAGGCCGTCGCACATCTGGACTACGCCGAAGGGGAAGGGAAAATTAACGTCGAGTTTCGCGACGGTGTGGAGTTTTACAGGAGTAAATAGTGAATCGTGAATCGTGAATCGTGAATAGTAAATAGTAAATCGTCAATAGTAAATAAGGCGCCCGGCGAACCCACCATTCACGATTCACTATTCACTATTCACTATTCACGATTCACTATTCACGCCGTCTCCGTCAGACTCTGATTCGTGATCCTGCCGATGGTGTCGGTTACTTTGGTCAGAGCTTCCAGACCCGGCAGCAGCTGTGCACGCCGTGTGACCGTCTTATCCAACCTCTCCAAACCGTCCTCACCGCCAAAGAGCGTCTTTATCGTGTACTCGGTTCGCTTTCGTGGGATCGATCCTTCACCAACCGGCCGGTAAAAGTTTTTGATGACAAAGTGTGCGATCCGCTGGGCCGCTTCGCTATTGCGCAGTTCGAGTTTTGCGACGCTCCAATAGAAGTGCGTGTGGAAAGATTCTTCGCGCATTATGCCGTTTAGAATGATCGAAAGCACCGGATGCCCGGCCAGCTCGTCCATTCGTCGATATGCCTGGGCGGTCGACATTTCATGAATTGCACCGAAGGCCATATGAGTCGCGGTGAATTTCCGGCCGAGCAGATTGGTAAGCGATGTCAGGATGTACGTGTTGAAACTATAAAACTTTGAAACTTCCTTTCTGACCTGATGCTGCCATTTATCCCCGGTCTCGACTCCCGCTTCGTTCAGGAATCGATTCAGCACCTCGCCATGTATCACTTCCTCCTGACCCCAGCGCTCCATAAAGCGGCCGATGTACGGATCTTTGCCGGTCGGCGTACGAAGCATCTCACGGTGATACATGTCCGTCAGTGTCTCGACGTCGCGCATATAGAGCAGCACCGGAATAAACCGCTCGTCGAGCGGATACTTGTTCACGTCGCTCCAAGGGATACTCGCGATTCCCTCTTTAGTGAAAACAGGCCTCTGCCTGTCGTACCAATCGTAAACGTCTTTTGTAGTCTCAAATCCCATTCAAGTGTGCTCCTGAACAAGCCGAAGATCAGCTTGCCTTGCTGCTTGAATTCGCTAAACTTATTCTTTCAGATGCAAGCATGACCCCAGCAAGCGAGCTACTATCGGTACTATGACGAAGCTTTATCTTTTTCCGTTCCTTATTATAACCCTATTTGTAAATATCTCCGCGCAGGAGAACAGCCTCGCGTTTCCCGGCGAAAAGCATTTGACGAACATCAAACAATTGACGTTCGGCGGCGAGAACGCAGAAGCGTATTTTTCATCGGACGGAAAGCAGCTCGCGTTTCAGTCCAAACGCGACGGGCGCGACTGCGATCAGATCTACACGATGAACATCGACGGATCGAACGTGAAAATGGTTTCGACGGGCGGCGGTCGAACGACGTGCTCTTATTTCTACAAAAATAAGAAAAAGATCTTATACGGCTCGACCCATCTCGCGAGCAAAGAGTGTCCCCCGAATCCAGATTTTTCGAAAGGCTATGTCTGGGCCGTATATCCGAGCTACAACATATTTCAGGCGAAAGCAGACGGTTCGAAGGTGAAAGCTCTGACGACGACCGCGGGTTACGACGCCGAAGCCACTGTTTCACCTAACGGAAAAAAAATAGTTTTCACGTCGATGCGCGACGGCGATCTCGACCTTTACGTCATGGACAAGAACGGCAAGAATGTAAAGCGTCTGACCAACGAGCTCGGGTATGACGGCGGTGCTTTCTTTTCGCCCGATAACAAGCAGATCGTCTATCGCTCGTACCATCCGAAGACCGACGCAGAGATTGCTCGATACAAAGATAGATTGGCGCATGATCTTATTGAACCGACGGTGTTCGAGGTGTGGGTCATGAATGCCGACGGATCAAGCAAACGGCAGGTCACGAAGCTTGAAGCTGCTTCGTTCGCACCGTTCTTTACGCCCGACGGTAAGAAGATAATTTTCTGCACGAATTTTTTCGCGACCGATGCTCGTAAGCGAAACTTCGACCTCGCGCTGATAAACGTCGACGGTACCGGCCTCGAACGCGTCACGTACAACGAGTCGTTCGACGGCTTTCCAATGTTCTCGCCCGGCGGCAAGAAACTCGTATTCGCTTCAAACCGCAACGCGACGACACTGGGGGATACGAACGTGTTTATTGCGGATTGGGTTTGGTAGGTTTCTAGCGGCTCTGCCGCCCGATGAGCGGTGAGCCTAAGGCTCACCGTGCCGCGCCTCCGACTTACAGAGGCTCCGCCTCGAATCGGAGGCGAAGCCTCCGGAGCACATTATTAGCCCTACGGAAGGGCAGAGCCTTTTCGGCCCATCGGGCGGCGAATCCGCGCAGAGTTATATGAAACGAACGAACTTTTTTGGTTTTCTACTACTTCTCTCTTTCATTCTCCACGTACCGGCGCAGGTACCGGACGTCGAACAAAATCTCCGCAAGCACATTGAGTATCTCGCGTCGGCAAAACTCGAAGGACGTCGAACCGGAGAACAAGGAGCGACCGCCGCGGCGAAATATGTGGCAGATGAATTCAAAAAAAGCCGCCTCAAGCCGGGACTCAAACCGAATTTCCTCCAGCCATTTCCTTACATCGCAGGTGTGACGCTCGGAGCCGACAATTCCCTTCGCATCGTTCCGTCTGACACGACGCGCGAAAACAAAATGGAGATCGGCGTTGACTGGATGCCGCTCGGCTACTCTCCGAACGCCGACGTCGCAACGGCTGAGATCGTCTTTGCCGGATTCGGTGTCGCGGCTCCCGAGGCAAGTTACGACGATTACGCCGGGCTCGACGTACGCGACAAGATAGTTCTGATATTCGACAACACGCCCGACGCCGGCAATCCGCATTCGGCATTTGCTCGATTCGACATTCATACAAAAGCGAACATCGCGAAGGACAGAGGCGCGCGGGCGATCATCCTGATTGCCGCCGACAACGATTTCAAGAATGATCGTCTTTCGCGTTTGAGCTACGATCGGACGCTCGGCGAAACGGCGCTGCCCGTTGTCGGGATAGCGCGCCAGCACGGAGGAAACTTACTCGGTGTGCCGGATGAGAAGGGATTGACCGAGATCGAGAAGTGGCTCTCGGCGAAGGCGAATGCACCGCCAACCCCACAGGCAGAAACACGACCGGCAGGGAGTGTGTCTCCTAAAGTCGCAGCCACCGCTCAACTCAAGGTCAACCTCGTCAAAAAACAAGTCGATGCGTTCAACGTAATCGGCGTACTCGAGGGCACCGATCGGCAGCTCAAGAACGAAGCGATCATCATCGGGGCGCACTACGATCATCTCGGCCACGGCGGTTCCGGCAGCCTTGCCGCAAACTCCACCGACATTCATTACGGCGCGGACGACAATGCGTCCGGCACGTCGGCAGTTCTCGAGCTCGCCCGCCAGTTTGCAAAAGAGAAAAAGAACAAACGGACACTGATCTTCATGGCGTTCAGCGGTGAAGAAGAAGGTCTGCTCGGCTCGAAATATTACGTCAACAATCCCGTCTGGGCGTTGGATAAAACGATCGCGATGATCAACATGGATATGATCGGGCGATTGAATGAGAACAAGCTGACGATTGGCGGAATCGGAACGGCTGGTGAGTGGAAGGTAATTGTCGAGGGAGAGAACGTCGGGTTTTTTGGTAACATTCCGGGAAGCAAAGCAGTAACCGAAGGTCGATTCGAAAATGGGGTGCTTGTTGAAAGGACTCTGCCAAAATTTACTCTACAACTAAATGAAGACGGCTTCGGTCCATCGGATCACTCATCCTTCTACGGAAAAAAGATCCCGGTCCTCTTCTTTTTCACGGGAACGCACATCGATTATCACAAACCCTCGGACACCGCCGACAAGATCAATTACTCCGGCTTGTCGCAAATCACAAACTACGTCGCTGCGATCGCGAGATCCGTCGATCAAAATCCGACGAAGCCTACCTATGCGGTCGCGAAATCTTCCGGGTCGATGGGCCAGGTCCGCCTGAGCGTGTCGCTCGGAACTATCCCGAGCTATGGCGATACGACGGACGGTATGATCCTCGACGGCGTGCGCGACAATTCTCCGGCGTCAAAGGCGGGATTGAAAGCGGGCGATAAGATCGTCAAGCTGAACGGAAAGGACGTCCGAAATGCGATGGACTACACATACGTTCTCGGCTCGATGAAACCCGGCGAAGAGTACGACGTCGAGCTGATCCGCGGAACAGAACGGATGACGTTGAAGATCATTCCCGCTGCCGCCGCACGGCGACCTTGACTGGAACTTGACGGCGCGCCTCCATACTTCCCCTATCGATTCATCGGGCTCCGCCCGCAGATGAGGATGTCTGAAAAGTCGGAGGAGGCGATGAAATGAAGGTTTTTTGAACGCGGAACGGGCGGATTGAGCGGATGAAAACCGGATCTGAAACCTGGTTTCTAGTTTCCGGTTCTGGTTTTCGTGTCTTGTCTTGTTTCGTGCATTTCGTGTTTCGTGTATTTCGTGTATTTTCGTGGTTCGGCTTTCGCCCGTTTCCCCTCGGTCTTCAATCGCAAAACTGAAACCTAACCACGAAAAACACTAAATACACGAAACAAGACAAGACGCGAGATAAGACAAGACACGAAACCAGGGGTCAGATCCGCTGTGATCCGCTCTATCCGCGTCATCCGCGGTTAAATCTTTCTGAGCCAATAGACTCTATCCGGTGACTCCGGCCGATCCACCTTTCTTTCTCAGCCCAAAATACCAGACCCACCAGATGAACAATATCTGCACCGGGATGCGGAACAGCAGATACAGCGGCCCGTTCTCCATTCCGCCGAATTGCACCGACTTTAAGCTCCCGGCGATGTTAGCCGGCAGGACCGCGATAAAGAAAACTATCAGCAGTATCGAGGCGAGACGCGACGTCCTGTTCCAGACCAACCCGACCACAGCCAAGAGTTCGCATACGCCGGTGAAATAAACGAGACCGGTTTTTGCCGGCATCGCCTCCGGCATAATCTCGACCATCTGCTGCGTGTTCGTGAAGTGCGAGATGCCGGTAACGATCAACATAATCGCCATCGACGCGCGGCCGATAAAAGAACGACTCAATCGCCCGCTCAACACGTAGCGGTCGATAACGTACAGAACGACGAAAGTTCCAAACAAAACAATCAAAGGAGCCATAATTTGATTTATTCCGGAGTGCTACTATTATTCAACCCGTCTATGAAAATCAAATCGTTCTTCTTCTCGGCCGATTTTTATAAATGAACGCTATCGAATTCTGTAAATTTCACGGCTTCGCAAATGACTACATCGTCATCGAGCGCGAGAGTATCCCTGCGTCCGTATCGCTTTCGGAACTCGCCGGAGCCATCTGCCACCGAAATACGGGGGCCGGAGCGGACGGGATCGCGGTACTCGAAAAACTCGCCGATGCGGACGCCGACTACTTCTGCGAGATCGTCAATCCGGATGGCAGCATCGCAGGATTTTCCGGAAACGGGACCCGCTGCGCCGTCGCATATCTTCACTACAAGAATCTGTGGAGCGAATCTTCGCTGCGCTTGAAAACGCGCAGCGGCGTGAAAACTTACACGCTTCTGGAGAACGCTTCCGAGGGTGTCTATAGTTTCAAAGCCGAGATCGGGAAACCGATGTTTAAGTCTAGTGAGATTCCGATTGTCGGCAACGCGACCGAATCCGTAATCGACCATGAGATCGATGTCGACGGCCGCGAGTTCTTTTTCTCGGGCGTAAACGTCGGTAATCCAGTCGCTTGCATTTTTGTCGGCGATTTCGATCCCGACTGGCAACGCTACGGTCGTGTGATGGAAACACATCCGATCTTTCCCGAGCGCGCCAACATCGTTTTTGTTCGCGTGATCGATAACGAGAATATCGAGCTGCGAATTTGGGAACGCGGTGCCGGTGAGACTTCCGCTTCCGGAACATGCTCGAGCGGCGCAGCCGTTTTGTCCGCTTTAACGGGAAAGACCGGCCGACGCGTTTCCGTTCTTTCACCCGGAGGCACAACCGAAGTCGATTGGCGCGACGATGGCGAGATTCTTCTGACCGGCCGGGCTGAGTTCGTGTTTTGCGGCGCATGGAAAGTGCAGAAGCCCGCGCGTTAGCGAGGGCGAAATCGAGACGCAGGACACCCAGGACCGTGCCGGATGGGGCAGAACTTTCAACAATCAGTTGAGCATATCGCCCTTGCTAACGCGCGGGCTCTTGCATGAGGTTGGCAACCGCCTTTCCTCTAAAATCAAAAACGTACTTCAACTGACGATCGACAAAGAAATTAGCGACGTCGCCTAATGGTTCGAACGGAAGGCGATAACGGACCTCGTCTTCGATCAGCGTTTTGTTCTCATCAAGAGCGGTGAACGTGTGCCGGTGTATCCACTGTTTGTACGGCCCTGAAAGCTGTTCGTCGACAAACTCGTTCGGCGGGTCCCATTTCGAGATCAGTGTCCTCCAGTTCATCGGAAACCCGTGGAGCTTGATCCGGTACTCAATGATCGCTCCATCGCGCATCTCGATCGGCTGCGGTGTGACAATGTTGAAGCCGAGGTCCGGAGGAGTGATCTTTTCCAGGTTCGACGCCTGTGAAAAGAATTCGAAAACGGTGGCGATCGGAAGATCGATAGTGATCTCGCGTTTCAGTATGTGCTCAGCCATAACGCTTGTAGTTCGGCCAAAGCGCCAAACCGGATTCTATTTGCCGTTCTTGAGATATTTTTTCGGGATCGGATTTTCAGGCGTTTCCGCTTGCCAATAGATCGTCACCACCCACCAGCGATTCCCGTCGTTCAGCAGTTGAAAACTATTGATGCCGCGCATGAATGGCGCCTTGTCGTCCATCTTATGGAACGAGGCGTAGGTCGAAAACACCTGAGCGATGTTGCCATACATGTTGACGTGTCTCGCGACTTCGCGTTCGTGAAAACCGTTCTTTTCGAGGTACGGACCGCTTCCCTTGATGTAACCTTCCGGCGTCATAACCCTCGCGCCGATCACACCCGTCTGCGCATTCTTTCCGCTCGGGATAAGACGAGCGTCCGTGTGAAACAACGAGCGAAAGCGGTCCCAGTCGCGGGCCTTTCCGGCGTCGCCGGAGATGACATCGTAGACAGCCTTCATGATCGCGTCGAGTGACGCGACATCCTTTGGATCAGCTTCTTTAGCGGTTTGCGCCAGTGTGTTGGTTGCAATCAAAACAAAAAGAGCGAAGAGCAGTAGAGATCTTTTCATGGATTCATATTACGCCAACAAACGCCTTCGGGTTTCAGGACGAACGTGGATCGTTGTTCGTCGGCACTCATGTCTTGCTGAGTAAGTTTCAACAACGAACAACAATCCACGAACTACGAACTACGATCCACGAACAATTTAGCCGTCGTGCCGAGACAGATCGGTTACGGTAAACTAGGAACGTGGGCGAATCACCGCACCTTACAGGCATGACGGCCGCAGAGCTCGAAGATCTCGTTACTGAGATCGGCGAGCCGCGCTACCGCGCCCGGCAGATCTTCAAGCAACTTCACAAACGACGGCTGAACTCGTTTGATGAAATGACCGACCTGCCAAAAGCAGTTCGCAAAAAACTTTCAGCGATCGCCGAGGCTTCCGTCTTGAACGTTGAATCAAAGTACGTTTCCGAAGACGGCACGCGCCGTTTTCTTCTGAAGACTCGCGACGGCATGCCGGTCGAAACTGTCTTCATTCCAACCGAAGGCCGCGACACGATCTGTTTTTCTTCGCAATCAGGCTGCCCTCTGAAATGTGATTTCTGTCTGACCGCAAAGCTCGGCCTATTGAGAAATTTGACCGCGGGTGAGATCGTCGATCAGATCATCCTCGTTCTAAATGATGTCTATGGCATCGGTGCCGAAACGCCGCATGGAACGAATTTGGTCGCCATGGGTGCCGGCGAGCCGTTCCTGAATTTCGAAAATCTGATCAAGGCACTCGAAATAATGTCGGACGAGAACGGTCTGTTCATCGTGCCCGGGCGTGTAACCGTCTCGACCGCCGGTATCGTCCCGAAGATCGAGGAATTCACGAAACTAGAACGAAGGCCAAATCTCGCCATATCGCTGTCGGCTCCGTATAACGAGCTACGCGATAAGCTAATGCCGATCAACAAGCGCTGGAATATCGACGATCTGATGACGGCCGCGAAGGCATTCGAAATTACCTTGAAACGCGGTGAGAGATTTACGTTCGAATATGTTCTGCTTGGCGGCGTCAACGATTCGGATGCCGACGCCGCGGCACTGGCCGACCTCGTTCGTCGTTACGATCTCCGACGCGTCAAAATCAATCTCATACCGCACAATCCGGCCGAGCCTCTCGAATATCATCCACCCGACGATGAGCGAGTGATGAGTTTCAAAAACATTCTTGAGTCGCGCGGTGTGTCGGCTTATGTGCGGCGGCCGCGGGGCCGCGATATATACGCCGCGTGCGGTCAACTCGCTGCAAAGCAGGAGCCAAACCTCATGCAGATGGCGGGTTTGTGATTTATGGAACTGTTGATCCCGGGACTTATCCTTGTTGCCCTCATGGTCTGGGCATCTACCAAGATCAAGAAGCGCGCGGCTGACGCGTTCGAGGCGGAGTTTATCGAGACCGACACCTACTCGCTGCAGAAGCCCGAAGCTTTTTTGCATGTCATCGGCGATCCGGCACACGAGTTCCGCGCATACTCGAAAGAATTTGGCGCCCTCGACGCCAATTCGGGGGTGAGACAGGCGACAATCGAGATCGATGCCTTTCGGGACAACGATCTCGCCGGGGTTCGCGATCTGACCGAGCGCTCCGCGGCTGTGACGAAGATACGAGAGGAAGGACCGGATGCCTGCGAGCTGGAAACTGAAGAGACAGCAAACGAAATCGACGTCGATGCCGTCTATAAACTAGTTGTTGGGGCAAATGTAGTCTATCGGCTCCGGTTTGCGGTGCTCCGTGAACACACCGAAGATTATCTGCGTAAGATAGAAGAGACGCTCGACAGCTTTACGGTTCGCGTTATTTGATTATGAAGAAAGCAATATTTTTCTCGGCCCTTTTTCTTGCGGCATTTGGTTTCGCGAGCTTTTCCGCGGACGCTCAGACGGTAAGGGTATCCGGCGCGTTCGAGAAAAGCCCCGTTTCTCGCGGCCGCTCGGTTGACGCAACTATCGTCATGAACATCCCTTCGCAGCTTCACGTTAATTCGAACAGGCCCGCGAGTGAGTACGCCATACCCACGGTCGTCTCCGTCCGAAGCCCAGGCTTGAAGACCGGACGAATCAGATACCCCCGGGGGAAAAACCGCAGATTTCAGTTCTCTGAAAATCAGATAAACGTCTATGAAGGGCGAGTCAAATTCCCGTTTACCATCACTGTTCCTTCGAACTTTCGCGGGAACCTGATACGAGTTATCGCTACAGTTCGTTATCAGCCATGCACTAACGAAGTCTGCTATCCGCCAACCTCAAAAAGCGTGACGATGACGGCGAGGGTAAACTAGCACCTTTACTTTTTTCCAATGACTGAGAGCAGTCGGCCGGTCTTTCCGTAGAGTTTCTTCTCGACGCGGTACGAGAAGAAAAGATCGGTCCGCTCCATCGTACAAAAAGGCGCGGTGAAGATCGCCGTTTCCGGAACACCTTTCTCTAGCAGTTGGTCCCGATTGGCGGAATGCAGATCGACGAGCGCGTGCCCATCGCGCGTCGCGGTGAAATACCTCTCTGATCGTGAAATGTTTTGACCGAACGCCTCGATGACGTCCTCTCCGATCTCGTAGCACCGTCCGCTCGCCGCGGGGCCGATCGCCGCCGTCAGTCCTTCGGGATCCGTACCGAAATCTTTCTGCATCCGTTCGACGGCTTTTGCGACGATCGATCTTGAGGTCCCGCGCCATCCGGCGTGAACGGCCGCGAATGCTCCCGTCTTTGGATCACCAAGAAGCACCGGAACGCAGTCCGCGGTCTTTACACCGACAAGAATGCCCGGCAAATCAGAAACAAGCGCATCGAATTTGTCGTTCGAACTTTCGACGTCCGCATCGTTGCCGACAGTTTTTATGCCATCGCCGTGAACTTGCCAAACGGTCGCGAGTCGAAAATCGCCCTCAAACGCGGAAAGAAAACGGCGGCGGTTCTCGTCGATGCTTGCGGTTGAATCCTCATCGAATCCGGCGAGATTTAGGTCGTTTGCGGGAAACGGCGAGACACCGCCGAGGCGAGTCGAAAAGCCGTTCGCGAAACCGGCGCGTTCCAGCTCCTCGCATACAAGCACCTTGACCTGTCCCTGTTCTCGCCAACAGAAGCCCGCATCGGTTAGAATCTGTTCATCGCCGAGTGGCGCCGGTGCTGACTCTAACTTTCTTGTCACTTGTCCCTCGTCACTCATCACTTGAACTTATGATCCTCTCTATCGGCATCGACATTGTCGAAGTTTATCGCATCGCCCAAACCATGGCGAGAACGCCGCGATTTGCTAAACGCGTTTTCACCGATGTGGAGCGCGCTTACTGCGACGCCAAAGGAGCTGCGGCATCACAGTCGTATGCCGGGCGCTTTGCGGCAAAGGAGGCTTTTCTGAAGGCTCTGAAAACGGGCTGGCGTGGCAAGGTCACGTGGAAGGACATAGAGATAATTTCAGATGATCGTGGCGTTCCGGCGCTGCGGATTTCAGGCGAGGCATCGAAACTCTTCGAAGCCGTCGGCGCGACACGAATGCACATTTCGATCTCGCACACCTCGGAACACGCCGTCGCGCAGGTTATCTTCGAGAACTAGCAAAAAAGGCCCTTAGTTTCATAAGAGCCTCTTTAGTTTCTCCGTCACGAGAGATAATCCCAAGTGCTATTGAGTATCGACTTTCCGTTCGATAAGACTCTGGACCATCGGTCTTACATTCGAAAAGAAATTATATCCGGTCAGAGCCTCGACACGATCAACACTAGTTCGGAAATTGCGCCAGGGAGTGGATATGCCGATCGCTTGGGTGTTGGGCATGATGACGGCTATCGTACGGGTCGTTTTATACACTCGGTCTACATCATTTGCTCCGACGGGCAGAACGAGGATGACCTTCCATGTAACGGACGGAACCGTAACATTGCCGCCCGCAATTGTAGTTGTAGTGCCTCCGTTTGAACCGCTTCCGCCCTCTCCGGCCCCGCCCATTATGATGTACAGCTCATTTCCCTGAGCAACAAGCGTACGGCAATACGATTCAAGCTGCTCCCACGGACCCTGATTATTGTTCGGTGCCTGCGGCATCATATTCGTCATGAAGAACGTCGCAGAGTTGTCGGCAACCGACGACGTCCGGTCTCCCGAAGGCGTATGATGCCCACGATCGAAGCCCGAACCTACATAATCCGTCGATAGTACCTGATACCAGCCGGCCGGGAGACTCGGATCATTTCGAAAATCGTCCTGTCGCGGAGTAGTGCCGAGCCACGAACTGTCGAGATGCCAGGACACCCAGTTCGGGATACCGCGATCACGATTATAGGACATTACGTATTGTCCTTTCGGCAGGAGGTAATTTGTCGGGTTCGCCGCGTCGGTTATCGCATTACTTGGATTTCCCATGACCATGTGCTCGCTCGGGTCGCGAGGAGCCGTGATCGCCAAAGTTATCGACGTATTCGCCGAGCGTGCCTGGGCATCGGTTATCGTTGAGAAAAAACTACGCTGGCCGTTAGTAGCGTTCAGCGGAACGGTCAACAGGTAAGAAAAGACATTATCACCCGCGGTCATGTCCCCATTGGTCCCGTCATCGAATAGGGCTTGAGTTGCCGACAAACCGATCGTCGTCAGGTCAGTGACGACCGCGATCCCCGTGCTCGGCGGGTTTGAACCCGGAGTCACGGAAACGGTAAGGAGAGACGTCGCGCCCGGTGCGACCTGATTAGGCGTCGCGAGGCCGCTTCCCGACAAAACCGTATTTCCGCCGCCGGTTCCGGTAATGTTTATGTCATCGACGCCGACCCATTCGTCGCTTCCAGCCGCGTTCGCCGTCATGATACGCAACTGAACAAGTGGTTGATTCTCACATGCAATCGGGAGTGCTACGCTTACCGGCGTCACAAGAGTTGCCTGATTCGGACCGGTAGTTGCATCCGGAACGAAGCCTGCGGGCAGGTTTACAAAAGTCCCTGTATTGCCCACCCGGTATTGCAAGGCGACTGGCTGTACAGAGTTGTCAGCGGAACCGTCGATATCCCGAAGGTTGTAAGCTACGTTAATTGCGGTAGTACCGCTTGTCGTCAGATTGATAACCAGATGAGGGGCATCCGCCGTACCTGAGCCCTGAAGCGCGACGACCGGATTCGGAATGCCGTCGAATTCGGTCACTCCACCGGATGTAAATGTGTCCGGATCACTCCGATTGGCATTCACATCGACAGGGGTGAATGCCCCGTCGATCACGATAGTCTGCGGGTCCACTCCGATCGAGGTGGTCAAATCGTCGCCCCGGTAGCCGATAATTCCAGGCACGCCCGACCAGTCGTCGTCTACTGTGATCAGATTTATATTGGACCAATTTTGCGTCAGAGGAACCGGCTGTGCAACAAGGTTTGCAAGGGTTGTGGGCGTCCAGATCGAGCTCACGCCTCCGCCAAACAATAAGGTGGCGAGACAGACGAGCGCCAGGTATTTCTTCGATGTTCTTGTTGCCATGTTTAATTCGTGCGGGGAGCTCTTCCTAAATCCGGTAAGTTTGGATAGGTCATCCTATCAAAGAACTACAGAATAGTTCAAAGTAATTTAGACCACTTCACTAGCGTTTAGAAGGCGGACAAAACTCGGGTGGCGGCAAGAAATCCGATGCGTGTCGAAATCGTTCAGGTTTTGGCGGGTTTCGGAACAGCCGATGGGGCAGAACTAACCCTGAGAGGCTGAAACGGGTGAGCAAAAGACAAAAAAAGCGCGGGTACGATCTACCCACGCTTTCTCTATTAAATCTAACTGTTCTACCCGATGAACAACTCGTCTTCCATATAAGCTCGATCGAGCGGTTTCGGGGCCGGAGCAAACAAGACCTCGAGAGCTCGCTTCACGCCCGCCATAATGGCGGCGACTTCGCGGGCCGGCTCGACGATTTTTTTCTGGACAAATTCGGTGGTGTCGACGACCTGATCATGCGTGCGGTCTATCGTCTTACTGACCATCGCAACCTTGCTTTTGGCGGTAACAGCAGTTTCACCGACCAGCACCCGCAGCTCGGCGACCTCTTCCTTGATCAACTCGGTAGATTCGGCCAGATGCCGCGTCGCCGTCGAGAGGTTCGCCGAGATCTCATTGAAATGCACTGAGATCTCTTTGCCCTGCACGCTCATCGCGTTCACCTTGCTGATCAATGGGTCGAACCGCTCTTCAAGCCGGCCTACGGTTTTCGTGACGCGACGAACCACAACGGCGATAGCGATCAACGCAATGGCCATCACGATAAAACATACCGCGATCACGATCGACGAGATCATCATCCAGAATTGCGGCTCATTCGCGTTCATACGCTAGTTGTTTTCTTTGTTCTCGACCGGATAGCTCGGTCGCCCCTCGGTGATCGACTTTGATTCGTTGCGGCGCTTTTCGGCGACGTAAGCGTCTTTGCCGGCCTCGACCGCTGCGGTAAACGGGTTTGCTGTCCGTGCCGCTGCGCTCTTTGCCTTCTCGGTCAACTCACCGGCCTTTTCCTGAGCCGTCTGATAGATCTCGCCCGCTCGCTCGCGACCGACCTCGTAGTATTCACCAGCGCGATCCTGAATCTGCGCGGCAGCTTCCTTGCTCTTTTCGAGGCCCTTGCGGGTCACGTCTGCAATATCTTCCCGCAGCTCGATGCCCGATTTAGGTGCAAAGAGCAGGGCGATAACGGCCCCGATCCCGCCGCCGATCAGCAAATAGGTCAATTTTGTCGTAACGCTCGAATCTTCTCTGTCGTATTCGTTTCTCATAGCAATTCTCCTAAAATTCCGTGAAAGACAACTATACCAAAGATTTAGGATTTAGGACAGAGCTTGTTCAACGTTAAGAACTATCACTCCGGGCAGGGACGTTCCGTGTTTTCTTTGGTAGCCCTCGAGAGCGGCGGGACCACGGAAAGCACGGAACCAACCGGAAATTCACGCATATCGCACGTTTCTTGTTGTCTAAGCTAGTTCAACTCAGCAAGAGCTTTCCGGGCCTCCTCGGCGCGGGCAAGACTGAAACCGGAATTTAGTTTTAATGCGGCGCCGAGAAGACGTGCAGCTTCGCCTCGCTTTCCGTTCGCTTTTGCGATCATGCCCGCGTGAAAGAAAAGTGTGGCGTCGTTCGTTTTCAGACGCAACGCTTCGTGGATGTAGGTCTGCGCCTTGATGGCGTCGCCGCTGCGGTAGAGAGCCCAGGCCAAAAGGTCCGACGAATATATACTCTTCTCCGCCGCGTACTCTTTCTCGGCAAGAGCCAGCGCTTGTTCAACTTTTCCGCGATCGGCCCAGCTGAGCCCAAGCTTGCGATGATCCGCCGCGACGCCTAGCTTTTCCTGCGTCGCTTCGAACTTCGCATATTGTCGGTTTGCTTCTTCGACGTCGCCCTTGAGTGTAGAGATGTCAGCCAGCAGCATCGTGGCATTTGCATTGGGAATGTTCGTTTGTAATTCGGTCAATAAACGCTCAGCCGCGGCGTAGTCACCCACGGAAGCTCGAACACGGCCCTTAGATACGAGCGCGAGAAAGTACCCTGGAAAGATCTGCAGCGCTTCGTCGTACACCTTCTCCGCGTCAACATACTTTCCATTTTTCCAATATTCGTCGCCCAGTTGAACAAGACACCAACCTCGCGCCTCCTTGTCCACCGGGTCGGCGGCTCGTGCAGCCTCGGTGTACATATCGATCGCTCCGGGATGATCGCCATAGAGGGAACGAAGCTGCGCAACGCGCGAATACGATGCAGTTCCAGGCCTGATGTCGACCATTCGCTGCGCCGAGGCGACCGCCTGTTCGTACTCACCGATCTCCATGTACGCATCGGTCAAAACTCCGTAGGCAAAGGTATCGGACGGCAATTCGGTCTGCAGTCTCTTGGCCGCATCGGCCGCATCGGCAAACCGGTGGTGGGCGAGATGCAGCGACGCTTCGAGCTTGCGTGCCGGAACATCGTTGGGTGACATCTCCAGCGCTCGAGCGACCGCCGCAGCCGCATTTTCATTCAACGCAAAATCACCCGTCCTTCGTGCCTCTTTCATGTAGACCATCGCGAGGTTCGAGTAGCCAAGAGGACGATCAGGAGCCTTATCGATCTCATACTGGGCTTTTGCAAAATCGGAATTCGGAAAAACGCTTGCCGCTGATTGCTGCCGGCTGCAACCCGCGAGAAAAATGCTGGACACCCCGAAAAAAAATATAAAAAGAAATCGATTGATCGAACTCATGATAGGTCGCTCCTTCTGCCTTCTGCCTTCTGCCTTCTGCCTTCTGCCTTCTGCCTTCTGCCTTCTTGCCTTCTTGCCTTCTACCTTCTGCCAACTCCCTTGAGACGAGCCGAGGTCCCAGGGGGACCCCGGCTCGTTCTCTGCAGGGGGGTTGAGGGCTAGGGCTTCTCGACCTTCCCACCTTTCGCACCGTCTTCGTAGAATCCGGTTGCCGGCCGAATGTTCGACGTTCGCGGCGTGTTGCCCGGATTCGGCGGACGGAGATACGGGAACCGCGTCAGAAGCGGACCTTCCGGATTTGCACTTACACCATCGCCAATGACGTTATTGGGCGCGACGTTGTAAGTCGGTGTGAACGGCGTCCCACCGAGCACCGCACGCAGTGCGATGTCAGTCACGTCATCGAACGGGCGGCGTCCGTTCGGGAATCCGGCGACGTCGCCGCCAAGCAGGCCAAGGCGATTCATACTCGCAATCGGCGTGATCGGGATCGCAACATTCAGCCGAAGATATTCATGCGGCTGACCGTCCGAAAGAAACGTCGTGTAATTAGGGCCGGTTACCGCGTTGACGGGTATGCCGGTTGCGAATATCGACACAAGGTCGTTTCGCGGAGCAGGCGGAATGCTAATGTTGATGCCGCTGTATAACGCAAGAGCCGCCTGGATGATCTTCGGGATCTCCGGATCAAGCACTGCCGGAGCAGCCACCGCGTCGAACTGCGGCGACAGCGAATTGAACGCGTCCTTCAGATTCAAAGGAATGACAACCTCATTTACAAGCGGGTTTCCGAGACGTGATATCTGCTGCCATGCACCAGCTGTAACGCGATTGCCGCCATTCTGAATGACCCGCGTCGTTCGCCGGCTTGCCGTTGCCCAAACACCGATCACGGCGTCCGATGCGGTCGGTCCTGACGGGACCGATCGCGAACTCGTCAAGTCCTGGATCGGAACTTCGATCGCGATCGTGCTGACGTTATAACCCTGCGTCGAATCGATCCCGTTGCCGACAAATTGTCCATTCTCGATCGTCAGCGTCCGGTAATTGATCGCATCGAACACACCGAGATCGATGTAAAAATACTCGTCACGATTTCCGGCAAAAACTTTGCCGCCGCCGGGCAATGGATAGACTGCCGGCTGGCCGAGATTCGTTTCGTAATTGGGTGTCACGCGCGGGCCAACGTTTGCCGGAGGCGTTCGTAGCCCACCAGCGAGAAGGCGTCCCCGACGCCCGGTCGAGCTGTCGACACGCGTCACCGAGTATGACTGCGGCATGTTGTAGTCGGGATCGTCAAGATAATCTATCCGGCCGTTCTCGTTGAGCGCAGTATGTCCAAGCACCGTGGTGTTGTTGAGCGTCTGCGTCGTGAACTGAAACTGATAGGTAATGTCCTCAAGGCCGTCGCCCGTGTTGTCGATCCGGATCTCGTACAGAACCGAGTCGTCCCACCGGAACCATTGCGGTCCGCCCGATGGCTCTTGCAGAGGAATGTAATTTGCGATCAGCGTGACAAAGCCTTCGCGGCCTGGCTCGACGCTTCGAAACGCGTAGGTGTCAGTGTTGTCGGCAAAGCGGTCCATGCTAATTAGCGGGGCTTCGCCGTGACTAGACGCCATTGCGGGTATCAGCGTGAGTGAGGTCATCACAAGTGCGCCGATAAACTTTTTGATTGAGTTCTTCATTTTTATCTCCTTGTACTACCATGTGAGGCCCCGGATCCCTCCGGTACATCCGTGGTTGGCTCTTTTACCAATGCCAACCACGGAGTAACGAAATTCACCGAAGCGTCACTGATCTAGTGCGTGTCGTAATTCGCCACGGGGTAATCGCCGTTTTGTCCGAACACGAATTGGCTTGTGACAGATGACGATGAACGGAAGGTATAGAAGATTCCGTCTATCTGAGCGTACGTGGAAAAGTCGGTCTTCCCGTCGCCGTCGTAGTCACCCTGCGTCGTGAAATGCGGTTTGTTTCCGAAGTTGTCTGCGAGCAACGTTCCGTCAGAGCTTCGCAGCACGTACCACGTATATGGCGAGCCTTCGCGGACGACCGCGAAATCGGCTCTACCGTCACCGTCGTAATCTCCCGGAACGACCAGATCACCTCCGAGGCCCCATCGAACGGCATAGAATCCCTGCGTGCTTCCCTGCACAAAAAAGGTCGCAGCTTCACCCGACTGTCCGCGGTGAACCGCAAGATCGGCCTTGCCGTCGCCGTCGTAGTCCGCAGGTGCCGCTGTATCGGAGTTGAGGCCGAACTGCTCGATGCGAATGCTGCCGTTCGCGCTGTTTAAGACGTACCAAACAAGCGAACCGCCCTGGCGTCGGGCCACCGCATAATCGGTCTTGCCGTCGCCGTCATAATCGCGTGCAAGAGGTTCGTCGCCCGGGTTTCCCCATTTAACGATCGACACGCCGCCATCCGAGCTTCGCTGGACGTAGAATGTTCCATTCGTTGCACGCCACACTGCAATATCGGTTTTCCCGTCACCGTCGTAATCGCCGGGCGTGAGAACGTCGTTCTGAACGATTCCAAATTGCACGATCGCAACCGTATTCGTCGAGCTCCGATGGACATACCAGACATTCGTGCTCGTGCGGAAAACCGCATAGTCGGTCTTGCCGTCACCGTCGAAATCTATCGTCGCAGTTGACGAGCTGCTGGCGGTGCTTCTGCCTATGGCGATAGAGCGGATCATAAGGCCGCTGCCGATCTGGCCGATGACGGTTGCCGCACCGGTTGTGAGGCTTATCCGATACAGGGACGAAGCTCCGCCGGCGGCGAGCTGCAGCGCCGCGAGCGCAGTATTGTTGCCGGGATTGATGTCAAAGCCCGCCACGCCGGAGACATTAACGCCAAGGGCTCCAACTGTATTGAGTGTTCCGTTGTTCGGCGGATTCTGTGTGACGAGGATATCGAGATTCGAATCGATGTCGTAAAGCGTCGTTGACGTCGCTCCACCGAAACTGTTCGTATAGCCCGACGCGACAACATTAGGATTCTGTCCGAAATTCGGATCGCCGGCGGCGAACGCAAGCGTTCCGTCGGTCGCCGACAGAGTTCCGTCATTCGGATTGAGACGAAGATTCTGATCTGCGTCGGATGTAACACGAATCCTGTCCGGCACCGGATTAAAATCGAAACCAAAGTTTGATCCGTTCAACGTAAACGCTCCGGCTGATCCGACCTGTGTCGCGGCTCCCGTCACTGTATCGAGACGATAGAGACGGCTTGTACTGCCGAGTGCGAAAAGCTGTCCAGTCGCCGGACGGAAATCGATACCGCTGACGTTCTCACCGGCCTGCAGACCCGTTATTGCAACCGTGCTGAGGACCGTTCCGGGCCGGGCGCTGTTGAAACGGACCAGACTGTTGGCCGTGGTTACGCCAAAAACAACATAGTTCGCCGGGGTTTGCGCCAGCGTATGCTGAGCGGCAACCGAGACGAGAAACAAAAAAAGCACCGCTAACGCGCTGTGCTTCAAAAAAGACATTTTCATGAAAACCCTCCAGGTAAATAAAACAAGCGGATGACCGCCGACAAAAAATAATGGCCTTACGGCCGAAAAAGCCGAATCGTCAAGCTCTAATACACAGTTCGCGTGAGAATCCGCACACGGACACTAGTTCGGCACTCGGATACTGATATCTGTGCATTCGCGACGTGTGCGAAGACAGATTCACTTTCAAAATTTTTTTCTTTACTTTGTCCGCGCTCGCCCGCAAAGCGCGCCGGAAAAACTACCCGTGATGCGCATGGGTCAGCGTTTTGGTATTGTTATGTTTCGATTTTGGAAGAAATGAATCCTGAGAACATTAGAAATTTTTCGATAATCGCCCACATCGACCATGGCAAATCGACGTTGGCGGACCGTATTTTGCAGCTTACCGGAGCGGTCGCCGATCGTGATATGGAAGCCCAGGTGCTCGACAATATGGATCTCGAGCGCGAACGCGGCATCACGATCAAGGCCCACGCAGTGCGACTCGACTACAAAGCTAAAGACGGCAAACACTACGTGTTGAATCTGATCGACACCCCCGGTCACGTAGATTTTAGTTACGAAGTTTCGCGTTCGCTGTCGGCATGCGAAGGCGCGTTATTGGTAGTCGATGCGTCGCAAGGTGTCGAAGCTCAGACTCTCGCGAACACGTATCTCGCGATCGAGAACGATCTCGAGCTGATCCCCGTCCTGAACAAGATCGACCTACCGTCGGCCGAACCGGACCGAATCAAGGAGCAGATTGAGAACATCATTGGCCTCGATGCCAGCGAGGCTGTCCTGACCTCTGCGAAAACCGGGCTCGGTGTCGAAGAGGTACTCGAGGCGATCGTCGCAAAAGTACCGCCGCCAAAGGGCGTCGGTGATGCACCGCTAAAGGCCCTTATTTTCGACAGTTGGTATGACAGCTACCGCGGCGTGATCGTGCTGTTTCGAATCATCGACGGGAAGATCCGGAAAGGGACGAAGATCAAGTTTTTCAATACGGGTCGCGAATATCTTGTAGAAACGGTCGGCGTAAATCGTCCGCGTCCGACTCCGATCGGTGAGCTCGGCCCGGGCGAAGTCGGATTCCTGACTGCGTCGATCAAAACCGTCGCTGATGTGCAGATCGGCGACACGATTACCGAAGCCGCTCGCCCGGTCGATAAACCTCTCCCCGGCTTTCAGGAAGTAAAGCCGATGGTTTTCGCGGGTCTTTACCCGATCGATTCGGCTCAGTACGAAGATCTCCGTGATGCGATGGAGAAATTGCGTCTGAATGACGCGTCGTTTTTCTTTGAGCCGGAATCGTCGACGGCACTCGGGTTTGGATTTCGCTGCGGCTTTCTCGGGCTGCTGCACATGGAGATCGTCCAGGAGCGGCTCGAACGCGAATTCAATCTCGAACTGATCACGACCGCACCCGGCGTACGCTATCGCGTGACTACGACCGACGGCGTGACCGAAGAGATCGATTCGCCGTCGAAGATGCCGGACGTCGGGCGCATTACAAAGATCGAAGAACCGTTTATCGAAGCGACGATACTTACTAACGATGAGTTTCTCGGCGGAATACTTCCGCTGCTCGACGAAAAACGCGGCGTACAGAAAAAGTTCGAATACGTGACGAAAGATCGAGTGATGCTCGTCTACGAGCTGCCACTGAATGAGATCGTGCTCGATTTCTACGATCGCCTGAAATCAGTCTCACGCGGATACGCTTCGCTCGATTACCATCTCTCCGGTTATCAGGCGAGCAAGCTCGTCAAGCTCGACATCCTCGTCTCGGGTGAGCCGGTCGACGCGCTTTCGCTTATTTTGCACACCGACACCGCCGTCACGAAGGGCCGTTTGTTGACCGCGAAAATGAAAGAGCTGATCCCGCGACAGATGTTCGAAGTGGCCATCCAGGCCGCGATCGGCAACAAAGTCATCGCCCGCGAAACCGTCAAAGCGATGGGTAAGAACGTCATCGCGAAATGCTACGGCGGCGACATCTCGCGCAAACGCAAGCTTCTCGAAAAACAGAAAGAAGGTAAGAAGCGGATGAAAAAAGTCGGAAGAGTAGAAATCCCGCAGGAAGCTTTTTTGGCGGTGTTGAAGGT
>JBDTWZ010000020.1:0-27337 GCA_040006435.1 Acidobacteriota bacterium
TTCTGTTGATCGTAATTGAAGAAGAAAAACAAGCGGTTCTTAACGATCGGCCCGCCGATGTTTCCACCAAACTGCTCGCGAAGATCAACCGGCTTCACCGGTTGTTGTACTCCGTTTATGTCTCCGACGAACTGAAGCGGATTACGGGCTCCGTTGCGATTATTCCGGTTGTAATAAAACGCCTCGCCGTGAAACTTGTTCGTACCGCTCTTAGTTACCGCATTCGTAACACCGCCCGCGGAACGTCCGTATTCAGCCGAGTAGTTAGATGTGTTCACCTGAAACTCGCGGATCGCCGCCTGGCTGATCGAATAATTGATTCGAGTGCGGCCGCGTTCTTCGGAGAAGAATGCCTGATTATTGTCGCCGCCGTCGATGGTGTTGTTATTAAGCAACCCTGAGATACCGCGAAAACTGATAAGGCCGAAGGTTCCGTCCGGAACGGCAGTCGGCGAAAGCAAAGCGAAGTTGGACCAGCGACGGCCGTTGATCGGGAGTTCGTTGATCTGCGTTTGGTCGAAGTTGCTGGCGTTGGCATTGTCATTCGTGTTGACGACCGGAGCCTCAGCTGTCACGTTGACCTCAGCTACCGCGGTCCCGAGTGTCAACGGAATATCCAGAGGCGTAGAGCGTCCGACCTCAACAATAATATTTTCGGCTTTCGCAGGGGCAAAGCCGGCAACCGTAACTTCAACGCGGTAGACACCGGGCTGCAAATTGGTCACCCGGTAGCCGCCGTTGTCGGTTGATGTGACGGTGACCGCGCTATTGGTTGCGATGTTGGTGACGGTAACGGTCGCGCTTGGCACAACGCTTCCCTGAGGATCGGTAACGGTGCCGCCGATGCCGCCTGTGGTTGTGGACTGCGCAAAAACCTGCCCTAAGCCGAGTACCAGACTCAGTGCGAGGAGGCTAAGAATTTTGATCGAAAGGTGTTTAGTCATTGGTTTTGTTGACCTCAAATGAGTGTTATCTGCTGATAGAATTACTGCGCCGGAGCGTCCGATATTTTGAATTTTGGATATTTCTCTCGCTTTTTGGATTACAGATTGACCCAACCCCGGATGATTCCCGAAGCATTGAAATCGGAAAACGTCCGCCCTGATAAATTAACTATTGCGTTTGTAATCCCTTACCAACTTCACGCAACAGCCTGAAAGAACGGCTGAGCTGGAGATGTGAAATTGTCCTCGAAGGGCATTCGTCCTAAATGCAAATTCGGTTCCGAAAGCGATATCGCTAGCGGACTCGTTGCAATCGCATCTTATTACAGAATCTACCGCACCTTGTCACAGAATCTATGCTATCTCGGGGAATCATCTCGAACAGGTCGTCACATCCCCGTAAGATCACTTTAAAAGTGTAATATCTGTAGGCAGCCAAACCCAGAACGTGGTTCGTCCGGCGGATACTACTGAATGGCTAAAAGGGCCTGAAAACAAATAATTTGGGCCGGTGAAGCCGAAACTTGACTTTTTTGTAAGAGTGGTTTAGATTGTTCGGGCGTTGCGGCAGAAGTTTTTCACGAACTTGGTTAAAACGCTTATATTAGCAACGAAAAAGGGGGGATTTATGGCTCACGTAGATTATTCTACATCATCATACAAGACGCCGATGCATCATCGGATTCTGGCGAATATGCCGGTAACGGCGAGTTGGATAGATGAGGAAAGCGGCAAACGAATCAGCGTTGAGGGTGTTACCGAAAACGTTGGCGAGACAAGCACCTTGGTGAATCTCGAACAGTTACCGCCAGTCGGAAGCGAGATCAGACTTAAGATCTTGGAAGAAGACAAACCGATCATCGAAGTTTCGGCACAGGTTATCCGAGTCGAGCGTGATCCCAGCAAGCCTCTTGCGGCACTGACAATTTCTGAGAATATCAAGAAATGGAAGCAGGTCGCGATGGATGCCGCCCAGAAATGGGTGATTCGACATTGGCAAATGAACTACGAAGAAGAATGGGTTAATTAGTTTTTCGTCTTCATTCGTTACTTACGTACTGCGGGAAGTCTTTACGGGCTTCCCGCTTTATTTTGCCCCGACAACGAAACTCATTGCGTGGGCATCTTTCCATAGAATGAAAAGAACTGTTATTTTCTTGATCCTTCTCGCACTTTCGCAGGCCGTCTTTGCGCAAGAAAAGCCTCTTAGTCAGGCGGAATACGTGAAACTCCTCTATGGGCTGCAAAAGAATCCGGCCGCGAAGGCCGATATCGTTGACGCTCTGCGACGGCGAGGGATCGCATTCGCACTGACCGACGGAGTGCGCGGGTTGACGCGCTCCAAGGGTGGCAATGACGATGAATTAAAACGTGCTCTTGAGGAAGCGGAGCGCCGCCGCCAGAATCCGGAGGGTTCGAAGCTACCTTCGCCATCCGAGACCGCGGGTTTTATCGAAAAGGCTCGGACGAGAGCCCTGGAGACCGTGAAAGAGATGCCCGACTTCGTCGTCAAACAGCTCATTACGCGATCCGGGGCGTACGCCGGTACCGGCAATTGGAGACCATACGACACACTGGTCATCGCCGTCAGCTACAGCACTGAAAAAGGCGAGCAGTATCGTGTACTTGCCCAAAATGGAGCGCCAGTTCAGGACGCCGGCCAGTCTCGCAGCTACAGCGGCCTCGAAGGAGCGACATCGGGCGGCGAATTTGTAGAAGACCTTGAAAAGATCTTTAAGCCGTCGAGCAAGACCAGGTTTGATCTGATCACAACAGATACGATCCGCGGACGCCGCGCACTTGTTTACGAATATGCGATCAACATTGAGAACAACAAAGACGGCGGGGTTGGTCTAAAAGGCTCAAAGGGCGTTGTCGTTGATTCCGCACCAGCCGGCGAGAAAGGACGTCTCTGGATAGACCGCGAGAATCACCGCGTAATGCGGATCGAGTACCAGCTTACCGACATCGCGTTATCGTTTGCGGTTAAAGCGGTGACGAAGTCAATTGACTACGACATGGTGGAGATCGCGGGCGAGAAATACTTGTTACCGATCGTTTCCGATTTTCGTGGAACTGTTCAGGGAACGGACAGTAAACGGTACGAAAGCCGAAATGTCATAAGATTTAGAAATTATCAGAAATATGGAACGGACGTGATAGCAGTGGACGAAGATTCGGAACCAGTAATAGACGAAAAGCCTAATTAAGAGAAAGATACGCGACAACCGCGGGCACCGCCAACCACAAGAGGCCTTTGACGAGAAAGAATACAAAGCCGGCGGCGCCAAAGCGCTTGACCCACGTTCTAGCGGGGCATCTTCTTTTTACAGGTTCTTCCTGCATACCGTTATAAAATAACCGGTCGTCTCTTCATTTTCAAATCTTTCCGGATCACTTTTCCTTCAAAATGCGAAAATGTCTACTACGATTTACGCTCCCACTTGTTTGTCTTATCCTTGTCTCTGGCTCATTCGCCCAGAATGCACCGCCAAAGGAAAGCAACAAACACGAGGCTCATTTGGTTGAACTTATCAAGCTTGATAGCACAATAAAACTCGACATCCGTTACGCGACCGACAACAATTTCGTCGGCCGCGCCGTTTATCCCGAGGGTCGCGCCTTCTTACAGAAGCCGGCTGCGAAGGCCGTTGCCAACGTCCATAAACAGCTTCGGAAGCAGGGCCTCGGGCTAGTTATTTTCGACGGCTACCGTCCGTGGACCATCACGAAATTATTTTGGGACGTCGTACCCGAAGAAAAACGAAAATTCGTTGCCGATCCGGCAAAGGGTTCAAAACATAATCGCGGATGCGCCGTCGATCTCAGTATCTTCGACCTGAAGACCGGCGAGTTGATCGACATGCCTTCGGGCTACGACGAGTTTACGGAGCGGGCCTCGCCAAACTACTCCGGTGGCACAACTAAGCAGCGGGCAAATCGAGACGTGCTTCGGAAGCTGATGGAAGCCGAAGGCTTCACTGTAAATCCGAATGAGTGGTGGCACTTCGATTACAAGAACTGGCAGAATTACGCGATCTACGACATCTCGTTTGAGGAAGCCGGCACGAAACAGTGAAAAGGTGAAAATGCAAAGAAGAAGTGCCGGATCAACACGACTTTTTTCGTCTTTTCACATTTTCACTCTTTCACTTTTTACTTTTGATCAGCTTTCGGACCTTCCTTCGCCTTCCCGGCTTCGATCTGAAGAACGACCTTCACTTCGTCTGAGACCGCAGCAATTCCGCTTGGAAGATTATTCCCCCAATTGACCCCGAAATCGCGCCGGTTAATAGTCGTCTCACCCGCGATCCCCATCTTCATTCCGGCGCGTTCACTCGCAGGCAGCCATCCAGCGATTTCGAAAGGGATCGTGACTGACTTAGTCACTCCCTTCATCGTGAGATCGCCGCTGACGATCCAACCCTTTCCTTTCTTTTCGACCTTCGTACTCTGGAACGTCATTTCAGGATATTTTTCTACCTCGAAAAAGTCGGCCGTTCGGAGATGCTTGTCGCGGCCCGGCACGCCGGTATCTACGCTTGTCGTCATCGCTTTGAAAGTTACCTTCGATTTTGATACATCATTCGAATCGAATTTTACTTCGCCGGTGAAATCGCGGAAGAAACCGGGCACTTCCACCAAACCCATGTGTTTCACTTTAAATCCGATGAAGCTGTGTGCCTTGTCGAAATCGTAAACGCCTGACTCGCCGACCTGGTTTACACCAGCGGCGAAGGTCGCGGCAAAAGTTCTATTATCCGCCTGGGTAAAACTGCCTGAATAAATAACGGCGACGGCGATAACAAAAACTGCCAGATACAAAATCTTTTTCATCTGATCTTCTCCTTGCTAATTTCCTTTCTTGAATTATGTGGCAAAAACAGTTGGATGCAAGCAGGCTAAAAAGCGTTCGGCTACCGCCACGCATATTAGCGCTCTTCTGTTAAAATCCAAGGCATGAACCGTCCCGAAAGACCGGAATATGATCCGTACTACGAACGCTATGTCTCGCTCGTCGCGGACGTGGACATTATCGGTAGGTTGGGGGCACAGTCAACGAACCTACAGGACATCGTTACCGGCCTAACTGAAGAGAAAGGTGCATTCCGCTATGCCGCGGGGAAATGGAGCATCAAGGAACTGTTGGGGCACTTGATCGATAGTGAGCGGATGTTCGCGTACCGATTGCTTCGTATCTCGCGCGGCGACGAGACGCCTATCGAAGGGTTCGAGCAAGACGGTTATATCGAAAATGCGCACTCAAATGAAAGAAGCTTCGCCGATCTCCTCGAAGAGTTTTCACTTCTCCGCCGTGCGAACATGATCTTCGTCAAAAACCTCGACGACGATGCGTGGTCCCGAGTCGGCACTGCGAACAACGTAAAGATCTCCGTCCGTGCCCTCGTTTACATCATGGCTGGCCACATCGAGCATCATCTCGCCATTCTAAAGGAACTCTACCTGGTGTGAATTTGAAGTTCGACGTTGTCATCATCGGTGGCGGAGCGGCCGGCATTTTCTGTGCGATCGAGGCGGGCAGGCGCGGCCGCAAAGTGCTCGTGATCGAACGCAATTCACAGGTCGGGCGCAAGATCATAATCTCAGGCGGCGGCCGCTGTAATTTCACAAACATCCACACCACCGCCGATAATTTTATTTCGAGGAACCCACATTTTTGTAAATCAGCGCTGGCGCGATATACGCCTGAAGATTTTGTTCGTCTCGTCAGAAAATACAAGGTCAATTATTACGAGAAAAAGCTTGGACAGCTTTTTTGTCGCGAGAGTTCTCAGCAGATAGTAGAAATGCTTTTGTCTGAGTGCAAACGGGCAAGAGTCGACATTCGTACGAGCTGCACGGTCTCAAAAATCGAACGCGGCGACGAGTTCTGCCTCGATACAACGGTCGGACCGATATTCTGCCAAAATCTGGTGATTGCAGCCGGCGGCCTTTCATTTCCGAAAGTCGGAGCTACGGGTTTCGGGTACGCCGTTGCAAGTCAGTTCGGGTTGAAACTCGAGCCTACGCGACCCGCCCTTGTCCCCTTGATCTTCGAGCAAACACGTTCCACCGGTAAGTTAGCCGGCATTTCCGTTGACTCGGTTGTCTCCACAGAGAACGCGAGCTTTCGTGAGAACATCTTATTCACACATCGGGGGTTGTCAGGTCCGGCAATTCTACAGATCTCGAATTATTGGAACAGGGATGACGCGGTGTCGATAGATCTAATGCCCGAAAAGATGACCGCTGAACTGTTTGAACAACAGATTCAAAGCCGGCAGAAACTGGCCACGTTCCTAACCCAGTTTATCCCCGCCCGACTTGCCGAGAGCCTTGTGCCCGACGAATTAGCGAGCACCGCGATGAACAAAATTTCTCACAAAGAGATCTCCAATATTCTGGCGGATATGAAAGATTGGAAAGTAAAATTTCGCGATACCGAAGGCTTTGATAAGGCGGAGGTGACTGTCGGGGGAGTTTCTACCGACGAACTATCGTCCCAAACGATGGAGTCGAAAAAGGTTCCGGGGCTATTTTTTATTGGAGAAGTTGTGGATGTTACCGGCTGGCTGGGCGGATACAACTTTCAATGGGCGTGGTCCTCAGGATATGCGGCTGGCCACGCAGTTTAAAAAACGAAAGGGGAAACGTCTCCCACACCGTCTCCCCCCGTTCGCACCGACTACGTGGAGCAATCGGTAACGAAGTTGATTTCTTAAAAAATCGGATTATATCAAAATTCCTTTACAAAAAGTGAACGACCGTGTAGGATATTTACACAATCGTTAAAGGTTGTCAACACAAAACACGTGGAAGACGAAGAAAATAATTTTGTTGCTCGATTTACTGAAGTTTGCGGCACCTCCGAGCCTGCAAAGATTCAACGATTGTTGAATATTTCATATCAAGCGGCGAGGAACTACGTCCAGGGCCGACTTCCGGATTCGTCTGTACTCCGCATTATCGCCGAACGTACGCCGTATTCCATCAACTGGCTACTGACAGGGAAAGGCGGAAAACTTATGTCGGAGAGCGTCCGGGAAGACACACCTCTATCTTCCCGCCAAATTCGCGATTTGGTCAGGAGCGAGTGTGTGGAAGTAATCAACGAATTGTTGGGAAGCCAAGAGTCGACTAGACAAAAAGTCGTCGTACTACAGTCCGCAGGTTTGAAATCGGAAAGGGTGAAGGAATCTTCAGCCGTCTCCGAAAAGGAAAACTAGAAACCCTCTATTTCCTTAGTCATCCAGCCAAAAGCCGTAGATCGATGCGATCACCGTATCGAAATAGCTGGATTCAGCGAGGCCACCTCCGCCCATATCGCCGTCTTCTGTCGTTCTCGTAATAACGGTTTTTGACGTTTTGCTGTCAATACCGGTGTCGGCCAAGCCGCCGCCGCCCATATCACCCTCGGCGAATGCCGACGTGCAAAAAAGACCAACCATAACCAAAACTTTGAGCATATTCTGTCTGATTTTATTCATTTTTCTCCCTCTTGAGTTTTTCTTGTTTTTCTGTTGATACAACACTGTATCGCCGCTATAATACACCCGACGAAACAATTCGCCTGCTATGCATTCCCCCTACCCACAGACGGCTCGTGCTCAAAGAGAACTATTGCGCGAACTTTTCGTTCTCGAACGAAGCGGGTTATTCGAGGAGGCGATGGTGGAATTGCGGGGCGTCTGGGACGACCCGACAGTCGAACCGAATGTCGAGGGTTTGGATGCCCGGCTTGGCGCAGATATCTTTCTCCGATGCGGCGCTCTGATCGGCTTTCTCGGGCATAGCAGATTGATCCCGTCGGCCCAGGAAACATCTAAAGATCTTCTTACCAAAGCGCGCTCTGTCTTTCTAGAAACATACCAACCTGAGAAACTCGCGGAGTGCGAAAACTATCTTGCACTCGCGTACTGGAGATCCGGTGAAACCAACGAAGCCGAAAGTTGGATCGGAGAAGCTCAATCACATGAACTCGATGAAGGCTGCGACGCTCGGCTGTACTCTCACGTTATTCGCAATCTAGTCCTTCTGTCGCAGAAACGCTTCACCGAAATCTGTGGAAACTTCGCGATATTCGAAAAAACATTTCTCGAGAATGCCGATCATTATTTGGTCGGCAATTTTTATATGAACTTCGGGGTTGCCGCGAAGAACCTCGGATACATCCCCGAATCACTCGACGCTTTGCGGCAAGGAAGAGATTTTTTCACGAAGGCCGGTAACAAGGCTCAGGTCGCAATGGCTGAGAACAACCTCTCGCAGCTTTACAAGTCGGAGCGACGATTTGCCGAAGCGCATAAATCGATCGACACTGCGACAGAGTTGTTTAGGCAGGCCGGCGACCGGGTCCGCGAAGGTTTTTCACTAGATACAAAGGCTTTAATCTATTTCGACCAGGGTATGTATGACGAGGCACTCGCAACAGTCGATCAAGGAATCGCGATTCTTAGCAAGAGCGAAAACTATGGCTATCTAACCGAGACCATCGCGACGAAAGCCCGGATTCAATTGTTCGCAATCGATTTTTCGACGGCGACGCTAACATTGCTCGAGGCGGTTGAGCTTGCCAAGATCCGGATCAGTGAGGAGGCTGCGGTGCAGCTGGTACGCGAATTCGAACAATCACTGGAGGATCGTAATTCCGGCCGAAGTCGCCGGGCTGAATCTGAGCGGGTAGGACTCGCGGCTGACGATCTGAAGCTGATCCTTCCATCGTCGATCTCGCATTATGAAGATTATCAGGGAATTTGGATCAGTAACTCTGACCTCGAACCCTACGGTCTAGCTCGCGGTTCACTCGCGGTGGTGGTCCCAGATAAGGTGCGACGCGGCGACCTCGTAGCGTTAATAGAGTTGAGCAGCGATCTTGTGAGCTGCGGATTTTATGACTCTGAATTTGGGATCGTCTGCTTAGAAGCCGGCGCTTCGGAACCGCAGTTGTTCGATAAGTCGGACGTTCGGGTGCTTGGAAAGATCATCGGTGTATGCGACGCCGAGAAGAACCCACACGGCACTCTGGAAGTGATTCCGTTGGATCTCTAGCTAGCGGAAGGCCGAGATGTCCATGCCGAAACGCTCCTTCACATAGTCTTCTGCCGCCTCATTCACATTTTTCAAGTTCACCAACCTGCGTTCGGATTTTTTTATAAAGCTCTTCGTGCGCTCGGCCATGTGTTTTAGGAGATCTCGGCCTTCGTTAGATTCGGCGTTTACCTTCTCGCGGAGAACGTACAATTCGGAAACCTCGGCTTTCAGTTTTTCTTCCTGTAATTCTTTCAATCTGACTTTGATCTGAGAGGTCTGTCGGATCGCACGGACAAGATCATCACCGACCGAGTCACCCTTCACAGTGTCCGGGCTGTTCTTGAAATCCTTGACGAGTTTGTTGAGTTGGGCCTGGTCGCCCGCGGAATAAGCCTCATTCAGTTTGGCCATCAGGCCGTGACGCTTCTCCTTTTCTTTGGCATCAAGCGCAAGATCGGGGTGAATTATCCGCGCCAGATTATGATAGGCCTTCTTTGCTTCAGGCGTCGGGTTCCATTTGAACGAGCATGCGTCGTCGTTTTCACTGTTCGCGGCGGACTCTTCGGCACGTCGTCGAAGCTCCTCGGCTTTTTTCTTGATCTCCTCGTCATCGGGTACGAGTTTATATTCCTCTTCCGCAATTTGAGCATCGATCTCATCAAGATCGGCGTACAACCGGCCGACTTCCATCTTATATCGTGCTTCGAATTGTTCGAGCTCGCCACGCAGATCGGTCATCTCTTCTTCGCGATCAGCGAGCCGGTCCTTCAGGCGCTCGAGGATGCGCTGTTTTCTGCTCAACTCAATTTCTTCCGGCGTCAGGTCTTTCATGAGTAAAGATTCATCGGACGGGTCAGCAAATCAACCGGGTCATGAATGTTGAGAGCTTCGCGTACGTAAAACGGTTCGCCGGCGCGTGCTCCGACCATGGATCCAAAAAAGCGAGAACGGCTTTCAAGCTCTTCAAGAAAAGTCTTACTCGTCAGACGAGTCTCCGGCTCGGTCGAGCCTGGATCGTAGAACTGCGAGCCATGCGCCCGTATGGCGTTCATTTTCTCCTCCAGAAAATCTGAGATGTCGACGATGAACGACGGTGGGACGAGGCGTGAAAAAATGTTGTGGGCGACGATAGGTACCGGAATTTTATCGTTGCCGGTTTCTTCGTCGTAACGCTTCATGCTCGCGAGTCTTGCCGATTCGCGAACGAGTTGAGCAATATGATCATGATCGGGATGCGGATCGTTGATCTGGTGAGTCACGATAACCCTGGGCTTCAATCGACGCAGCACTCGAACTAGCTTTGCGCGGGAGTCGTCGTCGCAGAAAACATGACCGTCCGGCAGGCCAAGATTCTCACGAACATCCAGTTTCAAGATCTTTGCGGCGTCTCTCGCCTCTTGCTCGCGCCCCTCGACAGTGCCACGGGTGCCCATTTCACCCCGCGTGACATCCAGCGCTCCGGTCTTGTATCCGAGATGTTTCATCTTCAACAGCGTGCCGCCGACAGCAAGCTCGACGTCGTCGGGATGAGCAAAAATCGCGAGAATATCGATCGGATCCATCAGGTTTAATCTAGCATAATTGGTATTATTCGATCATGGAACTAACCGTACTCGGTTCGGGAACATCGACTCCGCATCCGTATCGGAGCAGTTCAGGATTCTGGCTTCAAACAACAGCGGGCACGATTTTGCTCGATTGCTCAGCTTCGTCGATCCACCGAATGGCTCAGGAGAATCTCGACTGGCCGAACCTTGACGCGATCTGGATATCGCATTTCCATCTCGACCACTGCGGCGGTCTTGCACCTTTTCTTTTCGGTACAAAGCATGCCCCGATAACTCAGAATCGAACGAAACCGCTCAGGATCGTTGGCGGGAAAGGCCTCGCTGATCTGCTGACAAAGTTCAGCAACGCGAACGAGTACGATTTGCTAAAGCAGCCGTTTCCGGTGGAGATCCTCGAAATCGAAGCGCTCGAAACAATCGAGATCGTCGGAAATGTCGAGGCGGTAGCCTATTCCACGCGGCACACTCCCGAAAGTCTCGCGCTTCATCTTCGCGATAAAGATGAGACGATCGTTTATACCGCCGACACGGGATTTGATGAAATGCTCGCAACTTTCGCACGCCGCGTAGATCTGCTCTTGATCGAATGCTCGTTTGTGAGAAACAAGCCTGTCGAGAAGCACCTCGAGCTTGCCGAGGCAGTACATTTGATCAGACGCGCGGAACCGAAGCGGGCAGTGCTGACACACTTGTACCCGGAATGGGACGAGGTAGATTTTACGGAGGAGGTTACGAAACTCAAGCCGGGCGTCGAGGTCATTCAAGCGTTCGACGGGCTTAAGATAACATGCGAAAAAAGTAAAAAGTAAAAAGAGTGATTAACTCCCGTTTTAGGTCTTAGTTGTCTGAGGTCAGCCATCCACCTTTCGCTTCGCCATTGCCATCAATTCTTCAGGCATCCATTTCTCCATCACTTTGTCTTCGGCTTCGGCGATAGACTTGCCGCGGTTTCGCCACTCTTTTGACGGATCATCCTCGCGGCCCGATTGTTTTGGGTAGTTCTCAACTTGTTCGAGACTGATGATGATGCCGTGAACGACCTCATTCCAATCATCGTTCTGAATTCCGCGAAGAACGACCGGCAGCCCGGCCGTCCAGTCTTCTTCGGGAGTAATGTTATCGTATTCCGGGATGGTTAAAAAGGCAGTTTCCGGCAACGGTTTTCCGCTAAATTCACTAAGCAGCTGCGTTTTCACATCCGCGTAAGAGCCTTTCGGATCGGCTACTCTCATCTGAAGCGCGCGTCTAAAGATATCGGAAACTGTCGGTAGATTGCTCATAAGAATAAGCCACAGATTAGCACAGATAGGTATGGACGGTTAACTGGCACTTCCTGCAATTTTTCGTGCTAATCTGGCTCCGGTTCTGACACGCGTTATGAAACGAATCATCTACCAGCTCCACCTGATCCTCGGCGTTTTTGTTTCGATCCCTGTGCTTGCGTGGGCGCTAAGCGGATTTCTCTACGCACTACCCAACATGGTCGAAGGAGGGACGGTTGAGAAGATCGATTCCGCTCGCGTGAGGGTCTCCCCCGCCGAAGCGATCGCAAGCGCCCACGAACTTGTAGGAAAAACCCTGCCGACGACCGCGCTGACACTACTTATGAAAGACGGCCGACCGCAATATCAGTCGATCGGTGGGCTCGGAGCGGATTCGATCTTTATCGACGCGGAGACAGGCGATGCCGCCTTTTCAAAACCGCCGACGTGGAAAACGCGTTTTTTTCGAGAAGCCCATTTTTATTTCTTTGCGGGGAGCTGGCAGCTTGCTCTGCTGCTTTTATTTTCGAGCCTCTCGGCTTTATCCGCCGCAACGGGGATCTATCTCAACATCTCATACTGGTCACGAAGACTCGGCCGAAGTGCAGTCCACAGCGGAAATTAGTCTTCCGACAACTCAAACCTTGCTGAAAATCATCCGAAAGACTAGCCTAATCTGTGATCAGGAGAAGTCCCATGAAATTCGTTTTCGCCTTTACATTCATTCTTGCAGCTTTAGTTTTAGCCCATGGTCAGGGCGGCAACGAGCAATCGCCGATCGTCGAAAAGGACATCAAGTACAACGATTGGATATTCAAAACCGTTCAAACGGGAACAGACGTCAACCTTCGAAAGTTTACGTTAGGTAAAAAGTTGGTCATGGTCGTTTATTTTGCACCGTGGTGTCCCAACTGGAAACATGACGTGCGGTTTGTGCAAGCGATGTACGACAAGTACAAGGTCAATGGCTTCGACGTGATCGCGGTTGGCGAGTACGATCCGGTCGATTCGATGAAGACGCACATCGCGGAATATAAATTGAGTTTTCCTGTAGTTTGGGAATCGGACGCACGGACGGCGAAGCAGACCACTTCGCATTATGAATATCGAAAGGCTGTCGGCGATAGTCGAAACTGGGGCTCGCCCTGGTATATTTTTCTGGAAGTCGGAGAGCTGGAGCCGGACGGCCTTGTGATGACGAAGAAGGCCCCGATCGTAAATGGCGAGCTCATACAGCCCGATGCGGAGAAATTTATCCGCGAGAAATTGGGTATCGCTTCATTGTTTGAACCAAAACTGAACTCACCTGCTGCGACGGAAGTCTGCGATCCGGCGAAACACTCAACCCCGTTGTTGAGGCCCGACGAAAAACCGTAAACAGAGAACCCCGAGAACCGCATCGGCCGGACTCACATGGATGAGTCCGCCGATTTGTGCGCTATTGAAAATTGTTACAGCTCGACGTTGGGCATCGCTGCCAGCGTATCCGCAAGCTTTTGCTGCACAGTTCGCAACGGCTCGTTCGCCCCCACGAAACTGCCGGCGATCGCCGATGTTTCCGACTGACCGGCAAGCTCGGATATGCCCTGGATCGTCGGCAGATACTTTTTCAGATTCGCCCTAACGCGAAACTCAGATTCAAGTTTTACCATCCCGTCACGAAGGCCTCTTATAGCGGCGATGACTTTTTGTTTGTCGGACGCATTCTTATCGAGTGTTTGTTTACTCACCCTTTTGGTCCTTGCTTCCGCGTCGAGCGCCTCGATCGCCCTGGCAACCGGCCCAAGCCGCTGAATAAAGGCTTTTACATTCTCAAATTGGTCGGATACCTTAACCCGTGCCGCCCTTACATCCAGCGGCGGCACCGTCGACGTTTTCGGGGCAGCCGTCGTGCGCTTAACGGGCCGCTTAGTGCGTTGGGCGTGAGCCCCCAGCGAAAACAAAGCCGTTATCGCAAATGCTAGAAACAAATATCTTGTGATCTTCATAGTGCTCCCCACCTGTTCAAAGAGTGCTGAACATTTTATCATATTGGTATGTCGGAGAGATCGTTGGAGGTCCGCAGCCTGGGCCGGGTTGCCTACGCGCAGGCCCTGGAGTTACAGAAGCAGCTTGAAGGCGACGTTATTGGAAACCGTCTAAGCGATTATCTTCTGCTGCTTGAACATCCGCATACATTCACGATCGGCCGGCGTTCTAAAAACGAAGGCGTACTCGCGACGGCCAAAATACTAAGGAAGTTGGGTGTCGAGGTCTTCGAGACGAACCGCGGCGGTAAGGTGACGTATCACGGGTTGGGGCAGATCGTCGGCTACCCGATAATTTCGCTTTCACCCGATCGTGAAGATGTTCATCGATATGTTCGGGACATCGAGGAAGTGTTGATCCGGACGATGGCTGATTTCGGCGTCGAAGCTTTCCGGATCGAAGGCCTGACAGGCGTTCACACGGCCGAAGGCAAGATCGCAGCGATCGGCGTGCATATCAAACGCTGGGTCACGACGCACGGCTTTGCATTGAACGTAAATACTGACCTCAGTTACTACAACTGGATCATCGCCTGCGAAGGCGAGCCGGTCACATCGATGAGCCGGCTGCTTGATCGGGATGTTGATATGGCGGAGGTTGAGGAAAGGATCGCTGAAAAGTTTAAGGACGTTTTTGGGTATCGGTCGGGCGACGTTAGGCAGAAGTCAGAACCGGGAGCGGTAGCGACCGGGTCTCACCTGAACGACACAGAGCTCATAGGTATCTAACGGGTTACCCGGTCTCTACCGCTCCCGCTCCCGGTTCTGACACCCGCGGCGCGCCAGTATCAGCACACACGGAGGTTGTTTAATGAGATCGATTTGCATACTTTCACTCGCCCTTCTAGTCGGAGCGTGCGGGACCCCGCCAGCCAACAACACCAATTCTTCAAACGCATCGAATTTATCACCCGGCGCCCAAGCACTGACGGTTGTCGACACGCCGCAACGCGTCAAGGACATGATGGCTTCGCGTGGCGATCAGGATTCTGCCCAGCCGACATTGAAGATCGTCGAACCCGCCGCGAACTCGACCGTCAACAGTTCGACCGTTAAGGTGAAGCTTGCGCTCACCGGCGATCTCAAGGGCTATCAGCCGCACAAAGATCCAACGACGCAGATGGGCAATCACATCCACGTCATCCTCGACAACCAGCCATACGAAGCGTATTACGAAATCGACGGTTCAGCTTTCGAGTTAAGGAACGTCGCCGACGGTGATCACACTCTCCGCGTTTTCCCATCGCGGCCGTGGCACGAGAGCTATAAGAACGTCGGCGCTTTCCAGATGGTGAAATTTACCGTCAAGAACGGCGGTGCGGAAGCCAACAAGCCCGCGACGACTAGTAATGGACAGCAGATGTCGAATGCGAATTCGAACACGATTGCTGCTCCGCCGACTGAAGGCAAAGACATGCAGAACTCGACCGCGGGTGCGGTCGATGCAACTAAGCCTTTGCTGACATACAGCCGTCCAAAAGGCGAGTACAAGGGCACGGAAAGTGATCCGATCATGATTGATTTCTGGTTGTCGAATGCAAAGCTCAAAGATGATGGCGGACAGTATCGAATACGTTATTCGATCGACGGCGGCGAGGCGAAATATGTTGATAAGTGGGCTCCGACGTGGTTGTCCGGCTGGGCGGCGGGTAAACATACGATCAAGCTTGAGCTCGTGGACGAAGACGGTGGACTCGTCGACACCGGCGGATATAATTCAACGACTAGAGAGGTTACGATCGTTAAGTAGTAAGCGGAAACTAACCACTATCCAGTTCAAGAACTCACCTATCCGATACTTTTTATGAGAAGAGACATAACTTCGTGGTACAGCCACAACCTGAATATGGACATGCCGCTCGTGGCGTACGGCCACGCGGGATATCCGCTGCTGATGTTTCCGACAGCGGCAGCCGATTATCTCGAATACGAGAGATTTTATCTGGTTGATGCGATCAAGGAATTGATAGAGGCGGGGAAGATCCGCGCCTATTCGATCAACTCGGTCAATAAGTACAGCCTGCTGAATCGCGAATCGCATCCGGGGTGGAAGGTTGAGATGTTGGCACGATATGACCGCTACATCATGGAAGAGGTTCTGCCTTTGATCCGTAACGAATGCGGCGATGATGCACGGCCGCTGACGACCGGAGCGAGCCTCGGAGCTTTTCTGGCGGCGAACACATACTTCAAACACTCAGATGAATTTCGCGGAACCATCGCGATGAGCGGCAGCTACGACATCTACAACTATCTCGACAAAGGCTTCTACGACGACAATGTCTACTTCAATAATCCGGCGATGTATCTGAAGAATCTTAACGACGATTATCATCTTCCGCGTCTTCAGCACGCGGACTCGATCGTCATTGTCTCGGGTCAGGGCTCATACGAGGCGCCCGACCGAAGCCGTGAGCTTTCCGGTTGGCTTCATTCGAAGGGGATACCGCATCTTCTCGAGCTCTGGGGCCACGATGTCGGTCACGACTGGCCGTGGTGGCGGAAGATGCTGCCCCATTATCTGGGACGGTTTGTTGACGGATAAACTCGAAAATTACCGAATTAGGGAATTACAAAATTACGAAATTAAAAGGCAAAGAACAGGCCTGCTTCTTGTAGAGAAACAGGCCTTCCTTTCTTGCGGATCTTGACTCTTCTCAGTCTATCCGTCGCCTTTCTTCCCTTTTCGCTTTTTGCCTTCAGGAACGTCAGCCGGCGGTGTTTCCGGATTACGCGGTGGCGGTTGCGTTATCACGGGTTTCGTAACCGGCGGATTATCCCCGGCCGGATTAGTTTTCGGCGCATCAGTTCCGTCACTCGGCGCATCCGCACCGCTTGTCACCGAAGGATCTTTGGTCGCCCCGGACGATGTATGTTCATCGGTGGTCGTCGCACCGGATTTGATCGCGGCCTGGTCCGCTTTTTCAAGTTTCTCCAGCTCTTCGCGCTTGTTGCGCTCGATCAAGGTCTTGATCTCCGCCGGAATCGGCGGCGGACTCGGGAAGCTTTCCTTTGGTTTGTCCTTCATGAACGGATTCATGAACGCGTTGAAAAACGGCAGGGCTCCGTGACCACCCGTCATATTCCCACCGAGATTCTCCTTCCTCTCCGGATTTCCCATCCATACGCCTGTCGCATAGGTCGGCGTATAGCCAATAAACCAGACATCGGTGTGATCGTTAACCGTTCCTGTTTTGCCTGCAAGCGGATGGCCTCCGGCCTGGGCTCCGGCAGCCGTTCCGCCGCCTGCGGTCACGCCCCGCATCATTCCCACCATCGTCAATGCTACGTATTCGCTTGTTACTTTCGAAGTTGTATTCTTCCATTCCTCGAGAAGCGTGCCGTCGCGGCTATAAACCTTCCTGATCATGTGCGGAGCAACCCGAACGCCTTTATTGGGGAAGGAAGAATACGCGGAGGTCATTTCCAAAAGTGAAGCTTCGCTGGCTCCGAGAGCCGACGGCAGACTCGGGGCCATCGGGTTCGTAATTCCGAACCTCCTGACCATCTGCGCCCCGGCCTGAATTCCCACCTGCTCAAGCAGATGCACCGCCGCGAGATTGTAGGACTTCGCCAACGCGATCTTCAATGGCACATTGGGATGGCTGGTGCTTCCGTCGTAGTTGTGCGGCATCCATCCGCCGCGTTTGATCGGCGCACCGCTGACAAGCATATCCGGAGTCATCCCGTCCTCGACAGCCGCGGTATATATGAACGGCTTGTATGCCGAACCAGTTTGCCGCAACCCTTGTGTCGCATTGTTGAATTTGTTCGTCTGAAAATCGTAGCCGCCGACCATGCACACGATCTCGCCCGTGTGCCCGTTTACCGACACCAGCGCAGCCTGAATCTCCGGTACCTGAGACAACTCGACCTGCAGCATCTGGTGCTCGTTGTCGACCTTCTTCACCAAGAACTCAGCGAGAAAACCTACTTTTAATTCTTCCCGAGGACGTTTACCGCTTCGACCCATATCGGCCGCCGTGACGACCGCTTTGTACTTTCCGAATCGCACGCCGACTTCCTCAGAAGCCGGGTTCGATTTCACGATCAGACCCTTGATGTACTCGCCTTCGCCGTACTCGTCGCCATACCAGTCGGCGTGTTTGTAGGATGCCAGTTTATTTGCGATCTCTTTCTCATCCGTCAACGGTTGATTCTCGGGGTCGACGAGAATGTCCTGATAGTCGGACCGCCACCGTCGCCCCTTATCGAACGAGCGCAGGCGCTCCCGAATAACTTTTGTCGCGATCTTCTGGGCCTCAACGTTGATGGTCGTGTAAACTTTCAATCCGCCTTGCGCGACACGCGTCGTGTACTCGTTTTCCAGATAGCGTCGGATCTCTTCGACGGGATAATCCCAGGCAGTCGATTTAGGGCGAGACTGATAGTAAGCCGTGTCGGCAAGTTTGATCGGTTTGGCTTTAGCCGCGTCGACAGCCGCTGCGGAATATCGCTCAGGGAAGTACTTCCCCATTTGGTCGAGAACGATGTCGCGACGCATTTTCGCCTTTTCCATGTTCCGCGTCGGCGAGTATTCAGGCGATTTTGGGATCGCGGCAAGCAGCGCCGCTTCCTCCAGACTTAATTCCTTTAGCGATTTTCCGAAATACGTGCGCGAGCCGGCCTCAAAGCCATACGCGCCAGCTCCGAGAAAGACGTAGTTCATGTACATCTCCAGGATCTGACGCTTTGTATAAAGCCGCTCTATCTGCAGCGCAACTGCCCATTCATTGACTTTGCGCGAATAAGTTTGGTCCTTGTATAAGAAAAGATTTTTTGCCAGCTGCTGCGTGATCGTCGAACCGCCCTCGAGTCGGCCGCCCGTGAGATTCTTGAAAACGACACCGACGATCCGATATGGGTCGATGCCGATGTGATCGTAGTAACGATTGTCTTCAATGGCGATCAGTGCGTCTTCGACATTCTGCGGAATATCCTGCTCTCGGATCGGAATGCGTTTTTCGATCGCGAACTCGGCGAGAACAGTTTCTCCGTCATCGGCGTAAATGGTTGTCACCTGTGGCGGTCGATAGGTTGCAAGCGCGGAGACTTCGACGGAGTAGCGAGAATTATTGAGATAGTATGAAAATAAAATGCCGCTCAGCGCGCCGGCCGAGAGAGCGAGCAGCAGTGACATGGCGAGCCATGTGAGTGTAAATGACCAGCTTCGGTCGGCCGCAACGGAGCCCACTTCTCGTTCGACAATTCTTCTTTCTCTAGCCATAAAAAAACCCTGCGTTCAGAGTGCGCGATTTATCGCGTTCTTCAGTGCGAAGAAACGCGATAACATCGCGCACTCTGAACCTAATTCACAAACCGTCGCATCTTTACGCTGACGACAAAGCCGATCGCAATGAACGTCGAAAGGATGGCCGACAGTCCGGCGCTCATCAGCGGCAGCGGAACGCCGATCACCGGCAAAAATCCGAGAGTCATTCCAACGTTGATAAATATCTGAAACGACATTGCGGTCGCAATGGCCATTATAACAAGCATGCCCGGACGTTCCGAGGCCGAGCGTGCGCCGGCGATGAGGCGTGAGATCAGCAATGCGTACGCGATCAGCAGCGAGACACAGCCGATGAACCCGGTATTTTCGGCTGTGACGGCAAAAATAAAATCCGTATGCGGCTCGGGCAAAAACTTGAGCACGCTTTGCGAAGTTTCAGGATCGCCCTTTATCCCCGACAGTCCGCCTTTGCCGACCGTTATGATGGATTGCAGCGTGTGGTAGCCGTATCCTCTTGGATCAACGCTCTCCGGATCGATAACTGCGTTGATGCGCTCTTGCTGATACCGCTTGATCGCACCGGACCTGACACCGACGTAATAACTCGCTGGGATGAACACCACTGCCACGACGAGCGCGAGCACGACGTAACGGATACGGACCGCAGAAAGAAACAAAACGGCGGCGAGAATCGGGAAATAAGTGATCGCCTGGCCGGCATCCGGCTCAAGCATTATCAATCCTACCGGACCGGCGAGGATGGCTCCGCCGATGACGATCTCACGAATGCTCAGCGAGCCTGATTTACGCGCCCCAAAATATTTGGCAAGCATCAGGACGGTCGGGATCTTTACGAACTCGGAAGGCTGAAATTGTCCGATGATCGGCAGCTTTAGCCACGCTTGCTGGCCGTTCACTTCGACACCCAACGGCGACAAGACGAGGGCGAGCAGCACCAAACCAAAGCCGTAAAAAAAAGGCGCGAGCTCGATGATCCGACGATAATCGCTGAAAGCGATGACGATAAACGCGACGACGGCGATGCACAAGCCGATGATCTGCTTCGTCCAATAACTCTCGCTCGGCAGTGCATTGTGAATCTGCCAGATTCCAAAGCAGGCGATTGCGATGGCAAGGAACGTGGTCAGCCAGTCAAAGTCACGCAGATCTCGTTTTTCGATTATTGCTACCATGCTTGACCGTTCTCAGTCGACCGGACGCGTCCCGGCGGGCGGCGTCCTGACATTGGTGGCAGACGTCGCCGATTCAAGTGGCTTTATGCCCTTGGATACCATGTAGGCTTCGTAAACGCCCTTCGCCGCCGGTGCCGCATGACTGCCGCCGAAACCAACATTCTCGACGAGAGCGATCACGGCGATCTCCGGTTTGTACGCCGGCGCAAAACTGACGAACCATGCGTGGTCCTTGTTGGCGCCAACGTCTTTACCTAACGATGCGACCTGCGCAGTCCCGGTCTTGCCGGCGATCTCGAATTCCGGGATCCGAATTCCGGCACCCGTTCCCCCGCCGTTAACTACTGCCCACATACCGTGTACGACGACCTCTTCCTGCTCCGGAGTCATTTCGATCAATTTCGGTTCCGGTTGCTCATACCCAAAGCCATCGCGCGGCTCGATGTAATTCAGGTCGCCTAACTCTCCAACCGCTCCGATCGACCGAAACTCTCTTAGAAAATGCGGGATGTACATTTTTCCGTGCACGCCGATGCTGGCGACGGCCCTCAGCATCGAGACGGGTGTTACGACCACCGTGTCCTGACCGATCGACGCGTAAACAGTCCGAATGTCGCTCCAACGTCCCTCGCGCTTCTCTATGATCGGCTTCCAGCTCTTCGGCGTCTGACTGACCTTTTCGTTTGGAAGATCGACGCCAGTTCGCTTGTCATACCCGAAGGTCTCGATCATCTGGATCATGCCTTCGATCTTCATTTTCAATCCGAGACGATAATAATAGCCGTCGCAAGATTTTGTGATCGCGTACGACAGGGGCGGCGTGCCGTGGCTTCCCATGCATCGCGTAAATTTATTTCCAACCTGAATGCCGCCGCCGCACATTAAATTCGAGTTTTTCACCGTTATCACGCCCTGCTGCAGCGCCGCGACGGACTCCGGAATCTTCCATGTCGATCCGGGTGGATAGCGTCCCTGAATGGCTCGGTTATAAAGCGGTCGCTTCTCGTCCTGCCAGTACGCCGCGATCTGCTTCCGACCTTCCGTTGTTTTGCTGCCCTGTACGAAGACGTTCGGATCAAAGGACGGAAGCGAAGCCATCGCAAGAATCTCGCCGTTGTTTGGATCCATCGCGATTATTGCGCCTCGTTTTGACGCCGATTCGGCCAGCTTCTGTTCGGCCGCTAACTGAAGGTCAAGATCAATGGTCGAAACCATGTCCTGGCCCCCTTGCGCCGGCACGACACCGATCTCGCTTTGAACACGGCCGCGACTATCAACGATCACTTTCCGGTAACCCGGCTTGCCGCGAAGAAATTCATCGTAATACTGTTCGAGCCCGCCCTTTCCAATAATGTCACCCGCCTTCAGGCCCTTTTCCTTCCACTCGTCGCTCTCAAGCTGTTTCGGGCTGATCTCACCGACGTAGCCGAGCACATGGGCCAACTGGGTTCCGTGCGGATAGAAACGCTGCGGCTGGTTCTCAATGCGGAGTTCGGGAAATTCGAGCGAGTGCGATTCAACCCATGCGATGTCCTTGATGGTCGCGTTCTCTTTCAATACCATCGTCTCAAACTCGTTTTGTTTCTTGATGAGATCAAGGCGTTCGACAACGAAGCTTGGCTCGAGATCTAGTCCCGACGCATACTCTTCAACACGCGAAGTGACGTCGATCTTCTTGATCGGCTCGTTCGACAAGACAACATTCCAGGTCGGCCGCGAATCGACCAGGATCTTTCCGTTACGATCAAATATCACACCGCGCGGCGCGGGGATAAGAATGTGACGAATTCGCTGGTTCTCGGCCCGTTCGGCGTAGTGCTCACCTTTGACGACCTGCAGGTAGTAAAGACGAACTCCAAGAATTCCCAAGAGTACGAACGCGACGATTTGTATCGTCCCGATCCGTGCCCCGAGATTCTGTGAATATTCGTTTAGCTTCATATGCCCTTCTTATTTACTTAGGCGGATAGGATTTCGTCGCCGGGTCTGCCGCCTCGCTGGGAACATCTCACGTCGCCTCGGTCGCGTTTTCTCGCTCAGGACAAAGTCAAGCAGAAGATAGATCATCGTGCCCGCGATCGTCGTGCCGATAAGAGTGTAGGAGATGATGACAAAGGCCTCGCCGGCAGGTTCCTGGCCGAGCAATCGATGCGTTCCGTAGTAGACCAGATCGTCCAGGAAACATGCTCCGGCTATGACGGGGATGCGGAGCAAAAGGTTGTCCATGTAGACGCGACGGGCAAGCTCGGAAACCATGTATGCTATCAAGGTTTTAGAGAAGCCGTTCGCGCCCAGAAGGCCGCCACTGAGAGCGTCTACCGCGATACCCGCAAAAGTTCCGAAGAAGATCGCCTTGATGGCGTTGCGCTGGAGCGCCGCGTAGACAACTATAATTAATGGAAAATCTATGTAGGCAAGCGGCTCGGCGACACTCCGCAGAGTCCATTGAAGCAGGACCGCGACGATCAATGCGATTGTGATCTTGAGATTTTCCATCCGCTACTACTTCTTGGCGTCTTTTAACGCGTTCGGAAGTTTCTGGTCAAATTCAGCTTTAGCCGGCGGCTCGTAAAGCAAAACGCCGACCTCTTTTATCGAGTTGATCGCGGCGCTCGGCCGGATAAATATCTGGTGCGGTACCGTCGCGGAGCCCGATCGAACTTCAACGATCTCGCCGATCTTCAGGCCGGCCGGATAAATACCGTCCTGGCCGGTCGTATAAACCACTTGCCCCGCCTGCACGTCCGCACTTCCGGGAACGTATCTCATTTCTACGAGGTCGCGCTTACTCGTACCGGCAACGACGCCGAGAACGTTGGACGTACCGATCTCGCCGACCACACCGCCAACACCAGATTTGTCTCGTGTGACCAGATCGAATTGCGCCGTCAGCGGGCCCACAGCGGTGACGCGTCCGATCAAACCGCCGTCGCTGACCACCGGCATGTTTAGTTTTACGCCGTCCAAACTGCCGCGGTTGATGATCGACGAATCAAACCATACGCTGGGGTCGCGGCCTATGATCCGAGCCGTCAGCACTTTGTACTTGCTGTTCTCTTTTAAATCGAGAAGCGACCGGAGGCGATCGTTCTCAGCAGTCAGATCTTCCTTGCCTTTGATCTCAAGCTCAAGCTCCTGCACCGTCTGTTTTAGAATGTCGTTTTCGCTTTGCGCTGATCGAAGATTTGAGATCGAACTAAAGTAGTTTGAAAGTCCGGAGGATACACTTGTGACGGGTGATTGGACGAAGTCGGCGACCGCCTGCGACCAGACGCGAACGATCCGCTGGCCCGACGTGATCTCGCGAGCGTCGAACGCCATCAACATAAAGTTCCCCAAAAGCAGAACTATCACCAGCCAAGGTGTCATCCGCCATACTTCTTGTTGACTACGCTCAACCATCTATCAGTTCGCACTTGGCAGTGGCAGTCGGCAGTCAGGCCCATCTCTGCCAACTGCTCCGGCCAACTGCCAACTCTAATTACCTGTCATCAATGAATTGTCCCACTTAACGCGTTTAAGAAGTTCCATGTCCGAGAGCATTTTTCCAGTGCCCAGAACAACTGAGGAGAGAGGATCGTCGGCGATCACGACCGGCAATCCGGTCTCGATCATCAGACGCTTGTCGAGATTTTTGAGCAGTGCGCCTCCGCCGGTCAGAACAATGCCGCGTTCGACAATGTCGGCCGAAAGCTCAGGCGGCGTTCGTTCGAGAGCAACACGGACGGCATTAATGATGGTCGAGACCGCATCCGAGAGAGCTTCGCGAATCTCCTCGTCAGTCATCGTGATCGTTTTCGGGATGCCTTCGATTAGGTTTCGGCCACGAACGTCCATCGAGAGCGGCTCATCAAGTGGGAAGGCGCTCCCAAGCGCAATCTTGATCGCCTCGGAGGTCCGTTCGCCGATCAGCAAATTATATTTGCGCTTGATGTACTGGGTGATGGCCTCGTCCATTTCGTTTCCGGCAACGCGAACGGCGCGTGAATAGACAATGCCCGAAAGCGAAATGACAGCAATATCAGTAGTTCCGCCGCCGATATCGACGACCATATTTCCGTGCGGCTCGGTTATCGGAAGGCCGGCGCCGATGGCGGCGGCCATCGCCTCTTCGACAAGGTAAACTTCAGATGCCTTTGCTCGATAGGCCGAATCCTCGACCGCTCGACGTTCTACCTGTGTGATCTCAGACGGAATTCCGATCACGACCCTCGGTCGTACCCAGGACTTTCCATTGTGGGCCTTTCGGATGAAGTGCTGAAGCATCTTCTCGGTAACTTCAAAATTCGCGATGACGCCGTCCTTCATTGGACGGATCGCGACGATATTTCCGGGCGTCCGGCCCAGCATTTCTTTTGCATCGCGTCCGACCGCTTCGACCTGATTCGTCACCTTGTTGATTGCTACGATCGAAGGCTCGGACACTACAATTCCGCGCCCTTTGGCGTAAACAAGGGTATTTGCTGTTCCGAGATCGATAGCAAGGTCGCTCGAAAATAAACTAAACAGTGATTTAAAAGCCATTTTTTAATACTTACTTCTGAACGCAAGATTCAGACGGTTCTTATGTTGCTTAGAAGAGTTGTCGCCGCCCTCAAACATCGCTACTCGGGTATGATTTTCTGAAGTGACTGTGGACCCCAACGTCTAGTGATAAGCATACACTCTTTCAATAGCGTTTTTCTACTGTAACGGCGGGATTTTTACGATTTTTTTTCACAAGTGGAAAACAAATTGACGTTCTCCCGGTGCGGGTGACAAAAGCCGGCTTCCGAAATGAAAAAGGGCGGTCCGAAAGACCGCCCACGTTCAGGTCAAGATAGTCAATTTATGGAAGAGCCACGAAATCAAGGTCAGTGATATTGTCGTTTACTGTGACCATGGACGGCGGCGGGAAGTTATAGCGTTTAGCTGATGCACCGATCGTATACGTCTGACCCGAGAGAACATTTGAAAACCCGTAGTATCCGAAAGGATTTGTCAGCGAAATCCGCGTATTACCGCCTGAATCGGTGAGAGACACAAAAACGCTTCCGAGCCCGCGGCCACCCTCATTCGTAACACGGCCTGAAATCGATACGTTCGAGGCGACTGCCGGAGTCGGCCCCTGGATGCGGACCGCAATCGAATTGCCCGTCTTGAAGAAACCGATCGTCGCGTCAACCATCTGCGGAGGGCGGTTGGAATCGAAACGGAAGTTATACAGGGTTCCCCATCTCAGCGCATTAGCATTATCGTTCAAGGCAAAAGTCTCCGAACTCCACGAGACCGAAGAACCAGCCTGGATAGATGCCCATGGCGTACTGCTGAAGCCGGCGTTTCCTGTCGTACCATCGGCGGTCCAGCCCGGGTGCTGCGGGGGGGCGTGGAATCCAAGGTTACTTAGGTTGACCCCGCTCCCGGTAGGCACGCTGAAAGACTGAATGCCGCGATCAAGGTTCTGGTTATAGATGGCATACTCGTAATGCCAAACACCGGCGGACGGATTGGTCACTTTGTAACCGATAATAGCGAAGCCATCCACTCCGGGAGCCGGCCGAATCTCAAGAAAGGATGCGCCACTCCACGCCTGGACCGCGGGCTTGGCCCGCTGCGTCGAACCAACCGCCGCAAAGCTGAACGGACTTGCGGTACCTGTAACGCTATATCGCCGATAGGAGACATTGTTGTCCATATTGCACTGCCCAGGGTTCGACTGGCACCAGACATACTCATGCGGTGTGACGTATTGTCCCTCGGCGTAATAAGTAGCACCCGGATTTTGCGACGTACTCAAATCAGCGATCTCCGTCAATATTCGGTGCGACGGGCCGAGGTGTGTGTGGCCCGTGTGATTGTTATTCGGCGTTGCGGAGTCGTTGCGGGGATAAAAACCAGTAAAGGGATTTATCCAGGCACGCGAACCCAGATTTGGACCGGAATTCAAGCTTGCCGAATACGGATCGGAACAACCGGAGCCGAGCCTTGTACCGCCGACACCGTTACAACCAAGGGCGCAAAGGTTGTTGGTCAGCGCGGTAAAGGCGTGTTTGACGCTTGATTGGCCGACCTGTTCAAACCGCTCATCATTGCTTGTGCCGCCGCTCATTCGATAAAGGTTTTGCGGGATGGTCGGATGGTCGTTCGAGGGATTGGCAAACCAGTTCAGATCTATCGTACCAAAGTTGCAAGAGTCGGTCCCGACCGCAAGCCCCACCTGAGTTCCGCTGCTGCTACCGAATTGGGCGAGACCTGTGAGATCTCCAACGACGACATCGGGTCCCGGAACCGTTCCATTCTCGGGACTGAGCGATGGCATCTCGGCAGACTCCACCTCGCCGTTAACAACCTGGGTCACCTCGATCGGCTGCATTGTGGCGTCGATCGAGATCTGTCCGATCACCGATCCGGCCTCCGAATGCCGTCCAAGCTCAGCTGCAAATTCGTTCGAGATCAGCAGCCGTCCGAGCTGGATGCTAAGTCCGCGCCGGCTGGAATCATATTCAAACTGATGCCCCTCGACGTTAAAAAATGCAAACCCCGATTTCCCGTCTCGAATGACGAGGTCGTAGGGCTCTCCCCACGGCATCTTCTCGACAACCAATTGGCTGTAAGAGTCACTCAACTTAGCCGGGAGGTTGGCCGTATTCTGCGGAATAATTTCCATTGAGCTGGGCAACGCTCCTCGAAATTCGCCGTTGAAAACGAGAACCTTGAAGAAAGAGGATCGCTCTATGTCAAAGCGCAATGTGCTCGACCTGGATTCTTTCCCGCGAGGACTCGCCCCGTTGAGCCGGTCGACGTTTAGATCCATAGCAACGCTGCCCTCTGCTACGATCATCTTCTCGAGAGTTCCGGTATCCTGGTTGGTATTATGGCTAACTTTTGTAAATGAACGATCGGAACCGTTGCTAAACAAAACGAGCAACGGCAGTAACGCAACGAGAAATGTCTTCAACATAAATTTAAGATCCAGTTTTCAGGTTTTCAGCCACAGGGCTATGCAAAAATGATGAGCTCCAAGTTAGTGGGCGCCGTGTAAGTAGAGCATTCTTTTTTACACTCTTTATATCGATGGGAAAGTAGACTCAATACTCTCC
>JBDTWZ010000021.1:0-27245 GCA_040006435.1 Acidobacteriota bacterium
TCTCGACTCCGTGCACGGGTGAGATCAGAACTTCTTTCGCTCGATTCGAAAGATCATACTCGGCGATCTTTTCCCGCGCGAATTGCCAGTCGTTTAGGTCGGCGATGACGAACTTTACTTCGTCATTATCGGGCCGCAGACGCTCGAGGTTCGGCCAGTGATTACGCTCCGCTTCGCCCGACGCGGGACATTTCACATCGAGAATTATTGACGCACGCGGATCAACCGGTTCCGTCGACACATATCCGCCGGTCTCGATCAGAACTTCATAGCCCAGATCGCAGAGCGCGTTGATGAACGGAAACACATTCGCCTGTGCAAGAGGCTCGCCACCGGTGACCTCAACAAGCCTGCAGCTAAAATCATCAAGACGTGCGAAGATCGCCTCAAACGAGATTTTCTCGCCGCCCGTGAACGTGTACTCACTGTCGCACCAGACGCAGCGCATCGGGCACCCGGTCAAACGCACAAACGAGCATGGCCGGCCGGCATGCGAAGACTCGCCCTGGATCGAGAGAAATATTTCGGTGATGCGGAGGTCGAGTGACATTCGAACTGAGATTATCACAACTGTTCCGCGAGAACTCCCCCCTAACGCTGGTGGTTCCGTCGCAAAGTTTGCGGTAAACTCAAATATACTTATGCGATCACAACTGAAGCGTTTTCTCGAACAGATGGATGAGAATTCCATCGCCATCATTCCGGCCGCTCACGAGGCGACACGGAGCTACGACACTGAGTACAAGTTCCGTCAGGACTCGGATTTCTGGTATCTCACCGGCTTCCCCGAGCCGGACGCGGTCGCGGTTCTCGATCCTTCGTCGAAGACGCCATACACGCTCTATGTACGGCCGCGCGATCCCGAGATGGAAACCTGGTTCGGCCGCCGTCAAGGAACCGAAGGAGCGGTGAAGAATTACGGTGCGGATAGGGCGTTCTCGATCGAAAAGTTCGAGGGCGATCTCGCGAAACTTCTCGATGGTCATGAGAAACTCTATTACCGCTTTGCCGTGGACCGCACTCTCGACCAGACGATCCTCGACTATCTAAACACTCAGCGCGTGCGCCGCCTGAAGACCGCTTATCCACCGCACACGATCATCGACCCGACCATCATTCTGGGTGAGATGCGTCTTCATAAAACGGAGGAAGAAGCCGAGTATATGCAGCGTGCGGCGACGATCGCGGCCGAGGCGCACATCCTGGCGATGAAAAAGGTGAAACCGGGGATGAATGAGAACCAGGTCGAATCGCTGATGGAAGCCTACATGCGGGACAAAGGCGCGAGCGGTGTTGCCTACAATTCGATCGTTGGCGCTGGTGACAACGCGACGATCCTGCATTATGTCGAGAACAACATGCCGCTGAAGGACGGTGATTTGATCCTCATCGACGCCGGTGCTGAATATCAGGGCTACGCTTCCGATATCACACGCACTTTTCCGGTAAACGGAAAATACACAAAGGCTCAGCGTGAGGTTTACGACGTGGTACTCGACGTTCAGGAGCAGTGCATCGAATACACAAAGACGGGGAACACCGTCAAACGAAGGCAGGAACTCTCGATCGAGCTCCTCACCGAGGGAATGAAAAAGCTTGGTCTGCTAAAGGGAAATACGAAAGACCTGATCAAGAAAAAATCGTACATGAAATATTACATGCACGGCGTCGGCCATTACCTCGGCCTCGACGTTCATGATGCCGGAAGGTATTTCACCGATCAGGGGGCCAGGAATTCGAAGCCGTTTGCACCGGGAATGGTCCTGACCGTTGAGCCGGGTCTGTACATTCCGCCGGATGATAAGTCGGCTCCGGCAAAATATCGCGGAATCGGTATACGGATCGAGGACGACGTGCTCGTTACTAAAGACGGAAACCGGAATCTGACGTCGAAGGTGCCGAAGGATCCGGACGAGATCGAAGCGTTGATGGCGAAGTCAAAGAAGTAATCGCGGAAGCCACCCCTCCTTACGAAGCAGGGGTGGCCGCAGCTTCCGCGGACGGGATGGTTCTTTCTTCTAAAGAAATAACGGTATGAATCTGGACTCGATCTTCAAGAATCTCCCTGCGCTGTTCGCAGCAGCGCTTGTCGCGATCCTTTTTATCCAGTCGGCACTCGATAAAGTTTTTGATTGGAAAGGAAATCTCGGATGGCTGACCGGGCATTTCTCAAAGACGTTTCTTGCTCCCATGGTCCCGATGATGCTCGCGACGATAACGGTCATGGAGCTTACGGCCGGGTTTCTCGCCGCCGCCGGGATCATATATTTCCTCGCCGCCCACTCACTGGCACTGATCTTTTGGGCGGCGGTCATCGGCTCCGCCTCGATCACCGCACTTTTCTTCGGCCAGCGCGTAGCAAAGGACTACCCCGGAGCGGCAGTCCTTGTTCCCTACTTTATTCTGTTGTTGATCTTGATGCTTCTGACGAATCCGTACGCGAGATTCAACGCTTGAGCCGTACGGCTTCAAGAGTCGCCACATACCCGTTGCGGTCGACACGAATGTTAGAGCGAGGCTCCGGCGTCAGACCGACAAATTTTATCGAATAGCCTTCGGCGGAAACAGATTGGTTCGGGCCGTTCGTGTCGAGCGTGAGCTCATGCGACCGGCCATTCCGCGAAACACGGATCTTGATCTTCGCATTACCGGCCCAGACACAATTTGTGTCCGTCGGACAGCGTGAATCCTCAACTAGCTCGACAAATCGAACCGAAAGTTTGCTCTTCGCAAAACTTTTTTCCTTGTTGATCTGAACGCGCATCGTTTCCGGGTGGACCCGTGCATTGGCGGGTACCGCCGTAAACGCGAGCATCAACATTAAACTTGCAATTAATCCCTTCATCAAACCCTCCTGTACGTCCGGTCGTTACCGATCCGGGTTATTTGAGTCGGATCGTACGTCAATACGTTGCACTATAAAAGTTTTCGGAGTTGCAGAGAGTTGCAGAAAGAGTTGCAGAGAGTTGCAGAGAGTTGCGGAAAGTTGCAGAGAGAGTTGCAGAAAGTTGCAGCAAGTTGGAGCAAGTTGCAGCAAGTTGCAGAGAGTTGCGGGGTTTCAAACTCTGCAACGCTGAAAACTCAGCAACTCTGAAAACTCTCTACAACTCTGCAACTCTGCAACTCTGAAAACTCTCTACAACTCTGAAAACTCTGCAACTCTCTGCAACTCTCTGCAAACTCTGAAAACTCTTAAAACTTTGGTCACGCCGCGGCGCTCGACGCCGTCAACTTCTCAACTATCGCCCCGGCAAATTCGTTCGTCTTCGCGGTTCCGCCGAGATCTCTCGTAAGGAATTTTCCTTCGGCAAAGACTTCGAGCATCGCTTTCTCGGTTCGGTCCGCCGCGTCCATTTCTCCGAGATGCCGAAGCATCAGGATCGCCGACATTAGGATCGCCGTCGGATTCGCGATCCCCTGTCCGGCAATGTCCGGAGCCGATCCATGCACCGCTTCGAAGACCGCTCCCTGCTCGCCGATGTTCGCTCCGGGGGCCATGCCCAGACCGCCGATCAAACCCGCACACAGATCCGAGACAATGTCACCGTAGAGATTTTCAAGCACGAGAATGTCGAATTGCTCGGGCCGCATGACAAGCTGCATGCAGCAGTTGTCGATGATCTTGTCGTCGGCTTCGATATCCGGATAATCCTTCGCCACGTTGTAGAAACATTCAAGAAACAATCCGTCGGACAGCTTCATGATATTCGCTTTGTGCACGGCGGTGACTTTCTTGCGGCCGTTTGCCCGCGCATATTCGAAACTGTATTTCGCGATCCGTGTGGACGCCTTCTCAGTAATGATCTTTAGGCTTTCGACGACACCCGGTATCACCGTATGCTCGATCCCCGAATACAATCCTTCCGTGTTCTCGCGCACGATCACAAGATCGACATCAGAGTAGCGACTCGGCACGTTCGGCAGATTCTTTACCGGCCGAACATTCGCGTAAAGGTCGAGGGCCTTGCGCAATCCTACGTTTACAGAAGTAAATCCCTTTCCGACCGGGGTCATCTGCGGGCCTTTCAGTGCGACCCTGTTTCGCTTGATCGATTCGATCGTGGCTTCGGGCAAGGTAGTCCCGTACTTTTCAAGCGCCTGGGCACCCATTATGTGGGTTTCCCACTCGAATTCGACGCCCGTCGCCTCGATAATGTGCACTGTCGCGGCGATAATCTCCGGCCCAATACCGTCGCCCGGAATAAGTGTGACCGTGTGTTTCATATCTGAAAGGATAAAGGATAAAGGATAAAGGATAAAGGGGTCGACCTTTCCGGGCCGCTTCTTCTTTACGCTTAACTTTATCCTTTATCCGTTATCCTTTATCCTTCTCTCGTATCCTAATGAACTCGGAAGTAATGATAATCGGCGGCGGCGTCATAGGGCTGAGCATCGCCCGCGAGCTGCACAAAAAAGGTGTAAAACGGATTACGATCGCAGATCGCGGTCGGATCGGCGGCGAGGCTTCGTGGGCAGCGGCCGGGATGCTCTCGCCGAATATCGAAACCGATTCCAGCGTTGACTTTCATCAGTTCGGAGTCGAGTCGCTTGCGCTTTACCCGGGATTTTCTGAATCCCTCCTGGACGAAACTGGCATCGATATCGAGCTCGACCGGAGCGGCACCCTGTCGGTCGCGTTCAATGAAACAGAAGCCGACGAACTCGCCGCTGTTCATGAGCGACAAATATCGAAAGGCATAACCGTCGAGTATCTTTCAGGCGGAGCTGTACAAAGTATCGAGCCGTGGATCTCGCCCGACGTAAGGGCAGGGCTGCTCTATCCAAACGACTGGCAGGTTGAAAACCGACGATTGTTGTCGGCGCTGCGAAAATTTGCCGAGCGTAACGGAATTCGAATCAGAGAAAACAGTGAGATTTCGGAGCTGATCACCGATGGCCGGCGCATTGCCGGCGCAAAGACAGTCGCCGGCGATCTAATCGCCGATGTTACGATTCTTGCAACCGGCGCGTGGACGTCACTCATCAAAATCGGCGGCCTGACTTTCCCGGTTTTTGTGAAGCCGATTCGGGGCCAGATGATCAGTTTTAAAACCGATACCCGTCTAATTCGTCGGGTGATCTACGGCCCGAGAGGCTACATCGTTCCGCGTGCCGATGGACGCGTTCTCGTGGGAGCAACCGTCGAAGACGCCGGATTTGACAAGAGCACGACAGCGGAAGGCATTGATTCATTAAAGGCGGCGGCGGTCCAGATCGCGCCGAATCTAATGGAATTTTCGATAAGCGAGACCTGGGCCGGGCTCCGGCCCGTCGCGGAAGACGGATTACCGGTGATCGGAGTTGTTCCTGGTTTTGAAAACGTGTTCATTGCGACGGCACATTACCGAAACGGCATTCTGCTCGCGCCCAAGACTGCCCAAGTAATTTCGGATAGAATTTTTGACGGTGTAAGCTCGAGATTCTTGGAGCTGTATGGGCCAAATCGGTTTTCGTCGACCGTTAACACTACGGCGAATAGTTCGCTTATGCGTTTTGTCTTCTTAGTTTTAATTCTCGCTCTCTCGATTTCTGTCAACGCGCAGTCGCGTCGGGTCAATCCAGCGGGTGCGTCGGTGGTCGCGCCGGTTGCTGCCGACCTTTCGGTTAAGCAAATGTTCGACGAAGTAAACGCGTATAACAAAACAAAGTTCGCCGAATACGAGCAAAAGAAAATTGCGTACAGCGAGCGACTGCGGCTTGCAACCGAACGCGAGCAGCGACAGTTGGCCGCGAAATACGCGACGGCTGTTTCAACGCGCAGTAACCCCACGGGCGAAGATATCTACTACACTGGCCTGCTGCACTGGATAGCGGAAAACTATGATGGCACGACCGAGGCGCTGAAGAAATATCTCGATTCTTCGGACTTGGAACCGGGGCGCGTACAGAACGCTCGTTCGATCATCGTCTACGTTTTTGCAAAGCAGAAAAACTTCGACGACGCGCTTAAATATCTTGCTGATTACGAGAACGGCGGCACGACGAAGGTGAGCGATCGGTGGCGTATGAACAGTGAGTTGGCGAAATCGTATATCGCCTCGAAAAATCTGCAGAAGGCGGTTGAGCATGCCAGCAAGAGCTACGAAGCGTCAAAGACCTTGATACAGGATCCGACATCGAGGGTGAATCCTGCCGACGCGGTTCTGGATGCCGGAATGCTTGTGTTCGAAACGAACCGCGAGCTTGGAAAGATCAAAGAGGCTGACGCGGCGCTTGAAGATATGAAGAGGGTCGCGTCTTCCGTCAACTCGCCGACTTTCTTTTATTACGCTGCGGACAAGCTGATCACCTACCAGATCGACACCGGGCGTAAATCGCTCGGTATGGAAACATATCTCACGTCGCTAATCGAAGCGGGTAAGGTTTTCGCGGGGCGCGGCCCGCAGAATGAAGCGTTGCAGCGGCTTAAAAGAAGAGAGAAACAGTATCGGCTGTTGACCGAACCGGCGCCTGAGCTGGTCGGTTTCGATCAATGGATTCCGGGTACACCCAAGACCCTTGCCTCGCTGAAAGGAAAAGTGATTCTTCTGGATTTTTGGGCGACGTGGTGCGGGCCCTGTTTCGACGCTTTTCCGGCGCTTGCCGAATGGCATCAAGATTTTGCCGGTGACGGGTTCGTTATTCTCGGCCTAACCCGGTACTACGGCCGTGCCGAGGGAATGCCCGCCGATCATCCGAGCGAGATCACGTTTCTTAAACGCTTCAAGGAAAAATACGATCTCGCGTACGATTTTGCTGTCGCAGACGATCAGCGAACGCAAAATCTTTACGCCGCGACCGCGTTGCCGACGACCGTTCTGATCGACCGTAAAGGTATCATTAGGTATATCGACAGTGGAACAAACCCAACGCGGATCGAAGAGCTGCGGGCGATGGTCATAAAGCTCCTGGCCGAAAAATAGACAATGGCAAAAGGCAGCCAGAAACCGGCGAAGACGAAAACGCAGACTTTTTACGATCGCATCGCCGATGTACATAACCTCGCGCTTAAGGTAAACGGGTATCGGAAATCGGTCGCGAAATATTTGCGGGCGCTTGAGCTGAGCATCGACGCCGAATCATACGTTCTCGACGCGGGCAGCGGAACCGGTATCGTCACACTTGGTTTTCAGGACGCAGGATTTCGGACTAAGAAAATGATCGCATTTGACCTCTCGGCGAACTCGCTGAAGATCGCCCGCGAGCAGTTTGCGAAAGAGAAAAAGATCGACGCGGCAAACATCGAATCCGTTCAGGGAAATGTTCTCGAGTTGCCGTTCGCAGACGACACATTCGAACTTGTCCTGACGTGCGGCGTTCTCGAATATGTTTCGCTGGACGCCGGCCTAAAGGAACTTAGCCGCGTTCTGAGACCTGGCGGTAAACTCGTCTTCATCCCGGTCAAACCGTCCTTCGTTGGCTCGGTTCTTGAGCTACTTTACAACTTCAGGATCCATCCGATGTCGGAGGTAATAACGGTCTCACGACGCTATTTTGACATTGTCGGTAATCACGAGTTTCCGACGAGCGATCCTATCGGCTGGTCGAAGACGATCTTTCTTTTGGAGAAGAGGTAGATATCCAATTGTGGATTTGAGATTTCAAATTTCAAATTTGAGATTTCAGACTTCAAATTTCACATTTCAGATTTCAAATTTCAGATTTCAAATATCAATTTTCCAAATCTGACTTTTCAGATAACTGCTTTTAGACCTGGTGACTAAAGACAAATGCCCGTCCCCTTGATCATCGCCCACCGCGGGGCCAGCGCCTTTGCACCTGAGAACACGATCGCAGCTTTCTCTAAAGCACTCGAATCAGGCGCGGACGGCGTCGAATTCGATGTGCGGCTATCCAAAGACGGCGTACCCATAGTTATCCATGACGCGACACTCGTCAGAACAGCCGGCATTAACAAACGTGTTTCGGACCTTACAGCCGAACAACTCGCAGAAGTCGATGTGGGATCTTGGTTCAACGCCGCTTATCCGGCGCAGGCGCGGCCCGAATTTGCCGCCGAAGGAATTCCCTCGCTTCGAACGGTCCTGCGACTTCTTGAAAATGCCGCGGGGCCGGTATACATAGAGATGAAGTGCGACACGGAGAACGACGTTTCACCCCTTGTCGATGCTGTCTGTCGTGAGATCCGGGACTCGCCTTTACTTGAACGATTGATCGTCAAGAGTTTTTTGCTCGGTGTTATTCCGCGGGCACGGGCCGTTTTGCCGAGACTTCATACGGCCGCGCTCTTTGCGCCGCAATTCATGCGACTGTTGCGAAAAGAAAAGTATCTGATAAATATCGCGCTCGAACTGGGAGCCGATCACCTTTCGGTGCATAAGGCGTTGATTAGCCGGAAACTTGTCAGGAAGGCAGAGAGATCGGGCTTGCCCGTAACAGTGTGGACCGTCAACACACCTGGCTGGATCACGCGGGCGACAAAGCAGGGAATATTCGCCGTCATTACGAATGATCCGTTAAAGCTGCTCGCGAGCCGCGAGATCTAAGCTGCAGCAAGAACACGAAAGTCCGTAAAAGTTGGTTGCGACGCATCGCGATAATGGATCACAAGCTGTCGAATCGTTGCGGCGAGTTTTTCCGAATTCGGCTTAATGATATACCCGGCCGCCCCTGCCTCAATTCCTCTTTCCATATCCTCAGGATGAGCGTTCCCGGAATAAAAAAGAACCGGCGTCCTTGGAGCGATAGCTCGGAGCGTACGGCAGAGACTGAGCCCGTTGCTGTCGGGTAGTCCGCCGTCAAGCAGATATAGATCGAACCGATCATCCGAACTTGCGCTTGCAAGAGCTTCACTGCCGCTTCGCGCAGAGTCAAGGTCGATCTCACACATACCGAGCATTACTTTAAGCATTTCAAAAGAATCGCAATTGTCTTCGATATACAAAACGCGAAGACGCTCATCGTTATTCATGGGAACTCCTTGGCCATAGGTGACCGTGCCGGAGAAAAACTTGGAACCACCCTGTGCAGTTCAGGCGTTAACTTCGCTTAACGATCTTGGTCACAATTTTTCTGATCTCTTTAAGGGTGTATCTTGAGCCGCATCAAAAAACCAAAGATGGCTTTCTATAGCCGGTCTCAAAAGTACATTAATCGACCTTCATCCTAAACGGGACCGATCCCGGTGTCGGTGTGATACCGCACGGATACAAAATTTAAAGTTAGCGTTCGGGGAAATCTGTGTTATATTTTCCCCAGTATTGGTATGGGCGTAGTCAAGCACACGGATGACGCGCTGATGAATCATCTGATAGCGGCACTGCCGCCGGATGAGTTCAGTCGCTTGAGACCTAACCTGGACCCGGTGATGTTGTCGCTGGGCGAGGTGATCTATGAATCGGGCGAGCAGTTAGAGTACATCTACTTTCCGACGACGGCGATAATCTCTCTGCTTTACATAATGGAGAATGGTACCACGGCCGAGATCGGCATGGCCGGAAACGACGGACTGGTCGGGATCGCACTGTACATGGGCGGAAGCACCACGCCAAGCCGCGCGATCGTACAAAGTGCGGGGAACGCATTTAGGATGCCGTCACGCGCATTGACCGATGAGTTTAGTCTCGGCGGCGTATTTCAGAAGATCCTGCTCCGCTACACACAGTCGCTGATGACGCAGATATCTCAAACTGCGGTCTGCAATCGCCTGCATTCTGTCGAACAACAGCTATGCCGCTGGCTTCTCATCAACCACAACCTGCTTCAAAATAACAAGCTGATAATGACGCACGATCTGATCGCGAACATGCTCGGCGTCCGTCGCGAAGGAGTTTCGATAGCTGCCGGGAATCTTCAGAAAAAGGGACTCATCAAATACGCCCGCGGTACCATCACGATGCTCGATCGCGACGCGCTGGGGCGCGCCGCGTGCGAATGCTACAGCGTCGTGAAAGATGAATACGATCGTCTGCTCGGAAAATATATCTCGAAGAATCGCTGATCCGCACGGAATCCAAAGATCAAAACCCTCTGAGAACCCGCAGGCGCCTCCTTGCCCCGCATGTCCTTTCGGCATAAACTTCCCTATACATCCACGGTCGGAATAAGAGCAATTTGTAATGAAAGTTTATAACGATATTTTAGAACTGATCGGAAAAACCCCGCTCGTTCAAGTCAATCACCTAACAAAGCAGCATAAGATCAGGGCAAAGGTTTTCGCGAAGATGGAAAATCTTAATCCCGGCTATTCGGTCAAGGACCGGATCGGTATCTCGATGATCGATTGGGCCGAGAAAGAGGGGGCTCTTAAGAAAGGCGGAACAGTTATCGAGGCGACCAGCGGAAACACAGGTATCGGACTTGCACTTGTTGCGGCTGTCCGCGGGTACAAGTGCATCTTTATCCTTACCGACAAAGTTTCGGTCGAAAAAATGCGATACCTGAAGTCCCTCGGTGCGGACATCGTAGTCTGCCCTTCCGCCGCAAAACACGGGACGCCCGATCATTACGTCGAGACCGCGAAGCGAATTTCGCAGGAAACGCCAAACTCGTTCTATCCGGATCAATACAATCACCCCGCGAATCCGGCCGCACACTATAGCACCACCGGGCCCGAGATCTGGGATGACACCGAAGGAAAGATCACACATTTCGTTTCCGGTATCGGGACCGGCGGGACGATAACCGGAACCGGCCGTTATCTGAAAGAAAAGAATCCGAAGATCCAGATCATCGGTGCAGATCCGTACGGTTCGATCTTCAAAAGCTACAAGGACACCGGGCATGTTCCCGAAGCAACGCCCTATCTTGTCGAAGGCATCGGCCAGAGCTTGCCGGTCGGCAATGCCGACATGAAGATCATCGACGAGATCATCAACGTCACCGACAGAGATTCGTTCGAGCTTGCGAGACAGCTTTCCCGACGTGAAGGCATCTTTTGCGGCGGGTCAACCGGAACTAACTTCGCGGCGGCCTTGAAGGTTGCGAAGGACCTGGACGAAAGCGGCATCGTCGTCTTTATCGTCTGCGATACCGGCGAACATTATCTGACGAAATTCCATTCGGACGAATGGATGAAGGAAAAGCTTCTGCTGGAACCGCAGCGGATCACCGCCGGCTTGATCAAAGAAACAAAGAATGGCGGTGCTCCGGCCGATCTTATTTTTGTCGGACCCGAGGATACGGTCGGGTTTGCGCTCGAAAAGATGAGCGAGTGTGGTATCACTCAGATTCCCGTGCTCGAAGACAACCGTTCGGTCGGCAGTCTCCGAGAGAGCCGTGTGCTGACGAAACTTTTGAGCAATCGCGATCTGATCGATTCGCACGTCCGCGAAATCATGGACGAGAGTTTTCCGGTTATTGAGATGGATACGAGCCTGCGTGAAGTAAAATCGAAGCTTCAGAAAGCTCCGGCACTGCTGATCGAAGATTTCAAACGTATCACGGGAATCATCACGCGTTCTGACGTGTTGGATCTGCAAAAATAGTCTGGAGACCGCCTATCGCAGGTGGTGCTGAGGAGTATGACGATCGAAGCAAATAACCCGGCGATTGAAGACGACGATTTGAATACGACTGCGCCTAACCCGGTGCCGGAAGGTTGGAAAATGCCCGAGCCGATGTTTCGAAAGACGAGCGGCAAATTGCCGCAAGGATTCGAGAAACGCTCGCTCGAAGAAGGCGTTATAACATTGGAGCCGAACCCCGGCCTAACAACGCCCACCGTACAACCATCCATGTCCGCTGAGCCTCCGCGGCCAAAGAGCGGCACACTCAAGCTCATCGTCGTGGCGCTGGCCGTCGCCGCCATGGTCGCATTCATCGCCGTCTTTTTGACGCTGGTCTATTTCTTTTTTCTAAGATCCTGACCGGAACGCGGGCGTCCCGCCCCGCAACGCGCCAACGGACTGGGACGCGTACATTCCATTCGCGTCCCTTAACCCGGTCACGGGTGTGTCATGTCTTCCGGCTTGACCAGCTCGTCAAACTTTTCTCCGCTCAGCAATTCCAATTCGACCGCTGACTGCTTCAGCGAGATTCCCTTCTTATGCGCGTTCTTCGCGATCTTCGCCGCATTGTCATAACCGACGTGCTGGTTGAGCGCTGTGACAAGCATCAATGAGTCGTTCACGTAATCGTCGATCTGCTCGCGATTGAGCTCAATGCCATTGACGCAGAAATCTACGAAGCCGCGGCATGCGTCATGTAAGAGCCGGACCGAATGCAGGAAGTTATGGATCATCACCGGCTTGAAGACATTCAACTCAAAGTTTCCCTGCGAACCGGCGAAACCGATAGCGGCGTCGTTGCCCATTACCTGCACGGCGACCATCGTCATCGCCTCCGACTGCGTTGGGTTGACCTTACCCGGCATAATCGACGAGCCCGGTTCGTTTTCCGGAAGCGAGATCTCGCCGATGCCGCATCGCGGGCCTGATCCGAGCCAGCGAATGTCATTCGCGATCTTCATCAAACTTGCGGCGAGTGTCTTGAGAGCACCTGACGCAAACACGAGCTCGTCGTGCGCCGAAAGGGCCGCAAATTTATCGGGATGAGATTTAAACGGCAAGCCGGTGAGCTTTGCTATCTCTGCCGCAGCGCGAACCGCAAATTCCGGATGCGCATTGAGACCCGTTCCAACCGCGGTTCCGCCGATCGCAAGTTCGAGCAGGCCGGGCAGTACCGCTTTCAAACGTTCGATGTCCCGTGCGATTAGGCTCGCCCATCCGCCAAACTCCTGACCTACCGTTAGCGGCGTCGCGTCCTGCAGATGCGTTCGCCCGATCTTTACGACGTCGGCGAACTCTTTCGCCTTTGCATCGATCGCATCCCGTAGCCTTTCGACCTGCGGAATAAGTGCTGTGAGCTGCTCGGCGGCGGCAATGTACATCGCCGTCGGAAACGTGTCGTTCGACGACTGTGACATGTTCACGTCGTCGTTCGGATGGACGGGTTTCTTAGAGCCCATCTCGCCGCCGGCGATCTCGATCGCACGGTTCGAGATCACCTCGTTGGCGTTCATGTTTGTCTGCGTGCCTGAACCGGTTTGCCACACTCGCAAGGGAAAATGAGCGTCGAGCTTTCCATCGATCACCTCGTCGGCGGCTTGTACGACAAACTTTAGTTTGTCGTCCGTCATCTTGTCCGGCTTGAGCTGATGGTTAACGATCGCCGCCGCCTTTTTTAAGATGCCGAGTGCGCGGATCATCTCGCGCGGCATCACATCGAACCCGATGTTGAAATGGTGCAGGCTCCGCTCGGTCTGAGCTCCCCAGTATTTGTCGGACGCGACCTCGATCTCGCCCATCGAATCGGTTTCAGTACGTGTCGTCACGGCTTTTTCAGTGGCTTCGGACATTTGTTTTTATAGTCGTGTAAAGGATCGATCGTCACTCAATCTTAACCCGAAAACCTCATCGCAGAAACTCTTGACACAGTTTTCGTTCGGCCTTACGCTAGGTCAGCTAGCCACCGTGGTCCCAGCCGCATTCGCCCTTTATGGAAAATCTTAAGTTGTTATTCCAGCTTTATTTGCGTCCGGCTTCCGCGATGAGCGACATCATGGACAATGGGAGCTGGATGTTTGCCGCGATGGCCGTGCTCGTCGTCTCGATCATGTTTTTCGCGACCGTGAACACCAAACTCCACGATGAATTTCGGATTCCGACGCTGGCCGAGTACTACCAACCCAACTACGAGACGACAGATTTTGATTCACCGGCTGCCCAGGCGGACTACGAACGTTCGTTCGATAATTACCAGGCTGCGATGGCTTCGCGAAAAAAACTTCCTGTCTTCGGCGACACGTTTTTCAAGTTCTTTTCGTTCGAGCCAACCGCGTTCTACGAACCTCTTCTCGGGATCTCGACGTTTTACGTGCCGATCCTCGTGCTCTTGATATCGATCTTTAGCGCGATCGGAAGCTTCGGCCTCGTTTTGCGGCGCGATTACGGTGCACTGGCAACATGTTCGTTGATGGCGTGGGCAGCGGCGCATCTGCCGTTCGCGTTAGCCGGCGCGGCCCTGTTTACCAGTGCCGTTTCTCCGCTGATCTATCTCGGCCTCTGGTTCGGAAGCGCATTGCTGTTCGGAGTTTTGATGATCTTCGCGCTGCGAACCGTTTTGGGCGTTAATTACGGCGCCGCCGTGATGGCAGTAGCCATCGGTTGGATCGGGTTCACTCTGGCAATGTACGTTTTCCAATATGTATCGCCCTGGATGTTGTCGCCGTTCCTGCTCTTCTGGGTGGTGATCTACTTTGGCGGATTTCTCGGCGGCGAAGTTCGCGGATTCGGAAATGCCTTCCGGCAGAAACAGAACTTCAAACGTTTTCTCCACAACGCGACCGTCAATCCAAGAGACGCCGACGCCCATGTACAGCTTGGGCTTATCTACCAGCAGCGGCGACAGGATGCGAAGGCTCTCGTGCATTTCACGAAAGCGATAGAGATCGATGCGGAAGAGATCGACGCAAACTATCAGATCGGAAGAATTGCCCGGGTGAAGGGCGACCTGCAATCCGCTTTGAATCATTTCGCGGTCGTTCTTGAACAGGACGACAAATTTGCTCTCAACGAGATCTGGCGCGAGATCGGTGCGACATATCTCGATGCAAACATGTTCAAGGAAGCGACGGACGCGCTGGAAAAATATGTGGACCGGCGGCCGGTAGATCCGGAAGGCTTGTACTATCTCGGGCGTGCTTTGAAGGCTCAGGGAAACAACGATCGCGGCCGTGAGATGTTCGAGCAGGCAGTAGATTCGGTGAATAGCTCGCCGCATTATCGCCGACGCGAGATCCAAAGGTGGAAGAAGTTGGCGGAGAAAGAGATCTAAGGCATTCTGCCCGCGAAAATACGTTTAAGAACGCGAAAAGAAAATTTCTTTTTTCACGTCCTTGTGCGTAATTCGCGGACAAATCCATTGGCGTGTCGGGCGCCGATATTTCTACAAGTACTTTCTGTACCGCACTACGAACCGCGGGCACGGCGGGTCTTCGTCGCCATCCATAATACGAAAATCCGTCTGCGTTAGTCCGTGTGTTTCAAATCTTGAAAGGTCTTTCCGCGAGAGCGGCCACGGCAGTTCGACCGGTTCCTCATCATCTTCACGCCCGCGAGTTACAACAACCAACTCGCCATTACCCGCAACGAACGCTGCGACCGCGTCGATCACCATTGGGCGCATCTCCACGGGCAAGGGTTGGATGGTGTACACCTCGAGAACAAAATCGAACCCTCTGTTCTTGTCAGTACCGCCTGCGGTAGCGGGCGGGTCAGAGGCCGCGACCCAAGCACTCGGTGCTTCAAATAGATCAGCAACTTCGAAATGGATATCGGTATCGCCGTAAAGCCGTTTCGCCCATTCGATCGCGGTCGGCGAGATGTCAAAGGCAGTGACCTCGAATCCGAGATCGTCCAGATACTTTGCGTCGTCACCTAACCCGCATCCGACGACCAGGGCGTTTCTGCCGTTTCCCGTCAACCCAACCTCCCCGGCCCAAGTCTTAAAAAAACGGTTGGGTTCGAGATCGGCCCACGGGATCTGTTCGTTATCGCCGCCTGCTTCTTTATAGAAAGCGTCGAACCAGCCGAGCGAGTCGCCCCGATCGGCAAACTGTGCCGCCAGATCGCGTGCTCGGGCACGGCGCGCTTCTATCTGATCCTGATCATTCATTGTTCGATCGGTGCCTCCGCGTCTTTCCACGCTTTCCAGCCGCCGGCCATCGACCAGACGTTCGTGTATCCCATCTTCTGCAGCATGTCCGCCGACAGTGCCGAACGGTACCCGCCGCCGCAATACAGGATCAGTTCGGTATCCTTCGCCGGAAACTTGCCGACGATATCGCGCTCGATGACGCCGCGGCCCATGTGCGTCGAGCCCGCGGCGTGCGCCGCTTCGAACTCGTTATCCTCGCGGACATCGATCAGACTTGCTCCGTTTTTCGTTCGTTCGAGCGTCTCTTCAACTGAAACTTCCTTGATCCGACTCTTCGCGTCGTCGACGATCGCTTCGAATTCTGGTGAATGCTTCATTTTGATTTTTGGCTTTCGGATTCGGATTTTGCTTAGCCCTACCGCCTATTAAAACCTTCAGATCGAAAATCGCAAATCACAGATCGAAAATTTTACACTGCTGGCTTGGACACGTCCGAACCCTTATAATATCGTTATCGATTTAATATTAGTTTATTCAGACGAGGTTAAGACTTGTGGCAGAACAATTTGACGTAACTATTATCGGCTCGGGACCCGGCGGATATGTCGCGGCAGTGAGGGCCGGACAACTCGGACTAAAGGTCGCGATCGTGGAAAAAGAGACAGACGCGAGGCTCGGCGGGACATGCGGGTTGCGCGGGTGTATCCCGACAAAAGCGTTGCTGAATGCGGCGCATCTCTATCAGAAAGCCGGCCATTTTGAAGACTTCGGATTGAAGGTCAAGGATCTCAGCTTTGACTGGGGCGGCGTCCAGAAATACAAGAGTGACGTAGTTGCCAAGAACTCGGCGGGCGTGACGTATTTGATGAAGAAGAACAAGGTCACGATCTTTAACGGCTTCGGTAAGATCGCCGGGAAAGGCAAGGTCGAAGTCGCTCTAGACGGCGGCAAGAAAGAGACGATCGAGACAAAGAACATCATCATCGCGACCGGCTCGGTTGTGCGCCCGATCCCCGGTTTCGAGACGGACGGCAAGCAGGTTGTAAATTCGGATCACATCCTTGAATTGAACAGCGTTCCCAAATCGATGATCGTGATGGGTTCGGGTGCGGTCGGCGTCGAGTTCGCGAGCGTCTATGCGCGATTTGGATGCGACACGACCGTCGTTGAATTGCTCGACAGAATTGTCCCGATCGAGGATGCGGATATTTCGAAAGAGCTCGCACGCAGCTTCAAGAAGCAAGGCATCAAGTGCGAGACGGGTATCAAGCTCGACAAGCTGGAAAAAAACAAAAAGGGCGTCAAAGTTTCGGGCAAGAATGCGAAAGGCGATGCTGTTTCATTCGAAGCCGAGATGCTGCTCGTCGCTGTTGGCCGCATGCCGTTCATCGAGAAACTCGGTCTTGAGAATACGAAAGTCGTCGTCAACCCGCGCGGCACGATCAAGGTTAACGAATACTGTGAGACCGACGAGCCGAACGTCTTCGCGATCGGCGATGTCATTGACACTGCATGGCTCGCACATCTCGCTTCGAAAGAAGGCATCATGGTCGTCGAAAAGATCGCCGGCAAGAAGGTCGAGCCGATCAAGCAGAATCTCGTACCGAACTGCACGTACTGCGATCCGGAAGTCGCGAGTGTCGGGATGACCGAGGCGAAAGCGAAGGAAGCGGGATATGACGTAAAGGTCGGTAAGTTTCCATTCTCTGCTTCGGGCAAGGCACGCATTCTCGGCGAGACCGATGGGTTTGTAAAGATCGTATCGGAGAAAAAATACGATGAGGTGCTCGGCGTTCATATCATCGGCCCGCATGCGACGGAGTTATTGGCTGAAGCCTGCGTCGCGATGGCGCTCGAATCAACGGCGGACGAGTTAGGCCGTATCATGCACGCCCACCCGACGGTGAGTGAGGCTGTGATGGAAGCGGCCGAAGGAGTCCACGATCTGACGATCCATATGTAGAGCAGTTGTCGGTTGTCAGTGGCCAGTTCTCAGATGTCAGTCGTGACTAATAATCGCTAACCTATGTTTCCTTACGAAGAATACAGGGACACGGTGTTGTGGCAGCAGGTTGATGCGATACTGTCCGAGCTTGAGAAAAATCAAGATATTACCCTGACCACGGCACGCGAGTATGTCGGCGGTATGTCGGCGGCTACTTCTGCAGGCAACTAACTGAGCCGGATAGCGAATGAGCTGAACTTCATTAAATGTAAAGGGTCCGGATCTCGTGAAAAACATCTCCGACTCTTTTGGCAACCGTTGAGTAACGTGTTCGAGAGAATTCTGGTATGACCGCTAACGAATTCAGAGCTTTGGCGCTCGATCTGCCGGGTGCGGAAGAGCGATCTCATATGGACCATCCCGATTTCCGGGTCGGCGGAAAGATTTTTGCCACGCTTGGGCCGGCCGAGGAATGGGGGATGGTAAAGCTCACCCCAGAACAGCAGTCGGTGTTTGTCGAGGCGGAGCCCGAAGCCTTCGAGCCGGTGAAAGGTGGTTGGGGGCTCAAGGGAGCTACCAAAGTGAACCTCGACGCAGCAGTCGAGCCCGGCGTCGTGCGGGCACTCGATACGGCGTGGAGAAACATCGCACCGAGATCTCTTATCGACGGTTACGATCGAAGTTAGGCGGTCAAACAGGTCAGAATGGTCCAAACATCCTACCCAAAAGACAAGATCAAGATCCTGCTGCTTGAGAACATCTCCGACGCGGCTGTCGGTGAGCTGAAAGGTTACGGCTATGCCGTGGTCGAGAAGATCAACGGCGCTTTGAGCGAGGAAGAGCTGATGAAAGCGGTCAAAGGCGTACATCTCCTCGGCATTCGATCAAAGACAAAGATCACAAAGAACGTGATCGAGGCCGCCGACAAGCTGCTCGCCATCGGCGCGTTTTGCATCGGCGTGAATCAGGTCGACCAGAAAGTTGCGACCGAAAAGGGTATCGCGGTTTTCAATGCACCGCACGCGAACACGCGCTCGGTCGCCGAGTTGATCATCGGTCTGTCAGTCATGCTGATCCGAAAGATCGCCGACAAGAACACGGCCGCGCATCAAGGGCGTTGGATGAAGGATGCGGCCGGGAGCTTTGAGCTTCGCGGAAAGACACTGGGCATCATCGGCTATGGCAATATCGGCTCGCAGGTCTCGAACATGGCCGAGGCGATGGGAATGCACGTCGTCTATTACGACGTCGCGACAAAGCTGCCGCATGGAAACGCGAAACAGATCCGCGATCTAAAAGAACTGCTCAGGCAATCGAACATCGTCACGCTGCATGTCCCGTCTGACGCAACGACGCGCGAACTCATCAACGCCGACTCGATCAAGTCGATGCGACGGGGCGCGATCCTTATCAATCACAGTCGCGGCGATGTTGTGGATCTCGACGCGCTTGGCAAAGCGATCAAGTCAGGTAAGCTCGCGGGTGCGGCGGTCGATGTATTTCCCGAGGAGCCCGAAAAATCGGGTGACGTGTTTGCGTGTGCGTTGCAGAATCTGCCGAACGTAATCTTGACGCCGCACATCGGCGGTTCGACCGAAGAAGCGCAGGCGAACATCGGTCTGGATGTAACGGCAAAGCTGGTAAAGTATCTCGAGCTTGGAACGAGCGAGGGCTCGCACACCGTTCCACCTGTTTCGCTGCCGCCGCAAGCGGGCACGCATCGCATCCTGCACATTCACCGCAACATTCCGGGCGTGCTCGGCGACATAAACTCGCGTCTATCAAAACGCAAGATCAATATAGTCGGGCAATACTTGAACACAAACCCGGAGATCGGCTACGTGATCCTCGATGTCGAATCGAAGATCTCGAAAGAAGCGTTCGAGATATTGAAAGGTATCAAAGGTACTCTCCGGGCGAGAATGGTGTACTGACGCCTGCAGGCAATTAAGGGTTTAACCGCAGATGACGCGGTTAACATAGCTAGCCAATGAAGATAGTAATTCCAGGCGGAACCGGACAGGTCGGAACAGTTCTCGCTCGCGCGTTTCAGGACGACGGTCACGATGTCGTCGTGCTCGGTCGTTCTGCGAAGAACGCTCCGTGGCGAACCGCACAGTGGGACGGCGAAACATTAGGTGATTGGGCGGCGGAGATCGACGGCTCGGATGTCGTCATCAATCTCGCGGGCCGCAGTGTGAATTGCAGGTACAACGCCGAAAACCGCCGGCAAATGATGGATTCGCGGGTGAATTCGACGCGGGTTGTCGGTGAGGCAATCGCGGCCGCCGCGAAACCGCCTGGTGTGTGGCTGCAAGCAAGCACCGCGACGATCTATGCTCATCGTTTTGACGCGCCGAACGACGACGTAGCGGGGATCGTCGGCGGCCGCGAGCCGGACGCTCCCGACGCATGGAACTTCAGCATCGATGTCGCGACAGCTTGGGAACGCACCACAAACGATGCTCACACGCCGCGGACTAGAAAAGTCCTGATGCGGTCGGCGATGATAATGAGTCCCGATCGTGATGGAATTTTCGACACGCTTCTTAGGTTGGTCAAGTTCGGTCTCGGCGGCACCGCAGCGAGCGGAAAGCAATACATTTCGTGGATCCACGATGCGGATTTCATCCGGTCGGTCTACTGGCTGATCGAACACGAAGAATTATCCGGCGCGATAAATCTTTCGTCACCGAACCCTGTGCCGAATCGCGAATTTATGAAGGTCCTGCGCGACGCATATGGAATGCCGTTTGGTTTGCCGGCGTTCAAATGGCAGCTCGCTGTCGGAGCATTTCTGATGCGAAGCGAGACAGAACTGATCTTGAAAAGCCGTCGCGTCGTGCCGAAGCTATTGACCGACGCGGGTTTCGAGTTTGAGTTTCCAGAGTGGAGAGATGCGGCGGCGGATCTTGTGTCGCGATGGAAAGACGGTAAGGTTTAGAGAGCGGGGGCAAGCCCGCCTTCCGGACCTGCGAATGTCTTTCAAGCTCTGTCATTTTTCGGAGGTTGAGAGCAATTTGCGGATTCGATCACATTTGCAAGTTCGGAAGGCGGGCTTGCCCCCGCTTTTTTCCTGGAGAACAATAATGAGTTTTATGAGATCTGTTGTCGTCTTGTTTTTTGTCTCCCTACTGCCGATCGTCGCCAGCGCGCAGTGGATCAAACAAAACGTCAATACCACCGCATCACTTCGCGGGCTTTCGGTCGTGAATGAAAAGATCGTCTGGGCGAGCGGCACCGGCGGCACTGTGATCCGAACGATAGACGGCGGAAAAACATGGAACGTGATAATCGTGCCCGGAGCCGAGAAGCTGGACTTCCGAGACGCCGAGGCGTTTGACGCAAACACCGCTTACATTCTCAGCATCGGTAACGGCGAGAGTTCGCGGATCTACAAGACGACCGACGGCGGTACGACGTGGAAACTTCAGTTCACGAACAAGAACGAAAAGGCATTCTTTGACGCGATCGCGTGTTGGGACAAAAACAATTGCATTGCAATGAGCGACCCGGTCGATAACAAATTTCTTCTCATCAAAACTGCGGACGGCACGAGATGGTCCCCGATCGATACTTCAAAGATGCCCCCGACATTGGAAGGCGAAGCCGCCTTCGCCGCGAGTGGAACATGCCTGATCACTCAAGGAAACACGGGAGCATTCTTAGTCTCAGGTGGCAGCGGCGCGCGGGTATTTCGCTCAAAGGACCGTGGACATACGTGGGCGGTCGCTGAAACTCCCGTCGCTAAAGGCGCCCCCGGCAGTGGAATTTTTTCGATCGCGATGCGCGATTCAAAGAATGGCGTGATCGTCGGCGGAAACTACGAAAAACCAGAAGAAAGCGTGAATAATTTTGCTGTCACTTCCGATGGAGGGCAGACATGGATCCTTGCGGAAGCCCTCAGCGGATATCGCTCAGGAGTCACCTACATCGATTCGCGGAGCATCGTAGCGGTCGGCACAAGTGGGGCGGATGTATTAAAAAAAGGAAAGCCGGTTTGGGGCACCACTAAATCGGAAAGCTTCAATTCCGTCCAATCAAAAAGTAAGGACGCCGTGTGGGCGGTCGGGCCGAACGGAGGGGTCTTTCGGTACGTCGGAGCAGTGACCGTTACTCTGACCGACTGACGTATGATGGACTGGTACAACATCGTCGGGACGCTCGGGGTCGGGGTCATCATTCTGACCTACTTGCTTTTGCAGATCGAGCGCGTACGCAGCGACCAGCTCATTTATTCATTGTTCAACGCAGTCGGAGCGGCCCTCATCCTTATCTCGCTCTATTTCGATTTCAACTTCCCTTCGCTGATGGTTGAATTTTTCTGGCTTTTGATTAGTCTATTCGGTATCGTGAAATACTTCGCGAGGCGGAGGTCCAAGATTTAAGTCCCAAGTCCCAAGTCCCAAGGCTCAAGTCCAGTGACTTCGGATTGGAACCAAAGTGTAGACTCTTAGGACTTCTGGGACTTCTGGGACTTCTGGGACTTCTGGGACTACTGAGACTTCTGGGACTTCTGGGACTTCTGGGACTTCTGGGACTACTGAGACTTCTGGGACTTCTGGGACTTCTGGGACTTCTGGGACTTCTCGGACTTCTGGGACTGGTATCTGATGCAAGGCTTCACAAGCATTCCATTCAAGACTGAAAGCGCTCACGGTCTGACGCAAGTCAACGGCGTGGCGAAATTTTCCGGCGCCGGCGTTGTGTTGGAATTCGAATCGAAGCTTTTCGGGCTGATCGGGGGCGGTGTGAAAGAGGTGCGGCTCGCAAAGGACGAGATACTCGACGTCAAATTCCGCAAGGGATTTTTCAAGCGTGGAGCTAAGATCGAAATCCGGACAAATACCTTTACCAAGCTCGCCGAGCTTCCAAATAGCGACGGCAAGCTGACATTAAAACTTACTCGCGACGATTTCGATCGCGGTCAGGCCGCCGTCGAACAGCTGCAAAAAGATCTGACCGCCTTTGCGGAATCTCTTCCACCGCCGCGCACGCCTGTCAGCGATTTGTTCGAAGAGGAGATCGAAGACGAGACACAAACATTACAAAAATAGAAAGGAGATAAACTTATGCCAAAGTATGTGATCGAACGTGATATCCCGGGAGTCGGAAACATGTCCCCGGAAGAGCTGAACGGAGCGTCGGCCAAGTCATGCGGCGTGCTCGACGGTCTCGGGAGTGACATCCAGTGGATTCACAGCTACGTGACCGGCGACAAGATCTATTGCGTGTACACGGCGCCGAGCGAAGCTCTCATCGAACAGCACGCCAAGGAGAGCGGATTTCCCGCGGACAAGATCTCCGAGGTAAAGGCGATAATCGATCCGACAAGAGCTCGTACTTAATTTTGAATCACCCCCGGATCGAAAACTCTCCACGCGATCTCGGCCGGCTTGTCAGCGTCCACGGCCCGTCACCTTACTCTCTGCAGAAAGCGTCGATCGTCGCCGTCCTCTCGTTCTTTTTTTTCATGGCAACGTTGCTGGTTTTTTATGTGCGCCAGCAGATCTTCTATTTCGTGCTATCGACGGCATTCCTTGTCGTCTATATCTTCACTCTGATCGGATGGGTCATGCAGAAGCGAAATGTCGTCTCGATCTACGAGCACGGGATCACGCATCGAAAATTTTCTTCGACGTGGGATGAGATCACGTCTGTCAATGCTGATTCCGAAACAGGGATCACTCTTGTGAGGGAGGGCGGTGAAACGCTTACCATCAGTAAGACGACGGCGGACATCGGACGAATCACAACGCTCGTTAAGGAGAATCTGCCGAGTTGACGCAGCGCTGGGTTGATTTGAGCTGGTAACTACATTCGCAGGTCCGGAATGTGGTTGTCTACCGGGGTAGATCCCAAATTACTTCGCCGCACCCTTTTCAATCCAGCCGGGACCCACCCTTCTGTTTTTTTCATATTGAATCGGGTATCCTAGTCCTTTGAATTTGAACTTTCCGGAGAGCATATGAGCGCAGAAGTGGTAATGCCGCAGATGGGCGAGTCGATAACCGAGGGAACGGTTTCGAAGTGGTTGAAAAGCGTCGGCGATAAGATCGAGAAGGACGAGCCTCTGCTTGAGATCTCGACCGATAAGGTTGACGCCGAAGTGCCAAGCCCGGTTGCCGGAACGCTGCTCGAGATACGACATCAGGAAGGTGAGACCGTCGAGGTGGGAACGGCACTGGCGATCATTGGTGCGGAAGGAAAGGAGCCAGAAGGCAATAGGCAGGAAGCAGGCGGCAGTAAGGCTGCGGAAGCTCCGGCCCCGGAGGTTGGGAAGTCGGCCGCAGCGTCGGCGAATCCGCAATCCGCAATCCGCGATCCGCAATCCGCAATCCGCGATCCGCAATCCGGGATTCCGCAATCCGCAATCCCAGATCCGCAATCTAGCAACGCGACCGAGATCGTAATGCCGCAGATGGGCGAGTCGATCACCGAAGGTACCGTATCGAAATGGCTAAAGACGGTCGGCGACACGATCGAAAAGGACGAGCCGCTGCTTGAGATCTCTACTGACAAGGTCGATGCGGAAGTTCCGTCGCCCGCCGCCGGGAAACTGCTCGAGATAAAAGTTGGCGAAGGTGAAACTGTAGAGGTCGGGGCGGTGCTCGCGCTTGTTGGAGCAGAAGACGGAGCGGGAATCCCAAGTCCCAAACCCCAAGTCCCAAGTGCGGCGCCCGAGACAGCAAAATCCGAAACGCATAGACCGGAAGTAGCGGTTGCCGCTGCTGCGTCAGCGCCGGCAAATCCGCAATCCGCAATCCGCAGTCCGCATTCCGGAAACGGCGACGTATCGGTTGAAGATCTCCGACGCACAAAATCAAGCCCGCTGGTGCGGAATATCGCCAAAGAACACGGCATTGACATTACGCGCATCGACGGCTCAGGTATCAGCGGTCGTGTTACGAAGCAGGACATAATGTCGTTTATCGAGACCGGTGCCGCTTTGCGTCCGCAAGATCTGCTGCGTAAGGATGCTCCGGTCGCACCCGCGATCTCGGCTCCGGCCGCAAGGCTCGAATACAAACCGACGCCGGTGACGGCTTTGGCCGAGGACCGCGTCGAGAAAATGTCGGTGATGCGTAAGAAGATCGCCGAGCACATGACTTTCTCGAAACAAACGTCGGCCCATGTGACGAGCGTTTACGAGATCGACATGACGAATGTCGCTAAGTTCCGTGACAAGAATAAGGCCGAGTTCGCGTCGCGCTACGACACGAAACTCACATACATGCCGTTCATTTTTCAGGCCGTGAACAACGCGATCCGAAAATATCCGATCGTCAACGCACAGGTCGACGGCGAAAACATCATTTATAAAGGTGAAATAAATCTCGGGATGGCGGTCGCGCTCGATTGGGGACTGATCGTTCCGGTCATCAGGAGGGCGGACACTCTGTCGCTCTCAGGCCTGGCACTCGCCGCTAACGATCTTGCAGATCGCTCCCGGATGAAAAAGCTGAACCCCGGTGAAGTGACGGGCGGAACATTTACGATTACCAACCCGGGCGTTTTTGGCGGCTTGTTCGGAACCCCGATCATCAACCAGCCTCAAGTCGCCATTCTTTGTGTTGGCGCGATCGAGAAGCGTCCTAAGGTTTTTACATCGCCGGACGGTGACGACTACATCGCGATCAGAAGCATGGCGTACTTCGCTCTGACGTACGACCATCGGATCGTTGACGGAGCCGACGGTGAGAGATTTCTTTCATCTATGAAGGAGTTTCTTGAAAACGGAAGCTTCAGCCTCTAATAAACTGTGAATCGTGAATCGTGAACTGTGAGCTGCGAGCAGTTCACGAGGAACTAGAAACCAGAAACTAGAAATTCTCCTCATCAGGCACCAGTCGAAAAATCCGTTGGCAAGTTGTTCCCGTTCGTGTATTCTCCCGGTAGGAGATTGCATCAAAACAGAACACGAGATCGTATTTCTAAGAAAACGTGTATACAAAAAGGACATTCTCGGGCGTTGCGAAGACCCTGTTGATAACCGTCAAATCACGACCCTTTACTAAGCTTATCTTTAGTTTCGGACCAAACGGCATAGGACTTGTTGCAGGACGCGAGGTACACAAGGCGCTCACTGGGCTCAGCGGATATACTTTTGCAGGCTTAGATTTGAAAATCGCGATTTTATTGCATCATCCTTTCACTGTCTCTCCGACCGGTGACACGCCTCGCTACATAAACATCAAGGAGTTAAAAAATATGTTCAAAACACTATCTGGTTTGCTTTTGGCGATTCTCGTCGGAGCTTCTGCGGTTATTGCGCAGGACGCACAGCTTCGCTCACTTTCGAGCGGTCAGAAATACAAGATCAAAGGTGCCGTCGTTTCGAAAGATGACGACCGTACGTTTGTCGTGCGGGACACCACGGGCGTCGATACACGAGTCATCGTAGGCCCCGGGGCGAGCATCAAGACGAAAGGCGGTCTATTTGGGGGCGGCGACAGGATCGCAAGCGATCAGATAGTACGCGGCCTGTATCTTGAGGTTGAAGGACGCGGTGACAATACCGGAAACCTGGCGGCGACAAAGGTTCGCTTCGACAAGGACGATTTCAAAGTCGCACAGTCGATCGACACTCGCGTTGGACCTGCTGAAGCACGCCTGACGGCGGCCGAAGAGAACGCTCAGCGTGTGTCGGGCCAGATCGACGAACTGATGGCGATCTCGAACGCTGCTCGCGGAGGTGCGAGAGCGGCCCAGGAATCCGCCGACGCTGCGATCGAGGGCGTCAACGCGACGAACTCTCGAATCACGGCGATGGATGACTACGTCGTCCAATCAACGGCAACGGTTAATTTCCGGGTTAACAGCTCAGTCCTCTCATCGGAAGCGAAGGCTTCGCTGGATGAAGTAGCGACCGCTGCTGCAACAATGAAGGGCTACGTGATCGAGGTCACCGGTTTCGCATCATCCGAGGGCAGCACCGCACGAAACAAGACGCTCAGTGAGCGTCGTGCTAAGGCAGTCATCGACTATCTTGTCGAGACGCACAATGTGCCGCTCCGCCGCATCGGCCAGTCATATGGCTTCGGTGAGTTGCAAGCGGTTGCCGACAATACGACTCGCGACGGTCGCCAGCAAAACCGTCGGGTTGAAGTCAAGCTTCTCGTGAGCCGCGGTATCAACCAGAATGTTGAGATCCGTCCGATCAAAACAGACGACAACGAGTAACTTTTCCTGGAAATGGGGGCAAGGGAGTGAAACGGGTGAAAACCTTTTTCGCTTTCTTGCCCTCTAAGTCTGTAAGCCTCCCGAACACATGTCGCGTCGAGTTACTTGTCTTATGAAATTCTTCACCGCTTGTCGATCCATTTCGCTATTCGCACTCACGGTTCTAATTTACTTTTCAGCTAACGTCTCGGCACAGACGCCGGCGGCGACGCCCCCGATTCCAGAAGACGATCAGGTAGTTAAGGTCGAATCGCGTCTCGTTGTCGTGCCGGTGTCGGTAACGAATCCCGCCGGGGAACCGGTGCTGGGACTGAAAGCCGCTGATTTTAGTGTCGCTGAAGAAGGCCGCACGCAGAATATCGATGCGGTCGGAGATGCCGAGAACGTACCGCTTGAGATAGCTCTGCTTATCGATGTTTCGGGAAGCGTGAACCCTCTGTTCGAATTTGAAAAGAATGCGGCTGGGCAGTTTCTGAAAACGGTAATGAAACCGGACGATCGGGCGACGATCTTTTTGATC
>JBDTWZ010000022.1:0-27209 GCA_040006435.1 Acidobacteriota bacterium
CGATCGTCGAGCGTCGTAAGATGGGGACCGACATGGTGACGCTCAACAAGCTTCAACGCCATTTCTCCGGCAAGTCCCCTGCTCATCTCATCGGCCTACATTCGATTTCTGATCACAGCACGTGCAAATGGTTCGCGATCGATGTCGATCTGCACGACGAGACTTTACCCGGCAGCGACGAGATCGCGGAAGCGAATTTCGATGCCGCGCACGAGTGGGCGGAGCGGCTTCGCGAGCAAGGGATCGATGCGATGCTGGTAGATAGTAACGGCGTGGGCGGTTATCACGTCTGGGTCCTGCTGGACAAAGAATATCCACTGGCTGACGTTTACGATTTTGTGGATAACATTCGATCCGAATGGCAGGCGCTGGATCTTCCCCGCAAACCGGAGCAATTCCCGCCTAAGCGCATTGTCGGCCCGGACGATCTTCCCTACACGCTGCGAACACCGGGTCGTCATCACACACGGCATCATTACACGCGGCTCTGGAACTTCGATGCCGTGGCCGGCGAGCCGGAGTGGCTTGAGGGCGGCGATGCGATCGAAGCAATGATGGCTGCCCGGCCATCAAAGCTGCCGAAGGTGCGTCGGAAGAAGGATCGAAAAGTACCAGAATACAAACCGTCGGCTCCGCGAAAAACGAAAACAGAGCCGACGCGCAGTCGTGTTTGCGTGGATCTCGACGGCGTTCTTGCGAAGTATGACAAGTGGAAAGGGATCGATCATTTTGGAAGCCCGGTCGCCGGCGCGCTGGAGTTCATGCAGAAACTGGCAAAGTTTGCGGAGATCACGATCTTTACGTCGCGGTGCTCGCAAGACGTTTTGGAAGGTTCGCGAATTTCTCCCGGACAGCTTCGAATAAAAGTGATCGCATGGCTCGAAGAGCACGGATTTCCCTACACCGATGTTTACATCGGGCAAGGCAAGCCTCGCGCGGCCGCCTTCATCGACGATCGAGCGGTTCATTGCAGCCCGCAGAGAGATAAGAATGCGTTTGAAGAAGCTCTCGCTCAAACACGCGTCCTCGTCCGAAAACCGCATGGCCTGCCTGTGGCCACTTCGGTGGCGAGCAACGAAAAGGCGGCGCGAAAGAAATGAGGTCTTTTTTTTCATGTTTATTCTTGTTTAGTGTGTTTCGTGTATTTCGTGGTTTCGATTTTGATCTCGCCAAAGAAGAAACCACGAAACACACTAAGAAGATCCAACTTGGCTCATGGCGCAATGCGCGAATGGAGTAAAAGAATCAGCGGAACATATTCCTCCGCCGGGTGTCTAACTGAACGACGGTTGGCACCGGGCTTTTGAAAGGAGGAGTGAAATGTTTGACAAGCTTATCGAATCAAATTCGGCCGAAGCCGAATTCAAGCCCCGCAGTAAATTCTTCATGATGTCATCCGTCGTAGTCGGGATCTTATTTCTTAGCGCACTTGTGTTTAGTCTCTATGCCGCGGACATCGATCTTGGAACCGATAATTTCGAACTAGTGCAAATTCTGGCGCCGACCGACACGAATGTTCCCGAGCCCGAACCAGCGCGGCAACAACCGCAGCAAGCAACCAAACCCCAGACAAGCGAGCGCCCATCGCGGCAAGCTCTTGTCGCACCCATCGATCAGACTCAGCAAACTCCGACAACCATCGCGACTACGCCGAACACGCACATGTCGATCCCCGACGGAGCGTTCGTCTTGGATGTGTCCAAACCGGAGAGCAACGGAACGGGAACACCGACCGGTGCCGCGGGTAACCGCAACGGTGGCAGCTCGTCAGGTGCAGAGGCTGCGGTTTTTGAAGTCGGAAAGCTGCCGGAACCGCCGCCGATAGTAAAGTCCGAGCCCAAACCGCCACCCATCAAATCCGAAGGTGTCATTAATGGCAAGGCTACGTATCTTCCTACCCCACCGTATCCGACTCCGGCAAAAATGGTTGGTGCTTATGGCGTCGTCAATGTGCAGGTAACCATCGATGAAGGTGGAAAGGTGATTTCCTCGAAGGCTATCAGCGGACATCCTCTACTGAGAGCCACGGCAGAGACGGCTGCGTGGAAAGCGAAGTTCTCACCAACTTATCTTTCAAGAGTTCCGGTAAAGGTAACTGGCTTTATTATATTCAACTTCAAACAAAGCTAGTCATGACTCTGTAGCAGCCAGCAATTGTCGCAATTTAGCTCCGTAGGAGCGGCCGAAAGATGTCGCTCCTACGGAGCTCCAAGTTGGGGATTCGAACCATCTACAAACATTTCGTTCCTACGGAACTGGAGGGTTGGATACTTATGTCCCCCGCGAAACCTCGGCAAGAAACTTCATCAGCCCGTCGGTATCCAGATCGTAGACCGGAACATCAAAGATCGCTTTCAATTCTTCGACGCTCATTCCATCAAGCAGGATCGGTTCGTCCGATTTGATCGTATGTTTTGGGATGATCACGAAATCGCCGCTGATCTTGTCCGCGACATTTTGATAATCCTTTCCCGTCAAAAGCCCCGCAACCGAAACGTCGCCCCCGAAATAAGTATTCGCCACACCGAGCACGCGAAGTTGCGATCGCGAGATCGTGTTGAACCTGTCTATCTGCTCAACGAGAATCGGTGCGAACATCTCGCCCGTCAGAATCGTGCCGTGTCGAGATTGCGGATTGCGGATTGCGGATTGCAGAATTCCTGGGGTAATCGCTTCTGGTCTGGTTCGAACATTTAGGGGAACTTCAGCCCACGTTGAGTCGAATTCCGCATTTCCACTTTTCCGCACTCCACCATTCGCATTCCCGAGCAGTCGCTCAAACTTCGTCAGAAACGATCTCACCATGCCGACGCCGTCCTCGATCTGCGGATAGTTTCCGTAGTGGCGTCGTGAAGGAATTTCGACACCGCCTTTGATATAGATCTCATCGCCGAGAAAGGCGAATGTCGTTCCGAGTGTGCGGCGAAACTCTTTCTGTAATTTCTCGACCTGCTGGATCGTCTTACGGCAGAACTCAGGAGTTACGCGGGTCAGACGGTCGTCGGTGTTATAACGCGTCAAAGCCACTGGCACGACGGCGGTACTGACGACCTTTGGATAGTATGCGGCCAGATCCCTGAGCGTTTTTTCAAGGATCGCCCCGTCGTTTATCTCGGGGCAGAGAACGACCTGAGCATGAAGCTCGATATCGTTGTCGAGCAGACGCTTTAACTTATCCGCGATGTCCGCGCGCTCTTCGTTCACGCCGAGAAGATACGCTCGCGTCTTCAGGTCGGTCGCGTGGACCGAGACATACTGCGGCGAAAGGCGCTGCTCGACGATGCGGTTCATCTCGTCTTCGGTTATCGAGCTCAGCGTCGTGTAGTTGCCGTATAGGAACGAGAGCCGGATGTCCTCGTCACGAACGAATAGCGACGGACGCGCGTCCTCAGGATTTCCTTTGCAGAAACAAAAGATGCACTCGTTCGCGCACTGTCGCGGCACGATCTGCTCAAACATCAGGCCGAGGTCTTCGCTCTCGTCGCGGTCGAATTCAATATCTACGGTTTCGCCGTTCGGCTTTTTTACCCGAAATGTGAGCTCGGTCTCGCCAGCGGTCTGAAAGCGGAAGTCGAGGTAATCGCGAACCGCACGGCCGTTCACCCGAATGATTCGATCGTTCGGGGACAAGTCTAACTCCTCCGCCAAACTGCCGGGCGTAACTTCGGTAATGATCACGCCGGGGCGGCGAAGCTGTGTGACAGCCGGTGTTACTGCAAATTCATACATCGCGAAGCTACTTAGTGTATGTTGCGTACTGTTAAGTTGGCAACAAACGTCAGAACCGGGAGCGGTAGCGACCGGGTATCCCCTCAGCCAATCGACTTCCTGATCAGTGAGGGTTACCCGGTCGCTACCGCTCCCGGTTCTGACCTGTTCATCTAACTATGCTGCCGCTGCTTTCAGATCGATCAAACTGCCTAGCGGCGTGTATTCGAGACTCTGCGATGTTGCAACCGCTTCGTACGTCAGCTTCCCAGCATATGTGTTCACACCCTCACGCAATCCGTCGTCATCGCGGATCGCGGCCTCGAATCCCTTATTGGCGAGATCGAGCGCATACGGAAGCGTCGCATTTGTCAGTGCGAAGGTCGATGTTCGCGGCACCGCACCCGGCATATTCGCAACGCAGTAATGCAGAACGCCTTCTTCGTAATAAGTCGGGTTAGAGTGTGTCGTTGCGTGCGTCGTTTCAAAACATCCGCCTTGATCGACTGCCACATCAACGAGTACTGCCCCATTCGGGATCAACTTAAGCATGTCGCGCGTTACGAGCTTAGGAGCCGCCGCACCGACAACCAGCACGGCGCCGATCACCAGATCTGCATGCGAGATAGCTTCTTCGATCGCGTAACGCGACGACGCAAGCGTCTGAACTTTGGAAAGGAAAATATCGTCGAGTTGGCGAAGCCGATCAAGGTTTCGATCGATGATCGTCACTTTTGCACCGAGACCCACCGCCATCTTCGCCGCCTCAGTTCCGACAATGCCTCCGCCGATTATGACAACATTCGCCGCCGGAACTCCCGGGACGCCGCCGAGCAAAATGCCACGCCCCCCGTTCATCTTTTCAAGATACGTCGCCCCAACCTGTACCGACATACGCCCCGCAACCTCTGACATCGGCGTCAACAGCGGCAGACGTCCGTGACGATCGGTAATGGTTTCGTACGCGACACCGGTGACCTTCCTCTCGATCATCTGCTTTGTCAGCTCGAATTCCGGTGCGAGGTGAAGGTACGTGAACAGCAATTGGTTCTCGCGCATTCGCGGATACTCGGGCGAGATCGGTTCCTTGACCTTCACGATCATTTCCCCGGTCTGCCAGATGTCATCCGCTGTATCGAGAAGCTGACCGCCCGCTTTCACATACTGCTCGTCGGTAAATCCCGAGCCTTCGCCGGCAGTCTTCTGTACATAAACCTCGTGGCCCGCTTGGGCCAGCGCCTGCACACCGGCCGGGGTTAAACCGACGCGATACTCGTTGTCTTTGATCTCTTTGGGTAGACCAACCTTCATAAAAATTAGCTCCAGTAAATCGTTTTGTTATAGAAAATTGCTATAAGCTGAGATTCTACGATTTTTTGCCGAATTTGATAAATGGGGGGAGGAACACACAGAGAGCCGACAAAGCTCTTTATCTGCGGTCTCCATGTTACCTGTCGCCTAAAGTCGAGTCTCAAAACTAAACTTCAAATCTTGACCTCATCAATCTGCGCTTTCTGAAGTTTGCCCGAGTAATCGATGTACAGAGACTTCCACTCGCTAAAGATGTCCAGGACCTGAGTTCCCGCTTCGCGATGGCCGTTGCCGGTTCCTTTCGTACCGCCGAAAGGTAAGTGAACTTCGGCCCCGATAGTCGCGGAGTTCACATAGCAGATCCCCGTGTAAAGTTCTTGCATCGCATAGAACGACTGATTGACGTCCTGAGTGTAGATCGCCGACGACAGTCCATACTTGACGCCGTTGACGATCTCGATAGCTTCGTCGAGTGTCGAGAACGGTATCACCGATGTGACCGGACCGAAGATCTCTTCCTGTGCGATCCGGTGATTCGGTGCGACATCCGAAAAGACTGTCGGCTCAATGAACCAGCCCTTGCTGTATTCACCTTTCGTCAAGCGATTTCCACCGCAAGCGAGGGTTGCTCCGTCCTTCTTCTGGCCGATGTGAATGTAGCCGAGAATTTTCTGCATCGCGTCTTCATGAATCACCGGCCCGACCTCGGTCCTTTTATCCAGGCCGTTGCCGACACGAAGATTCTGCGCACGCTCAACTAGTCTTGCGACAAATTTCTTGTAAATTTTCTTATGCACTACGAGCCGCGAAGAAGCTGTACACCTCTGTCCGCTAGTCCCGAACGCCCCCCACAACGAGCCCTCGACTGCGTTATCGATATCAGCGTCGTCCATTACGATGATCGCGTTCTTACCACCCATCTCGAGCGAGACGATCTTGTTGTCACGGGCGCATTGTTCGGCAATGATGCGGCCCGTGTCAGTCGAACCGGTGAATGAGATAAGCCTGACATCGGCATGTCCGACGAGTGTCGGTCCGATGTCCGAACCGTGGCCGTTGACGAGGTTAACAACGCCTTTCGGAATGCCGGCTTTTTCGCAAGCCTTCACAAGATTCAACGCGGAAAGCGGAACGTCTTCGCCCGACTTGATGACAACGGTATTACCGCACACCAGTGCCGGAATCAGCTTCCACGAAGGGATCGCCATTGGGAAATTGAATGGCGTGATCAGCCCACAGATCCCGACCGGCTGGCGAACGCACATCGCAAACTTATTTGGCATCTCGGCGGGCGTTGTGAAGCCATGCAGACGCCGCCCCTCGCCGGCCGTGTAATATGTGCAGTCGATCGCTTCCTGAACATCGCCGCCCGCTTCCTTCAGAACCTTGCCCATCTCACGCGTCATGTCGCGGGTGAACTGGTCCTTGTTTTCGCGCAGTATCTCGCCAAGCGTGAAGAGCAACTCGGCCCGCTTTGGCGCCGGTGTTCGTCGCCATTTTGTCGCCGCGTTTTTCGCGGCATCGACAGCTCGATTAACATCATCTGCGTTCGATCTCGGAAAACGGCCCACCACATCGGACGTATCTGCGGGATTCGTGTTCTCGAACCACGCGCCGGACGAGCTTTTAACCCACTCGCCGCCGATGTAGTTGTGATAAGTTTTTGTGGCGGCCTTCTTCTTTGTTTTTGCTCGTTTTGCTGTTGCCATAACTGTTAGTCCCAACTCTCAATCTCAATATCAAATCTCAATCTCAATCTCAATCTCAATCTCAATCTCAATCTCAATCTCAATCTCAAATCTCAAATCTCAATTTTATCTCCCAAGTCTAGAGTCCCAAGTTCGGCAAAGCAAACTTGGGACTCTTTGAGACGCGAGACTCTGGAACTCTTTCTACTGGACTGTGAACTGGACGATCTTTAGCTGTAGACCACGACTGCGGACATCGTACGTGAGCACGTGGAGAACGACCGCGTCACCCCTTTTCAATTTTCCGACCGCATCGCTAAACGATTTCACATCGAGAACCGGGGCCCGGTTCATCCGCTGGATGAGATCGCCTTCGCCAAGGGCTTCGACGCCATTCGAGAGTTTGACGTCGGCGATGAAGCTCTCGGGATTTATCTCTTTCACGAGTACGCCTTTTTGCCCTTCAAGCTTGTGCGTTGACGCAAGCGACGGCGTGAGATCTACAAGTGTCAGCCCAAAGGGTTTGACGTCTTCGTTGCTCTTATCAAGCGGGAGCTTTGTCCTCGAACTCTCCTCGCCCGATTTGCCGGATCTGAGGGGCCGCTCGCCGAGCCGGATCATTGCCGTCTTCCGATCCAGACCAGTTCCGTTCTCGCGAAGGAACGCGACATTCACCGAGTTGTCCGGCGAAGCGGACGAAACCTTCGAGATCAGGTCCGCGGCACCCTCTACTTTCTGTCCATTGAACTCGACGATAACATCACCGACCTTTAGGCCGGCAACGCTCGCCGCGCTTTGGCGGTCGCGCAGCTCGACGACGATCGCGCCTTTTGCTTCCTTCAATCCGTACACCGTAGCGAACTCCGCTTTGACGGTCTCGAGCCCGACACCTAGATAGCCTCGGCGAACCTTACCGCTTTTCAAGATCTGGTCAATAACATACGCCGCCTCATTCGAAGGCAGAGCGAAACCGACGCCGTTGTAATCACCCGTCGAAGTAGCGATCTGCGAATTGATCCCAATCACTTCGCCATTCATATTCACGAGCGGACCACCGGAATTTCCCCGGTTGATTGCGGCGTCGGTCTGAATGAATCTTTGGAAAACTGAATTTGACGGCGTTTCGCGGTTCGTCTGCGAGATGATTCCGGCGGTCACGCTGCGGTTCAAACCGAACGGCGACCCGATCGCCAGGACCCAGTCTCCGACACGGGCCTGATCCGAATCCGCCAGTTTAACGAAAGGCACTTCCCGATCGGTGTCCGCCTTCAGCACAGCAAGGTCCGTTTCTTCATCCACGCCGACCACCTTCGCCGAAATCTCTTCGCCCGAGTCTGTCTTGATCGTGATCTTGGCCGCATCCTGGACGACGTGATAATTCGTCAAAATGTAACCCGACTTGTCGACAAAGAACCCGCTGCCGACCGAATATGACGGGCGGCGAGGCATCTGTCGACGGAAGAAATCCATAATGTCGTCGGAGCCGCCGGGCGTGGACTCGGCCCGCGCGGTTACGTCCGGCGTCTTCCCTTTGGTATCGATGCTGACGACTGCTGAACCAACTTTCTTTGCGACCTCGGCAAACGACGCAGAGAGTCTTTCAGGAGTCGTGGCCGCCGGAGCTGGCAATCCCTGAGGTGCTGCAACCTGCGCCCGACCTGAGACGGCCAGGACGCAAAAAACCGCGGGAAGTATCAAGAACGAACGTAATCGAAACCCTTTCCGAACATCAAACATAAATGCTTCTCCTATACTTCGGCTCAGTTGCGTGATTATACCAGAACAGGAAGCCGCTCCAGAAAGTAACGCACGGCCGTCAATTGACGGATCAGGGTCTTAGCAAAACTTTCAAAACGCCTGATCTTCCGGCGTGCCCGAGAGCGGCTACGCCATCTTCCAGGCGGTACTCTTCACTGATCAGGTCATCGACATTCACTCGATTGGATGCAAGAAGTTCGATAGCGGGTGCAAGGCGGCCGCAGCGCGAGCCGACAATGGAGATCTCGTCGACGACGATCCGTGACGGCTCCCATTTCGCCGCGCCGTGAAAGGTGGATTTGAGGACGATCTTGCCGCGCGGCTTGACCAATTCAAGAGCGGTTGCAAAACCGCTGTCCGATCCGCTTGCCTCGATCACAACATCAATGCCCGCGACAAGCATGGTTCCTTTCCCGAGCAGAACCGTTTCAACGCCAATCTTCTCGACGATCGACATTTTTTCCGGATGCTTTCCGACGAGCAGAACGGAGCCGGCACGAAGCCGGGCCGTCATCGCGCAAAGAAGACCGAGTTTTCCATCACCGATAACGGCGACACGCGTACCAAGTCCCATCTGAACCTGCTCTGAAATTCCATACGCCGCGGCGAGTGGTTCGGCGAATACCGCTGCATCATCCGAGACACCACGCGGAACCGCGATCAAATTTCGCGACGGGAGCGTCAAGAACTCGGCGTGTGCTCCGTCGCGGCCGTGAATTCCGAGAACCGTACGTGTCGGGCAATGTCTGGGATCGCCGGCGACGCAAAGATCACATTTCCCGCAGCCCGCATTTATCTCGCCGACGACACGCTTTCCCGCGAGTTCCGGCGAATCTTCACATGCTTCAACGACACCGACAAATTCATGGCCGATCGTTCCGCTGAAGCCTGCGTAACCACGTGCGATCTCAAGATCGGTATTACAGATACCTGACTTGATAACGCGGACCAACGCCTCGCCATTCGTCGCGGGCCGTGAAACATTGGCGAGATGGACATGTACGTCGGTGACGCGTAAAGCTTTCATAGTTTGGTCGAAACTGAAACGATCCGTAATTTACTTACCGACGAGAGTCTTTTATACTTTTTCAGAACTAGACTTATCAACTTACAAATAGAAGAATTCCGATAACTGAAATTATGCGAAGTTTATTATTTACCGCCATCCTAACAGCTCTGCTTGCGTTTATGCTTGCCTGCCAGCCCGATGCCAGTGGCACCGCCGACGGTACGAAGACCGGCTCGCCCACCGAGGCTTATAAAGATTTGTACGCCGCAGTTAAATCGAAAGATACCGAGAAGATAAAAGCCGTGATGTCGAAGAGCACGCAGGCTTTTGGTCAAATGGCCGCCGGACGCCAAAACGTTCCGATCGAAAAAGTGCTCGAGAACGGATTTACGGCAACGACGTTTGCGGCGTCGCTTCCCGAGATCCGGGATGAGCGCGTCGATGGCGATTACGGTTCTGTCGAAGTATGGAACGCCAAAGACAAACACTGGGAAGATCTCGGATTTGTTTTCGAGGAAGGCAGATGGAAGCTTGCAATCGGTGAAATGTTTGGCGGCACGTTCAAATCTCCGGGCAAAGGCCGGGCGGTAAAAGAGCAGGAGGCAGCCAATCTGCTGAGCAACAACTTGATCCCGGCGAACATCGGGAACACGAATATGAACGGCAACATCAAGATCATCACTCCCAAAGAACGGCCGGAAACGAACCGCACAAAATGATCGACCTGGTTGCTGTCGATGAGATCATTAGACAATATGCAGAGCACGGCTGGACACTTCGCCGTGCTTTACTTTCGCACGAGCGAGGGAGAACCTTGGCGAATATTCTGGGCGACGTCGAGGTCGAGCACTCCGACTTTGACGCGCTCTGGTTCACTCGCCGATCAAGGCCCGACAGCGAAGCGTGGGAACTGCGCCGTTTGACGGCATTGCCGTTCGCACTTATCGCCGTCATTCCCGACCACACGAGCGCCGACGAAGTCGATGCGACTCTTTCGCAAGTCGTCGAAGAAATGCGCTCGAAAACAATCGCTTGACAAGACATGCTCGCGATTGCAAACTTGAATCGGTTGAAATCGATGATCAAAGACCTCGGATCCGGAGTCGTTAGTGTTTGGGAAGGCTTGCGGCCGATTACAAAAAAGATGTTGGAAGGCGTAATGAACGCCAGCAGCACGACCCAGCTAAACAACTCCGCAGAAAAATTCTCTTACGATGTTCACGCAGACTTTGAACTGAGCCGGCTCCTCTCTGCGCTTGACGAACAATCGAAAAAGCCTGCCGCTGCAAAGAATGCCGATATTCAGAGTGAGATCGCGGAGCTTGCCGAAACATGTGCTCGCGTACTCGAGGCTCAGAGCGGCTCGGCCGAAGTTTTTATTCAGCTCGCCGAACGTGCGATAAGACAACACGATTACAATAAGCTGGATAAGTTGGCCGATAGGTTGAGTGAAAGATTTTCAGCCGCTGAGATCGCTGAGATCGTTCGGCAGACCGATGCTCCACAGATCCGTGCGATCGCGTACGAAACCCTTGCTCTGCTTCCCGTCCCGATAATTCTTCCGTTGCTTGAGGACCCGCTTTACTCAGACATCGCCGCCAACGCACTGGAACAAAAAGCCTACGAGTACGACTCCGAAGAGGCTCGTGACCTTCTCGATCAGTTCGATTCGGAGACAGAGATTCGAAACGAGTAAGGGAGTCTGTCGAGTCTAGTCTAGTCTATCGAGTCTCGTAACTCTTGCGCGTCCCGTTGTCTAGTGATGACTCGCAGTCTCGCCAGACTCGACAGACCCGCTAGACTCAACTGGATACATCGGAAATCTGGATGTGATCTCCGCCACTTCTTTTCGAACTCGATCTTTCACGCTTTCCGACTCCGGTTCCAGCATCACTGCAGCGATCATCTCGCCGATCTTCCTCATTTCCGGTTCCTTCATTCCTCGAGTTGTTAATGCCGGTGTACCGAGACGTATGCCCGATGCGACAAACGGCTTGTTCGTATCGAACGGGATCGTGTTCTTGTTGACGGTGAGGTGGACTTCCTCGAGAGCCTTCTCCGCGACCTTACCGGTAATTCCCTTTCCATCCATAAAGACATCGACGAGCAAAAGGTGATTGTCGGTTCCGCCGGAGACTAGTCGCAACCCAGATGACGAGAGAGTCTCGGCAAGAGCCTTCGCATTCGCCACGATCTGCTGTTGATAGGCCTTGAAATCTGACTGGAGCGCTTCGCCGAATGAGACCGCCTTTGCCGCGATAATGTGAACAAGTGGGCCGCCCTGAACACCCGGGAACACACTGCGATCAACATCCTTAGCAAACTCTTCGCGACACAAGATCAATCCGCCGCGCGGACCGCGAAGTGTCTTATGGGTCGTCGTCGTCACGAATTCGCAATGCGGGACAGGCGACGGATGCAGCCCAACCGCAACGAGACCCGCTATGTGCGCGATGTCGGCCATGACCTTTGCACCGACTCCGCGAGCGATCTCACCGATCCTCTCGAAGTCGATGGTTCGCGGATAGGCCGATGCGCCGCAGATCAACAACTTAGGCTTGTGTTCTTCTGCGATTCGCTGCAGCTCATCGTAGTCGATCTGCTCAGTCTCTTTGTTCACGCCGTAGTCGGCAACCTTGTAGTTGATCCCGGAAAAGTTAAGCGGATGTCCGTGTGTGAGATGGCCGCCATGCGAAAGGTTCATCCCAAGTATCCGATCGCCGTGCTCGAGTGCCGTCAGCAGCACCGCCATATTCGCCTGTGCACCTGAGTGCGGCTGCACGTTCGCGTGTTCCGCACCGAAGATCTCCTTCGCGCGGTCGATCGCGGCCTGCTCAACGACATCCGCGAACTCGCATCCGCCGTAGTAACGCTTACCCGGATAACCTTCGGCGTACTTATTCGTGAACACCGTGCCCATAGCCTGCAACACGGCTTCGGAGACGAAGTTCTCCGACGCGATCAGCTCGAGACCATTCGTTTGACGGCGGACCTCGTCATCGATCGCGTTGCTGATCAACGGATCAGCTTCTGAAATGTTTGCTGTGAAAAAGTTATTCATCATTCCTGTAGATTAATAAATCGTCGCCGTCAGGATCGTGTTTTATTGAAAATGAGAATAGAGCTCAAGTAGAGGACAGCAAAAAATGCTAGCTGCAAGACCAACTCATAATGGTTCCGAAGTTGGCGAGACCCTTCCCTTTGGTTTTCGAGCTCACGCTCAAGTGATTCGATCCTCCGAAGATGCTCACGTAGGTGTTCTCCAGTATTCGCAACCTCTTCGCCGCTTGTTCGATATTCAAGCTTGTCTGAGAAATCGTAGTAACGCCTCTCGTAAGGAACAATGAGCCACCAGTAGCCGGCCGAGATCACCAGGATGCCGACCGAAACCCTTTTAATCAGGTCTTGGTGTTCCTTAAGGCGCGGTCGAACGGGTCCGATCATAACGCTCGATAATAGTGCGAGGGCGATGAGGGTCAGGCCATAGATACCAATTCCAATCCAACCTAATTCTGCCAACACAAATTCTCCTAGCTTAGAAAGGGGTTCCGGTTCAATACGGACGGCGTCACCTTCTATCGGGCATCTCGAAGCCGTATATCTCTTTAAATACGAACCGCTTCATTTCTTCTTGGTTAAGACCCGGCGGCGCTCGAGCCTCGACAAAGCGTTTGGTCATTTGAAACATTCGCCCACACCGCCTGTATCTCTCTTCTTCAGAAAGAGACATCCAGTAAGCCTGCTGCATCGCTCTTACTTCTGCGCTCGTATCATCCATTCACCGTACGCCTCCCAGACTTCGCCGAGACCTTGGGTTGCAATTTCTTGTTCGATCGTCGCTGTATCAGCACCCGACTCGAAAAGGCTCCGCACATCTTCAAACTGACGCTCAGAATGTGAATCCTTCGCCCAGCACAGTTTAGACAGTATAAGGTCTTCTTTTGAGATTACCCAAAACTCAATGTCGCCGATCCTTGATCTCCTTCGGCGCCCAAACTTCGCTGCCTCGAACGCGTTCGGTTTTCGCGTGATGAAATCGATTTTTATACCGGTTTCAAAGTTCATGACATTGAACATCGAGTTTCGTTCTCTAGCCTGGCGGATCGAGCTTAGACTTACGTAATAATCGCCTGCGAATCGTTGCTCGAATCTTTCTAAATCGGACCGTTCAATTTCAATAATGACATCGATGTCCATGGTCGACCGCGCGGGGACGTAACTACTCATGGCTACGGACCCGGTGATCATATATTCAACGCCAAGATCATTGAGGCGAACAACCAGGTCGTTTAATGTATCGAAGATCTCGTTGCTTTCCATACCACTCGCATCGCCTACGCAGTCTCGAACATTAACCGAAATTCCTCTTCATCCAACACCGTCACACCCAAACTCTCCGCTTTTATCAGCTTCGATCCCGCCTCGCTACCGGCGAGCACATAATCCGTTTTCTTGCTCACCGAAGATGAAACGCGACCGCCGCGCTCCTCGATCAACTTGCTCGCCTCATCACGAGTGTAGTTTTCAAGCGTGCCGGTCAGCACGAACGTCTTCCCGGAAAAACGTTCGTCGTGCTGGACCGCCCCGCCTTCTGCTTCCATGACTACACCCGCGGCGCTCAGTCGCCGGACAAGGTCGAGATGATTTTCATCTCGAAACCATTCATACACGCTGACGGCAACCGTTGGACCCACCTCACGAATTGCGACCAGTTCTTCCTCGGTCGCTGCCGCCAGCCTGTCGATCGATCCAAACTGCTTCGCAAGGACCTTTGCATAACGCTCACCAACATGACGAATGTCTATGCCATACAACAAACGCTGCAAACCGCGTATCTTACTTGCCTCGATCTCGTCGATCAGTTTTATCGCCGACTTTTCTGCTTTGCGTTCTAGATTGGCGACATCGTCGACGGTCAGTTTATATATATCGGAGACATCCTTGACCATTCCATTATCGACCAGCATTTCGATCAGGACCGAACCGAGACCTTCGATATCCATCGCCTTTCGCGACGCGAAATAGCCGATTCGGGCTTTGATCTTCGCCGGGCAATCAGGGTTTGTACACCGGCGAACGACTTCGCCTTCAGGACGGACCGCGTCCCAACCGCATTCCGGACATTTCGTCGGAAATTCGTATTCGCGTTCCGTACCGTCGCGTTTCGATGTGACGACACTCAGCACCTGCGGAATTATCTCGCCGCTTTTTTCGATCAGCACCGTGTCGCCGAGTTTTATGTCGAGGCGCTTGATTTCGTCCTCGTTATGAAGCGAAGCCCGAGCGACCGTCGTTCCCGCAAGAAGTACCGGATCAAGATGCGCGACGGGAGTAAGAGCGCCGGTTCTTCCAACCTGAACCTGGATATCGAGCAGCTTCGTCGTCGACTGCCGAGCCGGATATTTATATGCGATCGCCCAACGCGGAGCTTTGGTCGTCGCGCCAAATTCCTCTTGCAGCGCCGTCGAGTTCACCTTTACGACAACGCCATCGATCTCATAATCGAGATCGTCACGTTTCGGCTCCATCGTTTCCACGAATCGGACCAGCTCGTCGAAATTCTGACACCGCTCCCGGTGCGGATTCACATGAAAACCATTGGATTCGAGCCACGCGAAATTCTCCCAGTGTGTCGGGAACATCTTCTGCGGGCCTCGAAGAACGTCGTATGGGAACATGTCGAGCCGTCGCGACGCGACGATCGCCGAATCGAGCATCCGCAGCGTGCCCGAGGCACAGTTTCGCGGGTTTGCAAACGCTTTCTCGCCCTGCATCTCGAGCTCGGCGTTTATCTTTTGAAACTGTGAACGCGAGAGAAAAACCTCACCCCTGATCTCCGCATGACCGGTCGCGTCTTTCTTCAGCTTAAGCGGGATCTTCTTGATCGTCTTCACGTTCGGCGTGACATCATCACCGCGCGATCCGTCGCCACGTGTCGCTCCCGTGACGAGAATGCCGTTCTCGTAATGCAAAGCGACACTCAGCCCGTCGATCTTCAATTCCGCCACATATTCGAGTTTTCGCCCCTCGGCAAGTCGCTCGCAGCGTTCGGTAAATGCCTTCAGCTCGTCGAGGTCATAGGAATTGTCGAGCGACATTAGCGGGATCGCATGTACAAACGGCTTCAGACTTTCGGCTTTACCGCCGATCCGCTGCGTAGGACTGTCGGGCGTGACAAGGTCCGGATGTTCGGCTTCGAGTTCTTTCAAACGTTCGAGCAATTGATCGAATTGGAAATCGGATATCTGGGGCGCGGCTTGCTGGTAATAGAGTTCGTTATGCCGATCGATCTCGGCACGCAGGTTTTGAATCTCGTCATTTACGCTTTGTTTTGTTGCCATCATTCCGAGGATCAGAAAGTCCATTCATCATTCACCACTCATCATTCACCATTATTCCGCCATAAACTCGGAGATCAGACGATGGAAATGGTGCGTTCCCTGCTCCCGCGTCGGCGAGTAGCGTCCGTGTGAATAAAACCGCGAACGAATTCCGCGCTGCACGCTTTCAACCACGGCTTCATCCTCGAGCTCAACACCATCCAGATCCGCTCCCGCCCCGCTCCCAAGTTTAGTTTCGTCCGAAACGTATGTCAGGAACTCGACGACAGATCGAGACGGGGAAACCGGACGAACGACGTTCACTGAAATTCCCCACGGATAAAAGTTGAACATCAGGTTCGGGAATATGAACAAATAGCGGCCCACTATTTCACCTTTTTCATCGTAGCCGGTCTGCAGACTCGAAAACCTTAACGTCTCGGTGCGGTATGTGCCGTAATCGACAACTTCATTTAACGAATGATGGACGAACGGAATGTGAAGGCCTTCGAGATAATTTTCGCAATAGAGTGCCCAATGCGCCTCGACCTCGTATTCGCGTTTTGAGGTAAATTTCAGGTGAGCTGGATCGACATCCTCAAGCCGCGCGGCGGCGTCATCAACAAACTCTTCGAACGACGCGAACGGATCGATCGAAGCAAAAACAAAGCCTCCACGCGTCGCGAAAGGAATCCTCTTCAGGTTGTCGTCCTCCGACGGAAAATCCATCACGTCGCCAAACTCAGGCATCGAGAGAAAAATCCCGTCCAGAGCGAACCGTCGGCCGTGATAGTCACAGCGAATCAAATCCGCCTTACAAGGTTCATCGATCAAAACCTTGCCGCGATGCGTGCAGACGTTCGAAAGACAATTGACCCCGTCATCTGTTTTCGACAGCAGGATCGGTTCGTCCAAAACGCCGGGCAGAAGCGTAACAGGCTTCAAGCCTTCAAATTCATCCAGGCGTCCGGCGAAATGCCACGTCCGCGCAAATATCTTCTCCTTCGACAATTCAAAAAAACGCCCGTCCGTGTAGAAATCCGACGGAAGCGTTTTCGCTCGCCGAATGTCTGGGTCTATGGTGAAGGCTGTCATCTTTAAAGTGTTTTTTTTCGAAGCTTAATTACCTAATTATGTAAGTGATTAATTTGGTAATTACTTCTTAAAAAAGCAGAAACCGCGGCGAGTCAGTATCGCGTACAAAACCCCGTCCCACTAAACCGGCATGGAACGACTCTGTAAACTCCTTTCGCACCCGTAGCTGTTCCTCATGCGCTTTTCCAGGGTTCGCTTTCACGAGCGCCGACCAATTGCCAGGGATCACGACACTGTGTTTCGGGTCCGCCGTCTCCGAAAACGCTTCCCCCGCGGCGAGAGTTCGCACCTTCTCACTTTCGAGGTGCCATTCGGCAAAAAGGCGATCGCTCGCAAGGCCTATCTTTTGATCGGGTGGAGCCGAGTAATCGGTGCCGTAAAAATTCTCCTCATACTCGGCGACGATCGCCCCAAGCTTCTCGAGATTGAAATACGCGTTTCGCGCTTTTACCGGCTCGAATGTCCACTTTATGACTTTTACACCATTGGCGAGGGCACGATCGCGCTGTGCCCACTTGAGTCTGGCACCGACGCCCGATCCCTGAAACCGTTCACTCACCGCCGTCATATGCGAGTAAAACGCCTGCTCACCACGCAGGAAAGCAGGCACGCTCAGCACAAAGCCGACGAGCGTGCTGCCAGCGAAAGCTCCGAGAGCGAATCCACCGGCGTTTTTCGTGACTACGAAGTGTCGGACAGGTGAGATCTCGATCTCAGGCAAAGCAAACACTTCGCGTTGCAGATCAACACACGCCGCAAGCTCATCGAGTCTCTTACACTCGCGAATTTCGATTTCGTCTTTCACAACAAAGTGCGGAAGCAGTAGTCCAATCCTTTCCTTTTTCAGCCTTCCTTCGCGGTCGGGCTTCTCCCCAGCGTTCCAGTAACGATATTTCAAAAACTTTCGCAGTTTGTTTTCGGGGTGTCAAACCGCGGCATCGACGAAATAAAGCCTTAACTTTCAGGTCTGGGATTTGGTATTATTGCATGGCTCACTTCCCATTCCTCCCTAGCCGGGCATTCTTCAATGACATCCCAGAATAACCATCATCTAAAGGGAGATATCCAGAAAAATCCGTTCGCGGAGCTGCTCGTCGAGATCATTCAGGCAAAACTGAGCGGCAGCTTACGGCTGGATCGCGCCAAGCAAAAGGGCATCATCTATTTTCGGGGTGGTGCGATAGTTTACGCTGTGTCCAACGCGCGCGAGCAAAGATTGTTCAGCGTTCTCCTCAGCCGAAAGAAGATCGATCAAAAGACGCTCGCGCAGTTTCCGAACCTTGCAAACGATCTTGAACTGGCGGCTGAGCTCGAAGAAAAAAAGATCTTCACGAAAAGCGAATTAAATCAGTTTATTGAAATGCAGATCGAATCGATCATCGTCGACGCATTGACATGGCAGACAGGAGAATGGGCCTTCAGCTCTCTCACCCGCTTTCGCGAAGACCTCGCTTACAAAACCGACATTCACAGGGTCTTGATCGACTACGCGCGCTGTTTGCCGTCACAGGAGGTTTATCAACGATTTCGCAGTGTACAGGAGGCGTTCAGCCCCGCTCAGAATAAAACTTGCGGCGCACTTCTTCAACCGCAAGAACAGCACGTCCTCGACCAATTCGAGGGAGCCCAACATACGATCGAAGAGATGCGTCAACTCTCGAGACTGCCGGAGACGGCGATGCTTCAGTCACTCTACGTACTTTGGATAGGCGGTCTGCTTATCCGTCGCGATTGGAATTCCGCATTCTCGGCAGCAAAGATCGGCGAGATTCTTACATCTAAGGTTTCGCTGATCAAAGGTGCCGAGAACCTGGCTAAGAAACCGGACATAAGCACAAAATCCGAGGAACGGACGGAACAAGTTGAAGAACCTACACGTCCCGAATTAGAACTGTCGGTCGAAGACTATCTTGAGCGCGTCGAAAAAGCGGAGACGCTCTATGACGTTCTTGGCATCGCCGCGAATTCCGGGCCCGGAGGCATAAAGGAATCGTATTTTGCGATGGCAAGATTGTTCCATCCGGACCGCTTTCATCGCGAAGAGGCCGTGAAGCTTCGTCGGATCCAGGTGGCGTTTACCAAAATCGCGAATGCCTATGAAACGCTGAAGACCGACGAGAGCCGAGAGAATTATAATTTCAAGGTTCGGAAGGAACTCGAGTATCGCGAAAAACGTCGCGCCGAGGGTCAAGCCGAGACCGTCACGTCAGAAGATCGTCAGGCCGAGGAAGGACTCGGGAGTTTTGAACAGGCAATGGAAGCGATCGGCGAAGAAGAGTTTGCGGCGGCAGCCGGACATCTGTCGCGGGCTGTTCATTATAGTCCGCAAAATGCGCTGTATCACGCATACCTCGGTTACGCTTTGTCACATCTCGAGAGGCAGCATCATAAGGCCGAGGCTTCCCTTCAAACAGCGGTCAAACTTGATCCAAAAAATCCGAAGGTCAGGATGATGCTGGTCGAGTTTTTCATGGAAATGAAAATGGCCCGGCGCGCCGAGGGCGAACTGAAGCGGTTTCTTGAACTTGCACCCGACAACAAAGACGCCGCGAAAATGCTTGGCGAGATACAGAGGGAAGTGATGAGTAATAAGTGATGAGTGACAGGGGCATGTAGGATCCCCTTCCCCCTTGTCCCTTCCCCCTTGTCCCTCGTCCCTTCTCCTTCATTTCCACTCCGCGCTTGAAACTTCATCCCGGAAACCGGAAACTATCAGCTATGCAAAGCACCCACGCAGCTGAATCGCGTTTTGATGAAAAGCTGCTCGAGCTTTCTTCCGAGATGGACGAGTTCGAGGGATACTCGCATCCTCACGGACTGCGCATCGCTACGATCGCCGACGCGATCGGAAAGCAATTCAGCCTTGCCGCACACGATCGCTTTTTTATGCAGCAGGCGGCGCTCGTCCACGACATCGGCGAGGTTGTCATGAACCGCGATTACATCAAAGAGAGCCGGGGCCTGACGTCGGACGAGATTCTCGATGTCCAACGCCATCCCGTCATCGGTGAGCAGGAAACAGCCCGTCGCGGAATGTCGCGCGGCGTTCAGCTGCTGGTTCGCTGGCATCACGAGTGGTGGAATGGCGGCGGCTATCCAGATGCTCTCGATGGCGAGCAAATTCCTCTGGCCGCCCGGATATTGCGTGTTGCCGACAGCTACGCGGCATTGACTGATAATCGGCCGCGTCGCGGTGCAATGCACGACGAGGAAGCAAAGCAATATATGGCCGAGTGGGCGGGCCTCGAGTTCGATCCGACGGTTGTTAAGGCTTTTCTTGCGATCGATACGACAATTTATATGACTTCAGCCGCAGCCCAGGCAGATGCCGAGCGAAAATTTAGATTTTCGTGAATAGCGTGTCTGCCGAAGCAGATAAATCGAGCTCGGCTTCTGTAGCGTTTCTCTCTCAAAGAATTATGACCCACGCACCAAAGGCAACGCCCGCCAGCTGGCTCGCTTTCGAATTAAATATTCTTCGACGTTTCGATTTCAAATCCGTGGCGATACCATTTACGGGCGAGCCGAAACTCGGTGCGTACCTCAAGAGACGCGACGTTCGGGTATTGGCAAACGATCTGCTTCAATCGTCGTGGACAAAAGCCGTCGCGGCGATACAAAACAACAGCGAAAAGCTTTCCGATGAAGACGTAAACAACGTACTTGAAGATGTTTATGTCCCGAGGCATAAGCTGCATAACCAGGCATTGCGAAGCTGGTTCAATGAGACCGACTCCTGGTGGTTCGACAATGTCCGTCAAAATCTGGATCGTCTGCAGTCTCCTTTCGCCTTCGCCGTGGCTGCCAGCCTTGCGATGCAAGTTGGCGATTACGTGATGTCGTTCACGGCAGAAACGCTTGAGCTTCGCCAACCGCTATCGACGGTTTATCGGCGGTTATGGACGATCCAGCCTGAGCCGGTCAACAACGGCCAGAATAATTCCTGCCAGAACAAGAATCCGAACGAGTTCCTTGCCGAGAGTTTTACCGATCTCATGTTCCTTCGCCTGCCGGCGTCCGGGGCCGGAACAATGCGCGGGTTCTCCGACAAAGTATTGTGGCGCGAAGAATGGCTGCGCAGCGGTGACGATTTTTGGAGCGACGTTGAGCAGACGCGGAATGGAAAGCTTGGCATGCCGGTCGAAACAAAATCGCAGTATTTGCGCTTAGTTGAAGAAACTCTGCGCACGGCTTCCCATATTAAAAACTGGGCGATCGCCCATGTGGAAAGCGGATTCATCCCGACGCAGGATCTCGTGGAAGTCATAGGCCGCATCCGCCGCGTCGATACGATCTATACCAAAGACTTCTCCGAACTAACCGGCACCAAAGCAGTTATCGTCACGGCGTAAATTCAAGTCGCATCGCCGGTGGATCGGACGGCTCCCGCCTGCACCCCCAGCGAAAAGTCCTCGCCCCTGTGCCGAACGAACCAAAGAACGCCAGAGCAAGCGGAAAGGATGCCCGAGATCACGGTTAGCATCTGCGGCGAAATGTAGAACATCGCCTCGCTGGACAGGTAACTTGATACGCCGAAAACTGTCAGTTCGGCCCCGCGCTCGAGCGTTGAGATCCTGCCGCGTATATAGTCCGGCAAACTTCTCTGGAAAAGTGTTTCCTGGATGGCATATTCGACTCCGACTACAACCCGCGATACGAATGAGAAGATCGAGAACAAGAACAACGTTGGCATGATGCCCGCGAGCGAGAACAATATCCCGTGAATGATGAGCGTCCAGCCGATAAAGGAACTATGACCCTTATTGAAATCGAGCCACACAGAAGTCCGGTGAGCGATCAGCATTCCGAATGCGAGCCCGAACCCGGCGGAGGTCCAGAGCAGCGCGACGCCAATGTCGGGATTCCAGCCTTCGACCAACGGAAAATGGATGCCGCCCATCCGTTCGTATACCACGTTTATCGCACCGCCGCCGGTCGCCCAGATCATATTCATGACGATTATCGTCAAGGCGAAACGATTCAGACGCGCGTAGCTAAATCCTTCTTTCAGTTCGGTCACGAACGACGGCTTTGCGGCGGCCTGTCGCGCCATCCGCTCGCCGGTCTCGGCGTCGCGAGTCGCATCCTCGGGAATGAGCCATACTGTAAACGCCGAAGCAAGAAACGATGCTGCGTTAATAAGGAACGCGACGTCGTAACCGAATATCGCCGCAGCCCACCCGCCGAGCGCCGAGCCAACGGCCATTAGCAAAAACCGCGTCGAGAACATCAGAGCGGTTCCCGCCAGAAGTCCTTCTTTGCCGGTGAGATTTGGCGTCGCGGCGTTCTTTGCTCCTTCGAAAAAAGCACCGAACGTCGAAAGAAAGATCGTCGCGAGATACGCGATCCACAGATCATCCGGGTCATGTACCAAAAGGAACATCATTGCGACCCCGACGCGCGCGAGATCCGTGATGATCATCACCTGCCGACGCGAAAACCGGTCGACAAAAGTTCCGGCGATTGGTGACGCGATCGCAAAAGGAATCACCCGACAGACGAAAAAGATCCCCGCAGCAGTCGGCGAGGCATCGCTCACAAGACGCACTAATCCAAGCCCGGCAATAAAATTGAACCAGTTTCCCAGCTCGGAGATAAACTGCCCCGCCAGAAGGTTGCGGAAGTTCCGATTACCTTGGATAAGCTGCTTATATGTAAGCGATTCCATCTGGCTAAGACTATACGGAAACTATCGCACGCAGACCAAAACGAGCACCGCGCACGACAAACTTTTATCCGAATCGAATTTTTCGATTGACAACTCGTCGTCGAGAATATAATCTGAGTTCTTCTTATTGAAAACGACTTTCATTTGCATTAAAGGAATCTCATGTTTATCTTCGCGCGATCAATTAGCGCTTTATTCTTAACAATCTTCTTAACGCTTGCAGTTGCCAGCCAGCCACACCCGCCGAGAACGCCTGTTCGGGGCCGAATTGTCGATCAAAACGGCGCGGCGGTCGTGGGAGCTCAGGTCGTCGCAAGCAAGCAAACAGTGGGGCCGTCGATCTTCGTATCATCCGACACGCACGGTGAATTCACTCTGTCTCTTGATTCGGGTGAGTACGCGCTGGAAGTGCAGGCTGACGGTTTCAATTCCCTATCCCAAAACATCAGTGTTACGGGTTCTGAAAAAGGCGCGATCGTACTAAGGCTGGAAATCGCTGCCGCGACCGCGACAGTCACTGTTTCGGATAGCGGTGATTTACAGGGAGCGACAATATACTCGGCCACAAAAACTCCGACCGCGCTTCGAGACATTCCGCAGACTGTCTCGCTCATCAGTCGGCAGCAGATATCCGACCAATCCTTTTCCAGCATCAGCGACCTAGTTCGCTATCAGGCCGGAATCTCCAGTCCACAGGGTGAGAACAATCGCGACCAGTTGATCATCCGCGGACAAAACTCGAGTGCGGATTTCTTTTTGAATGGAGTTCGTGACGACGTCCAATATTACCGAGACCTCTACAATCTCGAGAGCGTCGAGATCCTACGCGGTCCAAACGCTCTCGTGTTCGGTCGGGGCGGAGGCGGTGGTGTCGTGAACCGGGTTTCAAAGAAAGCCCGCCAATCCCGGTCATATGAATTCACTGCTCAAGGCGGTTCTTTCGGTAACCGGCGAGGAACATTCGATTTCAATACGCCGCTCAACAGCAAGATCGCCTTTCGGACTAATGGTGTCGGCGAGCTTTCAAACAGCTTTCGCGATTTTGTTGACCTCCGTAGGTTCGGTTTCAATCCGACCGCGACTATCAATCCCGATTCTCACACAAGCGTCACACTCTCGTACGATCTCTTTCGCGACAGGCGAACAGCGGACCGTGGCATCACTTCGCTGGACAATCGTCCCGTCGATGTGCCGATTTCGACGTTTTACGGAGACCCGTCAAAAAGCAAAGTTCGACTCGGCGCCAATCTTTTCACTGCCGGAATCGATCGCGAATTCGGTTCGCTGATACTTCGAAACAGGACAATGTATGGGGACTATGATCGGTTCTATCAAAACTATGTTCCCGGAGCTGTAAACCCAGTCACGAATTTAGTTTCGCTTACCGCCTATAACAATCAGACCCAGCGTAGGAACTTGTTCAATCAAACTGATTTCATCCGCGGCGTGGTTACAGGTGGTATCAAGCACATGATCCTCGGCGGGTTTGAGGTCGGCCGTCAGCACTCAAACAATTTCCGCAACACTGGTTACTTTAACAACACGGCGACCTCGGTCTTCGTTCCGTACGACCACCCGTTGATCTCAACTCCGATCACCTTTCGTCAAAACTCCACGGATGCGGATAACCGTGTGCATCTCAATCTGGCGGCGGCTTACGTCCAGGACCAGATCGAGCTATCGCGATTTGTTCAATTGGTTGTAGGCGCACGGTTCGACTATTTCCACCTAAAATTCCACAACAATCGAAACAATACGAATCCAGGCCGCATCGACCGCCTGATCTCGCCGCGATTCGGAATCGTGATCAGGCCGATCTCTCAACTCTCGGTGTACGGAAACTACAGCGTTTCGTATCTGCCAAGTTCGGGCGACCAGTTCAGCCAATTGACGTCGATAACTCAACAGTTAAAACCCGAAAAGTTTTCCAACTATGAAGCGGGAGTGAAATGGGATATCGGGAACAACCTTTCACTAACATCTGCTGTCTATAGGCTCGACCGGACGAACACGCGGGCTAATCATCCGACCGATCCGAATATTATTCTTCAAACCGGGAGTCAGCGAACCAACGGATTTGAATTCAACGTGGACGGCAGCCCATCTCGAAAATGGAGCGTTACCGGAGGCTATGCGTTTCAAGACGCATTTATCTCAAGCACAACAACCGCCGCACCCGGCGGACGCACCGTTGCGCAGGTCCCGCGACATAGCTTTACATTGTGGAACAAGTATCAAATCCTCAAACGACTGAGTGGCGGAGTGGGATTGATTCGCAGGTCGGATGTTTTTGCGAGCCTCGACAACACGGTCGTACTCCGGGCTTACACTCGAGTTGATGCAGCGGTCTTTTATTCGTTCAACGAGCACTGGCGGCTGCAGGCGAATATCGAGAATGTTCTTGACACCCGCTACTACCAAAACGCCGATAACAATACGAACATCTCACCGGGGTCGCCGCGAGCGGCAAAGGTAACGCTGGTCGCGAGATTCTAGAAAGCTTCGGAGAGACAAAAAGCGATGTACCGCCCCGGTGCATCGCTTTCGCGTTTTTGTTCGTGTTCGACGGCTAGATCATTTGCCTGAAAATTTCGGAGGCCGCTTTTCAAAAAATGCGGACACGCCTTCCTGGAAGTCCGTTGACTGGCCGGACTCAACCTGACAATCCGCCTCGAGTTTCAGCTGCGAAGTGATGTCGTTCGCAAAGGTTGCATTCAGCATTCGCTTGATGCGTCCGAGCGACGCGGTTGGGCCGGCAGCCAGGCGCGAAGCGAGTTTATTCGCCTCATTTATAAGGTCGCCTGCAGGAACTACTCGATTGATCATCCCGATCTCGGCTGCTCGTTCGGCCGACACGGTCATTCCGGTCATCAACATTTCCGCAGCCAGCTTTTCCCCGATCGCTCGCGGAAGAAAGAACGAACCGCCGCAGTCGGGGGACAGTCCGATCCTGACGAAAGCTTCGTTAAAGCTCGCGTCGTCGGCAGCGAGGACGAGATCGCACGCAAGGGCAAAGTTTGTCCCGGCCCCGGCGCAAACGCCGTTAACAGCGGCGATAAACGGAATCGGCGTCTCTCGGATAAGTAAAATTACTTTGTGAAGGGCCTTTAGCGGCTCGTCCAGAAAAGCGTCAATATTTCCCTCGGATTCTCCCATCGCGCGCATCTCGCGGAGATCTCCGCCCGAGCAAAAGGCGCGGCCTGAGCCGGTCAGTATAACGGCGCGTGCTTTGTCCGAAACGGAGCGTGTGACGGCGGACGCAAGATCTTTGCCCAATTGGAGCGACAAGGCGTTCAGCGCTTCGGGCCGATTCATCCGGATCGTCGCAACATCGCCTTCGAGGCTGTAGAGAACCGTCTCGAGATTCATAATCGTGATGATGAGATTGTCCGGAGAAATTCCGGGCGTGTCGCTGATCTTACGCAAACCTGGCGCGCGACCTGCTGGCTTCGTGGCATTCGCGACACAAGACGGTTCGGCCGACTTTCGGTTGAAAAGGAACCTGATCGTGTTTGCCGCAATGGTCGCACACGATCTCGTATCTCTTAGGTGCGTCCTCACCCTCGCCCGCTTTTTTCGACCGGCATTTCGCACACCGCTGTGGCGGCATCATGTTGCGCTGGTAAAAGATCTCCTGTTCCTTCTCGGTGAAAAGAAAGGTCTCTTTACACTGAACGCACGTGGTTTCGACGTCCGGCATACTTTTTCTCCTGGTTACGAGTCTAAAGGGTGACGCCGCAATTCTAGCACAAGCTCGGGATCATTATGCAATTATTGCTCCTCGGCAAGGGCAGCGACGTGGGCTCGTGCCGTGTGCCCGAGAGTTTCCAGATTATAACCGCCCTCCAAACACGAGACGATACGCCCCCCGCAGACATCGTCCGCCCATTGCATTACGGTTTTCGTCATCGATTCAAAATCCGGATCTTCTAGTTTCAGCTGGCCCAACGGATCGCTCACGTGCGCGTCAAATCCTGCTGAGATAAAGATCAGGTCGGGCTTCATCTTGGCGGCGATATCACCTGTCGCGGCCTCAAAGATGCGCCTTTGCTCCTCGGCGGTAGTGAACGCCTTAAGCGGAATGTTCAGGGTTGCTCCGAGTCCCCGGCCCTGGCCCGTTTCCCCGCGCGAGCCTGTGCCGGGATACCACGGATATTGATGCATCGATAAAAAGAAAACGTTCGGATCCGAGTAGAAAATTCCCTGCGTCCCGTTTCCGTGATGTACGTCCCAATCGATGATCGCAATCCGCTCGATCTCTTTGTATTTATTTTGGGCGTAGCGCGCTGCGACAGCCACGTTGTTGAAAAGACAAAATCCCATCGCGTTTTCGGATGTCGCATGGTGTCCCGGCGGTCGGGCGGCGACGAAAGCATTATCTGCCTCGCTCTGCATGACGGCGTCAACAGCGGCGATTGCTCCGCCCGCCGCATACAGCGAGGCATCGAATGACTGCATGGATATGATTGTGTCCGCGTCAAGCCTACCGAGCCCTTCCGAAAACGCGTTCTCGATCCGCTGAAAATGCTCTTTAGAATGTGCCGCCTGTACGATTCCCTGCTGCGCCTTTTCGGGCGTGATCTCAACAAGATTTCTTACAAGCGCTTCATCGCTCTTGATCGCATCGATAACGACCCGATAACGCTCCGGCG
>JBDTWZ010000023.1:0-26612 GCA_040006435.1 Acidobacteriota bacterium
ACACCGTCACGCGTTTCTCGAATCGCGTTGCTAATTACGTTAAATATCGGCCGGGTTATCCGCCCGAGGCTCTCGATCTTTTTAGGTCCGAGATGGGATTGACTGAAGGCTCACTCGTCGCTGACATCGGTTCGGGCACTGGGTTGTCCGCAAAGCCTTTTCTCGAAAACGGCAATACAGTTTACGGCGTTGAGCCGAACGCCGCGATGCGTGCGGCCGCGGAAGAATATCTAAGCGAATTTTCGAACTTCATAAGTCACGACGGCGCGGCGGAGAAAACGAATCTCGACGACTCATCGATGGATCTTGTGATCGCCGCCCAGGCGTTCCATTGGTTCGACCCCGAGATTACCCGCACAGAATTCCAACGCATCCTAAAACCCGACGGTTATATCGCGCTGATCTGGAATGAGCGGCAGCTTGATACAACCGACTTCCTTAGCGGATACGAAAAGCTGCTGCTGAAGTACGCGAAGGATTACGAAAAAGTGCGGCACGAAAATATCGATCAGCAGAAACTCGGCGGGTTTTTTGAAGGCGAATTTGGTAGAGCGAGTTATCTTAATACCCAGGTTTTTGATTTCGCCGGTATCCGCGGCAGACTGCTCTCTTCATCCTACATGCCGGACGAAAAAGACCCAGCGTTTCCGGCTCTCGAAAACGAACTTCGAGCTTTATTTGATAAACACTCGGAAAACGATAGAATTAAGGTTTTCTACGACACGAATATTTACTACAAGCTGTACTGAAGTATGGAACCAGCCACCGAAAAGACGCCCGAACCGCGGACCATCACCGTTGCGCACTCGCCCGATTCGGACGATGCCTTCATGTTCTACGGGCTCGCGACAAATAAACTTGAGACCGACGGAATCAAGTTCGAACATACGCTGAAGGATATCCAGACGCTCAACGAAGATGCGAAGAACGGCGTCTATGACGTAACCGCGATCTCGTTTCATGCCTATGCGTATGTGTCGGATAAATACGCTTTGCTGCCGCATGGTGCGAGCATTGGGGATAAGTACGGTCCTATCGTCGTCGCGAAAGAACCGCGAAGTCCCGACGACATCGGTGACATGAAGATCGCCGTCCCCGGCGAATTGACCAGCGCTTATCTCGCGCTCAGGCTTTTCAATTCAAAATTTGAACACGTCGTTTACCCGTTCGATCAGATAATCGAAGCCGTTCGCAGAGGCGAGGTCGATGGGGGCCTGCTCATTCACGAAGGCCAGTTGTTTTACAAGGAACTTGGACTTGATAAGGTTCTCGATCTCGGCGAATGGTGGCACGAACAGACTGGCCTGCCTCTGCCGATGGGCGGCAACGCCATCAAACGCGAGCTAGGCGGCGACCTCATGACAAAGGTCTCGCGACATCTCCACCGCAGCATCACGTACTCGATGGAAAATCGCGAGGACGCTCTTCAGTACGCGATGCAGTTCGCACGCGACATGGCTCCCGAGGTCGCGGATCGTTTTGTCGCGATGTGGGTCAATGAGCTAACGCTCGATTATGGTGAACGAGGAAGAGAAGGTGTTCGCCGCTTGCTGGCCGAAGGCTACGAAGCGGGATTAATTCCACACAAGGTCGAAGTCGAGTTTGTGAACTAGCCACGAGGTTCTAGTTTCTGGTTTGGATTCTGGTCGCTTCCTGCCTTTCCTGACGGCCCGTACGTCGGTCCGCCGTCCGAAATCGATAATTACCCCCGTACGGCTGACCCTCAGCGGCCGTCCTTCACTCTGCTCGGCAATGTGCGTTAGGGTTCCCCTATGCACGGCGGCGGTCAACGTTTCCCGGTATCCGGGCATCTATCTGATTGTTTCTTGTCAGAAATCGAGCTATGAGAATAAGACTACTAGCGATCTTCACCGTTTTATCGACACTGTGCGTCAGCATGTCCGGTCAGGCCACGACCTTTTCCAAAGCCGATCTCGATCAGCCTCAGATCGACAAGATCATTGCCAAATTCACTCAGAACGAGAGATTGTTCCGAAGGGCATTGAACGTTTACGCTTTCAACCGGAACGCAACGATACAAACCATCGGAATGGGTGGTCAGATCACGGGCACGTACAAGCGCGAGTCCTTCATGACCTTTGACGGAGATGGAAACCGCGTTGAGAAGATCCTGTTCTTCCCGATCTCGACCCTGACTGAGATTTCCGTATCGCAGGCCGACATCGAGAACCTCGGCGGCGTCGATCCGTTCGCGATCGAGCCTGGACAGATCGACAAGTATAAATTCACCTATCTCGGCAAGGAAAAGATCGACGAGCTTACTTTGCACGTGTTTGATGTCGTGCCGAAAGTGATTCCGAAAGCTGAAAAGGATGGCCTGAGGCTTTTCAGCGGACGCATATGGGTTGACGACGAGGATCTTCTGATCGTCAAGTCGAAAGGAAAGGCTGTGCCCGAGTGGAAGGACGAGCGGTTCCCAACGATCGAAACCTGGCGTGAGAATGTTGACGGCAAGTACTGGTTCCCGACGTTTAGTTCATCCGACGATGAACTTGTGTTCCGCAACGGGCAGGTCGTAAAAATGAAAGTGCGGGTTAGATATACGAGCTACGGCCTGGGAAGAACCGACGTCAGGATCATCGACGAAGATGAGGATGTCCCGACGCCCGCGCCGGCGAAGAAACCGTAGCCCCTTTCTCCCTTTCTCCTATCTCCCCAACTCTTCCGCGATCGTCGCACGTGTCTCCGTCAGGATCTCCATCACATCTCGTCCTTCGGTCTCGACCGGCGGCAGCAGGATTATCTCGATCACACCGGGATATGCGACACCTGTTCTTTTTCCCATCATCCAGTCTGTATTCCGGATAGCGACGGGGACGATCGGTGCGTTGGTCTGCAATGCGAGATGAAACGCGCCTTTTTTGAACGGCAGCAGCTCGCCCGGCATTGCACGCGTACCTTCGACAAATACACCAAACGAATAGCCGTCCTCCATGACCTCTCGCGCCTTTTCCATCGATATCCGGGCGCGTTCGGGGTTCGAGCGGTCGATAGCGATGATGTTCACGAATCCCATGCCCTGGCCCAGCACGGGAGCTTTGAGCAGCTCTTTTTTCGCGACAAGGCCGATGCGCCTTCCGGCGTAGCGGAACAACGCGGCTGTGTCGAGATACGACCGGTGATTCGAAGCGAAAATGTAAGAACGCCCCGCATCGAGACGTTCGGAGCCCGTAACCTCTACCTTCGCGCCGCAAAACCACAGCCACTTTTCTGCTCCCCAAAGTGCGAGCGGATAAAGCCACAATCGGCGATTGATGATCCACAGGAACAAGACCGCCGGAGCCCCGACGACCAGCAGTAAAGCCGAAGCCGCGAACCAGCACCACCAGTACCAAAGTTTGCCGGTCAGACGCGATTTGCTAGACTTCTGAACAGCAAACGTCAGTTTCTGATTTTCTGTTATCGCCTCATCAATCGGATGTTCAATTTGGACAGACATAAGTCGGCCGCGTTCGGATTCTCGAATAGTAAAGAATCTGGAACCACGAAACAACACGAACACACACGAAGCCGATTTCGTGTTACTTCGCGTGATTTCGTGGTTTCAGTTCTTTTGACCCTTGCAACGGTAACTGTCGCGCTGGTGTCGACTCAGTCGGTCGGGGCACAGGTCCCGTCACCGCATGCCGTGCTCGGTTTCCGTCCGACCGATGATAAAACGATCGCTGATTGGTCGCAGATCACGAACTACTTTTCCAGATTGGACGCTGCGAGCGGCCGCATTGCAGTTCGGGGAATCGGGAAGACGACTCTCGGCAAACCGCTGATCGCCGCGTTTATTTCATCGCCCGAGAATATAAAGAATCTTGACCGGTATCGCCGGATCAGTGCACAGCTCGCCGATCCTCGGACGATCAAGGATGCCGCCGAGCTCGACGATCTCATAAAGCGCGGAAAGACGATCGTCTCGATCTCATGCTCGATCCACTCGACCGAGATCGTCGCGTCGCAGATGTCGATGAATCTAGCGTACGAGCTCGCCACCGCGAGCGACGGCGAGACAAAAGAGATTTTGAGTAACACGATACTGCTGCTGATCCCTTCGTCGAACCCGGACGGCATCGATATCGTCGCCAACTGGTATCGCAAGACCCTCGGCACCAAGTCAGAAGGAACGAATCCGCCCGAGCTATATCATCATTACGCGGGGCACGACAACAATCGCGACTGGTTCATGCTGAATCTTGCCGAGACTCAGGCGATCACAAAATTATTCTGGCAGGAATGGTTTCCGCAGATCGTCTATGACGTTCATCAGATGGGACAGACCGGCGCGCGATTTGTGATACCGCCGTTTTTCGATCCGCCGAATCCGCGAATCCCGCCTTCGATATTGCGTGAGGTCGGACTGGTCGGCTACAAGATGGCAGCTGATCTTCAGGCGAAAAATATTTCGGGTGTTGCGACAAATACGACGTTCGACACATGGTGGCACGGAGGTTTTCGGTCGGCGCCGTACTTTCATAATTCGATCGGCATTCTATCCGAGGCTGCGAGCGCGAATCTGATGTCGCCCGTCACGATCACGACGGGACAGTTGGAGAAAAATCGGCCCGCGCGGGGTTTTGCATCCCCACTCGTGACCAATACAGCGCATCCTGAGACGTGGAAACCCGGAGTTTGGCGGCCGCGTGACATCGCCGAGATCGAAATGACCGCAAGCCGGTCGCTGCTTTCTCTGGCGGCAAAATACCGGACGCGATACTTGCGCAATTTCTACGAGCTGAACAATGCAAATTTAAGATCCGATCCAAACGTTCCACAAGCTTACGTCGTCATGGCGGGCCAGCCGCGTGCAGAAAACGTCGCACGCCTTATCGAGATACTGCTTTGGCAAGGTATCGAGGTGTATGGCATGACAAACGAGCTTTATGTGAAACATAGCAAGACCGAAGATTTTCACGAGATACCTCTCGGCAGCTTTCTGGTATTTCTAAATCAGCCGCAAAAGAACAATGTCTTGTCGCTTTTTGAAAAACAGGTCTATCCGCATCGCGTAAATGAGAAAGGCGAGGCGGAAGTGCCGTATGACGTGGCGGGTTGGACACTCCCGCTGCAGATGGGCGTCGAGACCTACGAGGTTTGGGACATCCGCGATTTGGAAAAGTATCGTCGAACGCTTCAGCGAGTTCCGCACTGGAACTATCCGCGAGCGATCTTAAACCTTACGCAATCCGGAATTCCTTTTCCGAAGCTGACCAACCCGCTGAAGACGAATCCAAAGATCGGACTCTACAAACCGCTCACGTCATCGATGGACGAAGGCTGGACGCGTTTCGTTTTCGATTCGCATCATATCCCCTACCGCTCGATCTCGAACGACGACTTTCGTGCGGGCCGTCTGGATTACGATGCGATCATCCTCGCGGCTGACAGCGAGACTACGATCGTCAACGGCCTCAGTGCGGAGCGTTATCCGGCGGAGTTCGCCGGCGGCGTCGGCGACGCGGGCGTCGAGAATTTGAAAAAGTTCGTCGACGGCGGGGGCAAGCTGATATGTTTTGACGATTCCTGCGGACTTGTTATCCAACGGTTCGGTCTGCCGCTGCGAAATGTTCTGACCGGCCTGAAGCGGAACGAGTTTTACAATCCCGGCTCTGTCGTGAAGTTGAATGTCGATACGCGTCATCCTTATGCTCGCGGCATGCTTGAAGAAACACCGGCATATTTCATCACGAGCTCGGCGTTTGAAATTGTTCAGAGTGCAGGCTTGAGCCCGTCCGGCTCCACCACCCCGTCTGCCGAAGCGGCAGCCACCCCTCCTATCCAGGAGGGGAGTTCAATGCCCGGGATTCAAAACGTAAACGTCATCGCTACTTACGCGGCAAAAGATGCGTTGATGTCCGGCTGGATGCTCGGAGAAAAATATATGAACGGAAAGACGGCCCTCGCCGAAGTCGCGTACGGCAAAGGCAAGATAGTCCTTTTCGCGTTTCGCCCGCAGCATCGCGGACAGACCTTCGCGACGTTTCCGTTTATATTCAATGCTCTTGAGAAATAGAACGAAGAAATTTATTACCCGCAATCCTAAATTGAAGTGGCCCTTCCATGAAGACGCACCACTCTGGCAACCCTCATTCGCAGTCGCCACTAGGATAATTTTGTTGTATTCTCCTTCCGACTTGGCTATACGGTAGGAAAAAGTTACGTGATCGTAAGAACCACCTTGCGATTGAATTCTATTTCGGAAAGTTAAGGCTTCATTTTTCATTTCTAAGCGGCGCCTTTTGTTAAATACTCTGATAAGATAGTTCGAAAGAATCCCGCAACTCCTACACCGTTATGAACACTATCCTCCTTGGCGACGCCGCCGCCCAACTGAAAACACTCCAAGCGAACTCGATTGACCTTATCGTGACCTCGCCGCCCTATGCTGACCAGAGGAACTCAACTTACGGAGGCATTGCTCCGAACCAGTACGTGAAATGGTTTGGCCCGATTTCTTGGGAGCTTCGACGCGTTTTGAAGGACGAGGGAACGTTCGTGCTCAACATTAAAGAGAAAGTTGTCGAAGGCGAAAGAAGCACTTATGTCATCGAGCTTATTATGGCAATGCGGGAGCAGGGGTGGTTGTGGACGGAGGAGTTTATCTGGCATAAGAAAAACTCACATCCCGGCAAATGGCCAAATAGATTCCGCGACGCTTGGGAGCGTTTACTTCAGTTTAATAAGCAGCGAAACTTTAATATGTATCAAGACGCTGTTATGGTCCCCATGGGCGACTGGGCGAAGTCGAGGCTTCGAAACCTGTCGGAAACGGACAAGATCCGTGACAACTCAAAAGTGGGGAGCGGTTTTGGAAAGAATATTTCGAACTGGCTAGGTCGTACTATGGCTTATCCATCGAATGTCCTTCATCTAGCAACTGAATGTAACAACAAGAATCATAGTGCAGCGTTTCCCGAGGACCTCCCGAAATGGTTCATTAAACTATTCACGCTGCCCGGTGATACGGTGCTAGATCCGTTCATGGGTTCTGGTACAACCGTTTTTATTGCCAATCAGCTTCAACGAAACGCAGTAGGTATCGACATTCGGCCAGACTACGTAAAAGCAGTCGAAGGCAAACTGGCGCTTCCGCTTTTCGAGACTGATAGTGAAACGATCGAGGATGAATCCAATTCAATTGAGCGACGTCACGCAGTACGTTGAGCAAAACATTGGTACGTTTCATCAAAAGCGTATCGAAAGCCTGAACGAATTAAAACTCTCGACTGTATTGCGCCGCAAAAACCCTTACCTGTACAAAGCAAAACACATGTTAACTTCCGACGAGATAGTGCGGCAGATCGTCGACGCCCATATCTCGTCTAGCGAGGAAGGAATTTTCGGCGACTGGTTAGAAGGTTTGGCGATATTTATCAATCAAAAGGTCTTTGCCGGTTGGAAGTCTGGCATACCCGGAATTGACCTTGAGTTTGATTTAAAGAAAGCTCGCTACATCGTCACAATTAAGTCGGGTCCCAACTGGGGAAATTCTGGTCAGATCGAAAAAATGCGAAGTAATTTCAAGACCGCGGCTAAGACAATCCGAACTAGCAATTCCCAGATCGTCGTAGTCTCAATAAACGGATGTTGTTACGGTCGCGACAACGTCCCGGACAAGGGAGACTATTACAAATACTGCGGCCAACAGTTTTGGGAATTTATTTCAGGTAGCGAAAATCTATACACTGACTTAATAGTTCCGCTCGGTCATCAATCCAAGGAACGAAACGACGACTTTATCGCGTCCTATTCTCAAATGGTAAATAAGTTTGTCCGCGAATTTTCAAACTCGTTCTGTAATGCAGAGGGCGCAATCGAATGGACGAAACTTGTCAAATACAATTCATCGAAACAGGAGTAGCTACATGGCAAGCTGTCTAATACCAGGCTGTAAGAACGCTGCGAATAACAATGTCGCAATTAGGTGCCGACGCCCAGATACGTCGGCAATTTGGGCTCCCAATTCTAATGCGTATTTGTGCGATCGGCACGCTAGGCAAGGCTGTTCAATCGAGATCATCATAACTACCAATTCGTCAAAGAAAGTGCAAACCACTGTTTCAGCTCGCGATAAGGTTTTCACTCGGACCACTCCTATCAAGTAGACTCACCCGTGCGAATCAACCCGCTCGGCTCGAATTCAGTATTTAGGCGACTTTCAAACGCAGCTGTATACGCTGTCAGGAAGCGTGTCTGCCGAAATGCAAGGTCAATCGGAGATGCGGTAACGATTCAAAGGGTGAATAGCCGCTCCACGAGGTACGTCCCCGCCCCGACAGCGCTGCCCAGTTTTGGTGGCGTGGACGGAAACGTGGAGCCTTTCCGCTAATAGGCGGGCGGAGCCCGTGGCTATCGTCCGCCGATTCGAAAAAATCTTGACTTGAACTATTCGACGTAGTAAAAACTCTCTATAGCTTGAATCGCCTATCGAGCACCTCTCTCCGACATCCTGAGTCAAACGGTTGACAACAATTTCATTTGCAGAGCCTGAGCATCGATCTTGCATTGTATGGATCAGAACTTGGCATCGCCGGCTGTAGACGCGAGTTGAAATCGGCACTTGCACTGAACGATCGAGGGGAGCATTCGCGTCGGTCGTGTCAAAGAAAGGGGGTAGAGCATGAGAGTTTGTTCGGTTTGTCGACGGTGTTACGACGATTCGGTCGCGGTTTGTGGCGACGAGATGCACCCGCCTCTCTCCGATCTGCGCGATGGTTCTCGGGATGGGATCGCCGGTTATCGGATCGAGTCTCTTGTCGAATCGAGTCTCGGCGGTGAGATCTACCGTGCGGTGCGAATAGATTCCGGCCAGTCATGTCTTGTCCGTCTTCTCTCGGCGGACGAAAAAAACACCGAACAATTTTTACGCGAAGCAAAGCTCGCGTCATCGCTTTTTCATCCGAGCATTGTCGATACGTATGAGGTTGGTTCGCTCGCTTCGGGTGAAGTCTTTGTTGTTTCCGAGGATGCCGACGGTCGTTTGCTGCGCGAGTTTCTGGACGATCGCGGAACGCCTGAGCTTCTGACTTCGATCGAGATCATCCGCCAGGCTGCCGAAGCGTTGCACACTCTCCATCAGAGCGGCTTCACTCATTCCGCGGTGCGCCCCGAGAACATCGTCCTGACGACCGACAAAGAGCGCGGCTTGTTCGTGCGGATCCAGCATATCGATTTCGGCGGCGTCATTTCGGGTTCGATCATTTCAAACAAATTCCTTATCGACTCTGCACTGAATTCGCTTCGCTACTTTGCACCGGAACAGTGCACGGGTTCTGAGCGATCCGCACAGACCGATGTCTATAGTTTGGGAACCGTATTCTATGAACTGCTCGCCGGTGCTCCGCCCTTCGACGCTTCCAAAGCCCTCGGCCTGATCGAAAAGCACAAGCGCGAGCGGGTGCCCGATATCAGGATCGATAATTTCGAGCTGCGCATGCTTGTCACGCATAGTTTGATGGAGGCGCTCCAAAAGCAGCCTCGGATGCGGCAGTCGTCGGCTGATCTTTTGGCGAGGCAGCTTCGACATATCGAACAGCTTGCGACGCATGCTACGACACCACCGCCGGCGGGTGTAATACGAAAGCCGATCGTTCCGGCAAGGCCGGCTCCGCAGAGAGTCGTTATTTCTCCGACGAGTGCGACCGCCGATTCAGTTCATGCAGTCGCCGTCTCAAAGCCTGAAACGGAAACGTCAACGCCGCACGCTGGATGGATATCGGTTCAGGCTCCGCCTATTGAGATGCATGACGTCCCTCGTGCCGCCCAAAGCGTTCCGGGCCCATCCGGCGATGCAGCCGAGGCGGCGATTTCCGAACCGTCGCCCATCGTTGTCGCGCCGCGTGCCTATCTGAGCGCCTGGAAGAAAAAATTTCAGACACTCGCCGCGAGTCTTGTTGCCGAAACAAAGCCGGTTGCCACATCGATCTTCGAATCTGCCGCCGCGCCGAATGTGGATCAGCCATCCGTCAGATCTTCATCCGCAAAGCGTAGGAAGATTGAATGGCATACGCCCGACGACGACATTCCGTCAGAGGCCGCCGTACTCGAGGTTCGGGCGAATGAAGGAGCGCCGCTAGTACTCGAACCCGTGATCGCGATGAAAAGCGATGCGACCGAAACTCGGATCGATGAGGTTCGAAGAAGCAAGGCCGTTGAAATTCCGGTCGTCGAAAAATTGCCAGTCGAAAGCGTGATCGAAGCTCCGACCATCGTCGGTGCTCCAACCGCAGATGACGTGTCGCTTATAGCTAAGGCTCGGCACATCGCTGCACGGCGGCGCTCGGCCAAGAGCCGCGTCGTCGCTGAGCGCAAACAAAAGGCAGTTCATCCACCTGATGTGGCGCCCCCGGAAAAGGCCGTTACAGTACCTCCGTCCAGGGTGATCGCGAAAGAGAAAGCTCCGGCAAAAACAGCCGTCCAGATAAACGTCAGCACCCGTGCTCCCGCGTCTCTCGCAACTGTCGGCGCTGGTACGGGCAGCCGTGATTCGACGAATGCCAAACCAAAAAGGAGCGGCCTCGGATTCAAGGTCAACCTTTCCGATCTCGAAGAGATCACGCTCGTCAGGCCGCCGATTAAACGCATCAAGATCGACTGGGATCGTGCCGTGGCCCGTCCCGAGCTCTTCACTGCTAAACCACAGCGAACAACTCCGCGCGAGATCGTATTCTCACCGACGCTCCTCGGCGAAACTCCCCGAACGGAGACGGTCGAGCCGCTTCGAAATGACGACATCTTTGCAGGTTACGGTGGATCTGATGCACGCGGGCTCGGTCGTCACCGGTCGGTGATGATCGGCGGTGGAATTGCAGCGTTGCTTGCGCTGCTGCTGTTCGGCAACGATTCGATCACGCGATATTTTCAAACCTGGAGCTCGGCGGATTCGGTCTCAACCGAATCGGTAAGTGCGAGAGATACGCGGCCGCCTGCCGGCGCAGCAACTGCAAAGACGTCAAAACAAAAGGGGACAATAAAAGATCGGGCAGGAGCCAAAGAGCGAAACGTAGCTCTGCCCCCTCTTGTCCCGAAAGCAACGAGTCGCGTGGATTCACGACCGCCCCCAAGATCATCGATACCGAAGAAAACCAAACCGGCGTCCAAGATCAAAATGGAGAAGCGAGCATACGAGAAACCGCCACACACATCGGCCGGAAGCGCGACCCGGCCGCGTATCGTGGTAGATCCAAAACACTAAACGTTGAGCCGATATTTTCTCTGTTATCATTAGCATGATGATGAAAGCTCGCATTCTGTTTTTCATTCTCTTAAGTACGGTCACTCTTTCAACTTCCGCCTTCGCCGGACGTGGGTACTACTATCTCGGTATCGAGCCGCTTGTCCGTATCGGCCTGACGACGAATGCGAGTACGGTTTCGATTACGACGACAGATACACAGCTCGTCGCGTACAGCCTGGATGAACCGAACAGATACCTCGCGACAAATCGTGTATCGGTTTCGGGACGGGCGTATCGGCCGCCCGAAGTCGAGAATTATCGTTTCGAGATACAAAATCTTCCGACCGCGGCCGAAGCTGACGACGTTGCCAGACAAGTCAGGGAAGAAACCGGCGAGAGCGCTTTGGTGAGCATCGATATCGCGACGAATTCGTGGAAAGTGTGGATCGGCTCGATCAAGCAAACTTCTGAAGAGTCGGACGCTTTCAAGGCGGTGCTCGCCGAAAAAGGATTTCAGGATGTGGTCGTTGTAACGGAGAAAAAGATCGTGCCGTCCGACGATGCGGTCGAGCTTTCACGTCAATTAAGAATGGCGGGTAAATCGGAAGTTCGAAGCTTGATCAGGACGACCGGAACCTCGAATGTCATGGGCCCTGACGTTGTGAATCCCGGCTTGCGCGAGGTGATCGTCAGCGGCGGTAGCGAAACGGCACGGTACGCGTCGCTGAAATCCGTTGCGTTCGGTTCGTTTAGCGAACGAGCGACTCCGGTCCGACTAAATGGAAAGGCTTATCGCGGAAAGCTCGAGGTCTTCGTCAATTCGCGCGGCACATTGACGGTCGTAAACGTGGTGCCGCTCGAAGATTATCTGCTCGGCGTCGTACCGGCGGAACTATCGCTGCCACAACTCGAAGCTCAAAAGGCGCAGGCGATCGCCGCGCGTACTTACGCGGTCGCCAATACGAACACATACGGCACGAAAGGATTCGACATGGTCCCGACCGTCTGGTCGCAGGTGTACAAAGGCGTTGCGATCGAGACCAAAATGGGAACGCAGGCCGTGAACGATACGCGGGGAATTATCGCCACGTACGAGGGAAAACCGATCATGGCGTACTTTACATCGACCTGCGGCGGGCGCACCGAAAATGTGGAGAACGTTTTTGATTCGCGTGAGCCGTATCTTCGCGGCGTCGAATGTTCGCTCGAGGGCCACCGTCATTTCGAACCTTTTTTGATCAAGACGGTTCGCAAACCTGCGAAGCTGCGTAGCGAAGAGTATCTCGACCTCGTGCGGCTGATGTCTCTCTTTGCGGTGAACGGTTTCTCGCTGACGACGAATCAATTTACCGACGACTGGTTCGACGAAGAGCCAACCGTGGGCGAAGTTTCCAACTGGATCAACCAACTTGCGTCGCGGTTCGGCAAACCTTTTCCGAACGTGAGCAAAGACACGCTGAAGCCCCTCGAGCTGGCCCGCGTTCTGGCGTCGCTCGCATACACGCCCGGCTCCGCGGACACACTGCTGAGCGATTCGGACGTCAATTATCACTTGTCATTCGATGACGCCGGCGAGGTTCCGTCAGAGCGACGCGCCGAACTCGCGATGCTGATGCGCGACGGGCTGTTCACTCTTCACGCCGATCTCACACTGAAACCGCAAAAGTATTTTCGGCGTGCCGATCTTCTCCGTCTTGTTCGACAGATCTACGAAAAGAAAAAATGGATGCCGACGCTGCAGACCGGCGAAGCAAAATCGACAGCGGATGGAAAACTTATTTTGAAGAGCGGGCGATCGGAGAGGACGGTGACGGTCAGGCCGGACGTTTTTTTGTTTCGCACGTTTGGTGACAAGTCGTTTCCTGTCAGGGAAGCGGCGCTGGTCGGCGGCGAACAAGTCCGTTTTCAGACCGATCCAACCGGAGCCGTTATTTTTCTTGAGATCAGCCCGACCGATCAGCCGACTGTCGCCGAACGCATGTCGCCGTTCACGAATTGGACAGAGACACTTTCCTCTTCTGCTGTTCAGTCGCGGCTTTCACGATACGTTCGCGGAATCGGTACGCTTTACGATGTGAACATCAAGCAGCAAGGATATTCGCGGCGCGCCTCCGAGATCGAGATCATCGGATCCAGCGGTGTGAAAACTCTCAAAGGCGGGAAGATCAGATCCGCGTTGCGTTTGCGGGAGCAGCTCTTCGTCATCAACAAGCGTTATGCCGGAAACCAGGTAACGAGTTACACCTTCACCGGCCGCGGTTGGGGCCACGGCGTCGGTATGTGCCAGTACGGCGCTTACGGTTTAGCGAAGATGGGCGTGAAGGCCGACGAGATCATCAAGCACTACTACACCGGCGTCGATGTGACGAAGGCGTATTAGCCAGCGTAGCGTTACGAAGAGCCGGACTTAGCCGGCAAGGTGACGCGAAGGACTATGTAACCCATTAGGCCGGAAACCAGCGAGCCGATCACGATACCCAGCCGCTCCAGACCGAGATACGCCGTGCTGCCCTGCTCGAAGGCGAGCGAGGCGATAAACAGGCTCATCGTAAATCCAATACCGCACAGCAGCGCCGCACCGTAGATCTGCCACCAGTCGACGCCTTCGGGAAGCTCGGCGATTCCTAGCCGAGTTGCGATCCAGCACAGTGCAAGCACACCGATCTGCTTACCAAAAAACAGTCCGATGACGATACCGATTGAAACCGGATGAAACGCGTCGCTTATCGACAGCCCGATGATCGAGACACCGGCGTTGGCGAATGCAAAGACGGGCAGGATGCCGAACGCGACCCATGGATGCAGGGTGTGTTCAAGTTGCCGGAGGGGTGACTCGGATGGCGGTGATCCAGGCGTTTCCGGCCCGCGCATAGGAATGAACATCGCCAGCACGACACCAGCGAGCGTTGCGTGTACGCCTGACTTCAGGACGGCCACCCACAGTGGAATGCCGATCAAAATATAAGCCGCGGGCCGCATCACGCCAAGGCGATTTAACACGACGAGCGCAAGGATCAAACCGCCCGCGATGATCAGCGAGAGCGAGGACAGACTGGCGGTATAGAATACGGCGATCACAATGATCGCCCCGAGATCATCGAAGATGGCGACGCTCAGGAGAAAGGCCTTCAAAGCCGTCGAGACCCGCCCACCCAGAAGTGAGAGGACTCCTAATGCGAAGGCAATGTCCGTTGCGGTCGGGATCGCCCAACCATTCATCGCGACAGGATCCGTCCAGTTGAACGCCGCGTAGAAGGCCGCGGGTACCAGCATTCCGCCGAAGGCCGCGAACAACGGCAAACTCGCTTGACGAAGACTGGACAGGTCACCATCGAGGACTTCGCGCTTCAGTTCCAAGCCGATGAGAAAAAAGAACACGGCCATCAACCCATCGTTGATCCAAAGCAGCAACGGCTTTGCGATTTCCAAGGTACCGACCTTCACCGCAAATGGAAGATCGAGCAGCGTCGCATAGTAGACCGCAAGCGGTGAGTTGGCGACGATCAGCGCGAGCACGGCGGACGCCATTAGAATGAGACCGCCTGCTGCTTCGAGTCGCAGAAAATCCTGGAGCGGCTGCAGAAGGTTTTTGTCCCTGGACGTTGTATTCGGGTGCATGGAAAATCGACCGATCTGAGATAACGTACGTGAAACCGTGCGCCCGGTTTCTGGTAAGAGCTGCAATTTTAAAGGACGCCGTTGATAATACAAAGGAGGCAGGATATTATCAACGGAATTTCACACTGGCCGGCGGTCGCCAACATCGTGGCCGAACTAACCCTAGAATGAGATTCTCCCGGAAACAGTTCTTTGGTTCCCTGATCATTGCTGGAGCCATCCTCGTGTTTATCATCGCACGGTACTTCTTTCTTTAGCATGACGTGAGACACAGGTTCGTCATCAAAAAAATGACAAGCAATTGCCAGGAAAGGTACCCAATTACTTGGGATAAGTATCGGTTGAGCGATTCGGCCGTCTTGGCGTCAAATTTTGCCGGCGAGCTAATCTTTGCAATTCGTGAGTGACCACCTCTGGCTCGAAAGCCGCCCGTCGCATTTATTACGAAGATGTGGAACGCTGAGCCTTCAGCTGCTTCGCGCGGTCAGCATTCATGCTGAAGGAAAGAGATCACTTGAGAAAAATCCTAGAGAGCTGTAAGGCGAAGGGCTTTGGTATATTGCGCTGTTAATAGCAACAGATTCGCGGACCACACTTCTCACGGCTGAGAGCCACAGAACTTCGCAAACAGTTCTTCCGCTTGGCGAGCGCCATCTTCGCTCAAGACTACCGATTTGCTCTTGCCCTTCGGATCGCTAATTAGTCCTTTTTCAAACAAGCGGTGCAAGGCATCCCAATCGTGACTCTTCCAAGTCCGAACAATCCCATGCTCGTTGAAAGAGGTAAGGTGCAGCAAAGCAAGGACCAGATCATTCACTCGGTTTTTATCGTAGGTAATCATGCCACTGTATTTAATACCCTCTACTTTGAGCTCTCAAGGAGCCGAACGTTCCGTCAAGCGAACGCGGCGTCTTCTCCACATCTATTTCTCTGTACCGGCGGTTTTCACATCAACAAGTTCAGTATTCGGATCAATGATTAGAGCGAGCTTTTTGCCGTAGGCCTCGAGCTTGTTTGACGTTGGATGTTGGTCGAAGGTTAGCTGGTTAAGCAAGCTTTCAACAGCGTATCTTTTTTTCATGTTTTCTTGCCAACTTTCCGAAAGTGTTCCGGCCGTTGAAATCGCTATGAAGACCGCCGCGACTGCTGCCAACGAAGCAGTCCAATTGTCACGGCGTGTAGCATGGTCCAGGCCGAATACTTTTATGTGCACCTTCGATAGCAAAGCGGCCAACGCGCTCAGTATAGCCGCACCGTATACACAGATGTGGTACGCCCAGCTATATCTCCACTGCGCATATTTATAGTCTGTCCAATACGAGTTCAACCTCTGTTCGAGTTTGACAGCATGCTCGGGTGAAGCTTCTATCCCCGTTCCACCGGATGACGGACTGTTACTATTAGTTGTCGGCTCACTTACAGTCTGGATATTTGCGGGAGTTTCGGTTTGTGCAATTCCTGCAACGCAAAAGAGAAAAAGGCCAAGGCATATTACAGCGAAAGTTGTGCGGTTCATAATTGTCTCCGTGGTACGTCTGCAGAATCTTAACGCCCAAGCGCTTGTCGTGCCGTTCTGAGATCATCCAAGTCGGATTCGAGTCAGCAATCTAGCGTACGAATTAACCTCCATCGCAACCCCTCAATCTACATCATACGGGCGTCGCAATTAATGACTTGTCAGGGGCGGCCGTCCCTTTGGCACTATCCGAATTACGGATGATTTGTACGCCGACTATGCGAGGTGCATTGAGGTTGGTCCAGCCGCCATCAGACTTTGTCGATCAGGTCTGCAAACTTTTTCGTTACCAGGTCGAACCCAGTTGAGCTGGGATGTAGTTCATTGGCCCAGTGCTTCTTGTCTGGCTTTAACGTGCCGCGCAGGTCTAGGTGGTGCACGTGCGGAAAGGCCGGTAGTGAGGTTACGGACGCAAGCATCACATTGAAGCGATCAATGACCTCGGCAACCAACTTTGTATTGATGGCTAGATTGGAATGTCCCTTTCTCGCGAAACCGGGTTTCAGCCAGGGCCCCGGCAGTTTCCACCAGCCGCCCATAAATCCTCGACCGTCGGGCAGAGGGTAGTCGTAACCGTGCGCGACGATAGGTATCGGCTTGCCGAGCCAGTTTTTAGTGATCGCGGTAAGGCCACTAAGCATCGTCACGTATGCTGCCTTCAAGCGCTCGTCGATCAAGCCCCTGACGATGCTCTCGTTTAGAGGCGGCAGACTTGATGTCGCATGGTTGAGAAGGATCGCGAATTCGTCCCCTGCAATGTCGTTTCCGCCGCCCGAGAGAAGGATGGCGCGCGGCACTTTGCCGTTGGCGAGGAGTTTCTCCAGACGCCGGGCAAACTCATCGAACTGTCCCGGGGCGTGTGCCATGTCTTCGACACAGTCGCCTTTGTGCGCGACCGACTCGACATCGTAGAGGTAAACGTCTTCAAGCAGCCCGAGTACGTCTCGCATCGGATAGTCGAACCACGAATCTCCCTCGGCCATTAGCACCCCGACCGTCTTTCTCGATCCGAACAAGGCACGCGTTTTCGGAGGCAGCTGGCGTGGAACGCCGAGGGCGCGTCGGCGCGCCGGAAGCCTACTTTCTATCGCCGATCGCTTGCGACGTTGTTTCGCGCGGCGCTCAATCACTTCGTCGGCAGCACTTCGCCCACTGCGCAAGGCCGCGTCCACGTTAATGTCCTTAGTCGTCTTAACGCGTTTTGATGAAGGCTTCTTTCTCGTCGCCATGGTTCGTCCTCGTAAGTCACCGGTCTTTTTAGAACGTTCAATAATGTTTCGAGTGCCTTGAATTTAGAGCCCCACAAACTTTGACTCGAGCCACTTGAACATGGCACGGGCTCCTATCCGGGCCAGCCTTCATTGGGTTTGAACAGTCCGCTCGCCGTGTCGAACACGGAAGTGCCCAGGAACCCGTCGGTCTGCGCCTTGGCTAGCGTCTGCTTCAGCGTGGCACACCGTTCGGCATAGTCAGATTCACCTATCTTGCACAACGCAGCCAATTTGCTTTTTACCGTGGTTCCCGTCGCAAGGGCGTTGCGGACCTGGGTTTTGCTGCCGCGACCTTGATGGTGAATGTCGGCGATCGCAGTGCAGATGAGATCGGAGACTCCGTTCAGGTTGTACCAGATGCTGTAAGCGGTTCGGAGTTTTCGCATCGTGATATGCGCAGCGACGTTGACCTGCAAGCTGTTGAACGCATCATCCGAATTAGCTAAATATACAAGCCGAGCGGCCGCGGAGATCTCCGTTTTATCCACACTCGCGCCGTCGGAGTTCAGATAGGTCATGAAGTCTTTCAGATTCTTCTCGTTCGGATGCCCAGGTCTCGGGTACTGTTTTTCAAGACTGACATTGTGACCGCCGACATCGCGATGAAGAATTCCGTCGACCAGGTTCAGATCGGGAAACATCGCTTTAAACGCCGTATTCTCGGCAGCTGCCTTACGAAAAAGCAAAATGAGATTATCGGACGGTGTGTGGGCCGCAAGCTGAAAGAAGCCGAATGTGAAGGCCGCGCGGTCATAGCTGTTCAACCGGTTGAAATAGCCGATGCTTTCGCCCGCGGAGATGACGCCGAGCATTCCGGCCGCAGTGCCATACTCGTTGGCGAACGCCGCGGACGTGTAACGCGGGCCGTCAAGCTTGCTTGAGGGCTGTGCGAGTCCACGGTAAGAGCCGTATTTTGTACTTCGTGCGACGTAAAACTCCGTGACACCGGGCAGAGTTGCAAAATAATCAGTCCTGCCCGACGAAACGGCGACCGAACGAATGGCCGGCTCGGGAACGAGAAGAAACGGCGTCTCAGGTGTGATTGTCGGTATTGTTCCATGCTCGAGATCAGGCACCTTTGCCGCAGAGGGGAACGTGCCGGAAAACAGGGCCTGGTTTCCGCCGTACGTTCCCTGAAACCGCGCAAGAAAGTCCGTCGGAGTTTGCCGGATGACGAGGTCCTGTGTGTTGGAGTAATGATAAACGAAGCCGTCCGAAAAGATGCCAACGTGTTTCTTCGGAACGTTACGCATTGTATGCGCGGCGAGATCGACGTTTGCTTTGTCCGTGACGAATACGATCTTTATTCCCTGCGGAGCGCTGTTCCAGTTTCCAACCTGCGGGCACACTGCGAACAACTCCTGGACGCGTATACAAGCGCCGGGATGGCTGCCGTTGGTGTGGGTCTTGCAATCGTAGCCCGTGTCCAGTTCGAGAACATGACAGACAAAATGTGCGCAGTGGTTCTCCGCGCTTCCGGTGAATTTGTTTCGGCAAAGATCCGCAATGGTCTTGTTGATGGTTTCGCTAAGTTTCATCGGTCTTATTGAGGCCCTCGGTTCGAAAACGGCCAGGGCGGGCCGAGCCATAGATCGAAATCACGTGTGCGACTTCTCAAAGCCGCTCACGTGCTCTCGTTTATCAAAAACTCATCTCGATCGTAAAGCTCCTGATCTTTCCTGTATCCTGTTTCTCTTTGTCAGCGACGCTCAGCGTCCAGGTTCCTTTCGGACTTTTATTCTTGAGAGCGACCAGGCCCGGAGCGTTTACCTCGTCGTAAGTTTTCTTGATGTTGTCTGCTGCACCGCCCTCGCGGTTGTGCAACACGATCGGCGCCACGCCGGCTGCCGCCGGCGGCCGCAGCGTGACGACAAGATCGCCCCGATAGGTGTGCTCGATGTCGACGGAAACTTTGACGGATTTCAATGCTCCGGTGTCGGCGACAGGAAGCTCGAGGGTCGCCGTTTTCAGGTCTTTGATCGGGACATCTTTAACAGCGGTTCTGATCGCAACCGCCGCGGGTTGCGCGGGCATCGCGAGCTGAACGGCGGTCTTCGCATTAACCCGCCCGAAACCGTAAAAAGGACTGCGGCCATTAGAATCGTACTGCCCGCCCGCGGTGTCGATCCGTTCGCAGGATCGCTTGAGGATGTCTTTGACCTCATCCCAGCGCAAATTCGGATTGCGAGCCAGGACAAGCGCCGCGACACCCGCAACGCCGGGACACGAGCTCGACGTGCCGCCGAAATCGTTCGTGTAGTTCCCTGCCGCATCACCCAGAGTCGTGCCGCCGCCGGCGTTGTAGCCCACGGCTCCCGAGCGGTCCGTCGTCCAGATACCGGGTGTAATCGAAGGAAAAAAGTTGTTGCTGGGAAATGTACACCATACGGCACCGCCGAAATCGCTGTACGGCGCTTTCTTGCCGCGATCGTTACTTGCCGCGACCGCAATAACCTTTTCAAAACTTGCGTAACCGTCGTTATCGACGCTCTCGTTCCCGTTTCCCGCGGCAAAACAGATAACGCAGCCTTTCCCGTTACGGCCATTGTTGATCGCAAACTCGATCGCAAGCCGCGTGTTGTCCGGCAGCGCCACGATCTGGTTGTGCACGGGATCATTCGGGTCGGTGAAGTCGCCATCTTCCGGACCCCAACTGCATGAGATCACGTCGGCTCCGTTTTGCGCGGCCCAGAAGAAAGCATCCGCTTCAGCCTGCGATCCGAGCTGGGACGCAAGTCGGATCGGTATCAGCCGTGCCCGCGGCGCGACGCCCGACGCGCCGAAATTTCCATCGGCGCACGCGACGCCCGCGCACGCGGTACCATGATTGTTTCGATTACCGGGGCGCGGATTATCGGTCTTGCGGGTTACGTCGCGGGGCGCGACGATCTTTGCCGACGAGCGAAATTCTTCGTGTTCGAGATCCATACCGTCGTCAATTATCGCGATCGTCACACCGGTCCCGTCGCTCAATGACCAAGCCGCTTCGACGCTTGCATGCTGGTCGACGACCTGACCATTGATGCTTGCTTTCTTCAAATGCCACTGCTGCGGAAAGGCGCCGCGTCGTCTCGCTTGCCGAATAAGTTCTGGATGACACAGCTCGACATCCGGCTCTTTCAGCACTTCGCCGGCGATATCGAAGATCTTGAGTCCGGTGCCTTCGGGAGCGCAGACGAAATATCCGTTTCGCGCATACTCGACCTCTCGCTTCACCGTCAGACCGTGCTTCTTTATCACCTTCTTGCATGCAGTCGCGCTGAGTGCGGAGTCAAACTTGATGAAAAAATTCTCGGTGTAGATGACCGGCCTTTGAGCTTGTGGGTCGACGAGAACGCGTCCGGCAAACTCGATCGCGGGCTCTTTTTTCAGCGCCGTTCGGGTGCGGTCGCGGAGGCTCTTTGCTCCTCGCGTTACTTTCGTACGAAGCACCTCGACACCCGCTTCGCGAAACTCTGCTTCTAGTTCAAAGTTGCTGAGGAGCAGGCGACTCGCGGCCGAAACCGATGCGGCTTCAAAAGGTCTCTCAACGAGCAACGCATCACGGTTAGTGGTGCGCACCACGACGTGTTCGTCGCTTGTGGTGAGCGAGAATCGCTTGCCTGTTTTACCGCCGTATCGGAAAGAATACATGAGCCGACCTCCTTCAATGTCGTCGTGCGTTTTGGTTGTCGGGGAACTATAATCAGTCAACCCGTAGGAAACCGCGAACAGCGTTTCGCGTGATCGCCGTTATTCAGCCCGTGGTCGTGTGCATAGATGACGTCATCGAAAGAAAATTTTGCGGATTACCCGCGCCAACTTCGAAGCCGGACGCAGGAGCCATTTTCGGTATATGAGCTGTCGACCGATCGCTTCGCGGTTCATCGAACGAAAACCGACGCCAGGTCCTCAAGCGGCGATGATGTCTCGCTGCAGGATGGCGAGGATCTGATCGAGGTGGTTGAAGGGAAACCAAAAGGCGAAACGGCGCCAGAAACGAACGGACCGGTTTACACGACTGGCGGAGCACAAGCGATTCCGACCGGGCTCGTCTTCCTAAGGTTTGGGGACGGTACTAAAATCGCGGAACGCGCCGACGATATTGAAGGGGCCGGCTACGAGATAGCCCGAACTATCGAATACGCCGCGAATGCGGGATGGCTTCGACACCGTTCCGGAAGCATGGCCAAGTCGCTGACGGGAATTTCGGATCTTGAAAAGATCCGGGGCGTCGAAAACGTCGAGCCGCAGATGCTGATGCGGCGCGTCAGTCGCTAGCTTTTCGCGGAACGATCACAAAACTCTTCCGCACTTTACTAGTCGCCTTGCTGATCGCAAGACCGCTGGCTCTCTCTAAAAATAATGAAATTGTCTCGTACGCAAGTGAAAGGCGCACTGCTATTGGCCGCGATGATCATCTTGTTTGCTCTCATCCGATACGCGCTATCGGTATACGAGCGCACATTATTCTGATTCACCCGGAATCGATCTGCCGGGTTTGTCGCTCATGTAAAAAACTATTCGACCGCCGTTAATGATCTCGCCATAGGTAAGATAGTTTCTACTCAATGTCCGGCCGTTCAGGATGACGGATGTTACATACACATTTCCTTCACTCTGATTCTTAGCTTCGATCGAAAGCGTCTTGCCGCTTTCCAGTTTCAGAACCGCCGTCTTTACTACCGGACTTCCCAGTGCATACTGGCCCGATCCTGGAGCGACGGGATAAAACCCAAGAGCCGAAAACAGATACCATGCCGACATCTGGCCGCAATCGTCGTTGCCGCCGAGGCCGTCGGGTGTCGGCCGATACTGGTTCTTCAAGATCATGCGGACCCGCTCCTGCGTCTTCCAGGGCTGGTCGGTCCAGTTGTAGAGATACGCGACATGGTGCGAAGGCTCGTTTCCGTCAACATAGTTTCCAATAATTCCTTCGCCTGTGATGTCCTCGGTTTCGGCGAAGAACTCATCGGGCAGGTGCATCGTAAAGAGTTCGGCACGACAAGGGTCGCGGCGGCAATCGAGATTACCAAAACAAGATTTTTCGTACGGGACTTTTACCCGAACGAATGCCGGGCCTCCGTTTCATTTCAATTCACTGTAGAAGAGTACGGAGCCGCCGCCAAATTTTACGGGTTGGGGTCGAGCAACTGCTCCTGCACGAACAGCTCGTCTTTTCCTGCCGGTTCGGCCCCGCCGGTCGGAAAGTATGCCACTCGGTAGAACCCTGGGATGGCCGGTGCGTTGAATATTACATTAAGCTTCTCGGCGTTCAGCCCGGCGTAGCTGATAACGTGTGAGGAAACTGGATTTGAGAAAGCGATCTTCTCACCGTTCTCATCGAGCTTTGCGATCTGGATGTCGAGTCGCCCATCAAGTTTATCGACACCCGCACCAAACGTTAGAGCAACATGGACGATGTCGTTCGGGTAGACAACCCGCTCGCGAATCGCAACTTCAACTTTGAGTGGAGTCGCTTTCAGTACACCAGCCTTCCCGAGCAGGACCCCCATCGTTCGACGGAGAAGATCGTTACGGTAGATGACGCTATGTTCACCGCCAACGGGCTGGCCCTGGATGCCGGTGATGCCCGAACTCCACCCGGGCACTGTCCCGTCGCCCGAGTCTTCGAGCTCGGTTTTTCGAAGTCGATAATTCGTTCCTCCGGTGTTAAGCAGAGTGACCGCTGAGATCGTCGTTTGCCGCGTGCCGGCGAAGAAGAAGTACCGAACGGGCTTTCCCTTGTACAAAGGGCGCTTGGACATGTCGAGCGCGCTGTGAAATTCTTTCGCGGCCTTCAGGTTGTCAGCGTTGAGGTTTAAAGCGGCTGCGAGCGTCGGGTCGTATACGTCCATCACTTCGAACTCCGTCTTCCGGTCTTCATTCCAGGCGAACGGTTCACCTGGCGGCGGCATTAATTGATATAGCGCCGGATATCTCGCATCGTTTACAAGTACTTGGACTTGTTTCGCGCTGAGGAAAACTCGTTTCTCCAGCCCGATGGCCGCACTAAGCGCGAGCGGCGATCCGCGATGCGGAGTGCCGAGCGTGATGAGCAGCTTGACGGCTTTCAATCCGGGATTAGCCGCAAAGTCGCCGGATTCCAAATAGTAACGACTGACGAGCCCGCCCATGCTATGCGCGATGATCGCGACTTCGCAATTTTCGTCACCTCCGTGGTCCGCAACGGCAGTGTCGATCTTGGCAGCGAGTATTTTGGCTGCATCCCGGTTGTCTTTTCGCCAGTCGTACGGGCAAATGACGAGGGTCGGAGGCGATGAGCCTTCACGATAGCCGCACAGGTTGAGATCTTCGATCAGGTCTTCATACTGGTCGGAGATGGAAACGCTGCGGATAACGTCCGTCGCCACGAGGTTCGGATCCATCAGCTCAGTCATCTTTTTGTAGGTGCCGAGCAAACTCCACACGGAGCCCGGCCAGATAACCTCGCCATTCAGTTCTAGTACGGAACCCATTATCCCGGGGACAAGGATGGCAACTTTATTCATGACTCCTCCTGCCTGAATTCTTCCAACCCGGCATCCGCGCTGATCTTGTCTAGCTCCCCAATCCAGTGATCGTAATCGACCTCTTCAGCCGCGGGCTCGGCAGTCTCGCTCGGATTCGTGAAACTGCGAAGCGATTCGAGCATTGCGACAAACGGCTCTCGATTCTTTTTCTCAAACTTCTTTAGGCAGACCGCGTCGATTTTTAGCTCACGGATGCACGCGACGATGTTCGAGCGTTCGACATTGTGATCAACAAGGCACCCGGTGTCGGGCCCGTCGTGATAATCGAGCCGCCGGTTTATTGCAACGGCGAGCGCGGCGATGAAAAGCAGTGCGATCGCGGCTTCGACGGGTCTTGCTGCCGCGTCCGCGTAATCCCGAAGCCCATAGCTCGAGACCAGCAGCATCCGAGCGCTGGAGTTCGAGAACCGATTCCAAAACACCTCGTCCTCAGTCTCTCCGGCGATCATGTACGGAGTGATGCCGACGAGGTAATCCACGCCGGTATTCTTGCGTATGACTCTTGCACCTTCGTAGAAGTCATTGGCATTCATGTTTTCGCCGATCAGTTCTTTGTCAGCTTTTGAGAGGCGCTTATCGGTGAGCGAGCGGAGCCAATTGATCATGTACGCCGGCCGGTTGACGAGGCCGGCCGGGACCGGTGCTCCCTGCAGCTCGAAGAAAGTGATTGCGGGCTGAGAGTCATTCAACGACTTAATAACTGTCGGTAGATTTCCAACGCGGGAGTCGAGATCCCAGAGGGCGACGGTCATGACCTTTGCCTGTCGGCTCAGCTCGGCGACTACCGGTTCGACCTCGTTGATAAATTCTTCAAGACTGTTTGAGAACGACTGTTGATTGACGCAGGTATATTCGAGCGTTCGCCGGAAGTCGGGATTCAGGGGGATCGACCCGAATTTTTGCTCGATATCGTGACTCAATTTGATAAGTTCCGGTGAGGCGTTTACGGTGTCGCCGGCTTCTGACACTGCCGCGCGAAAATCGGTGACGGCATCACGCAACTCCGAGAGTGCGTCCTCAGTGGCATTCACCCGTGGCAGTTCGTTCGGCGTTTCCTCGACGGTAACTTCTTCTGCCCCGTCCGCGATGCTTTCATACGCCTCAGCCGGGGCGCCCGAGCTTTCGGGGACCGGCTCAGACAGTTGTGGTATAGATTCGCTCGGAGCACCGGCGGGACCGGTCAAGTCGGAGCTCTTCTCACGCCCGACCGGACTTTCGTATATGAGGGTGAATGGCGGCAAATTGGACAACGCGATCCTCCTGGTAATTCAAGGTTTCAAGATCAAGGATCCGGCAACGTGGCGATAGAGCGTCGGTATGCCCCACTCGAGCGTCGCAAAAGCCCCCTGAGTGAGGGCAGGATCATTCGCAAGCAAGTATCGTGCTTCATTGACAGCAAGATCGATATCGCCATTCTTGAATAGGGAGTCATAGAGTGGCTTGACAAAAGTTGCGACAGTGGAATCCGGTACCGGAAACTGGTTTGCGACGACGGCGGGAATCCCCGCACCGATCAATGCGATCGCCGTCACGTCGAACTTGTCTGTGTAGTTTCCGCTTGACGTGTAACACGCACTCAAGATCACCAGTCGGATACCACGAGAGCGCAATATCATACTCAGCTTCGCCGCGCTGTAGGGGATGCTCCTGTTTCCGGTGCGGTCCATAAGCAGTACCTGGCCGACACCATTTTCGTCTACTACTCCGTGGCCGGAAAAATGGAATATATCGTATTGCGTCTCCTGCAGCGCCTCGGCAAGAGCCTTCGGATTCGCGTCGATTACCTTCAATTCGTAGTTGTTCGCGGGAATCCCGGCTTGCAATGCCCGCTCGACGGCATCCTTGACGTCCGACCAGCTCACCGGGTCCTGATCGACGGGGTCCGCAAACGCAAAAAGGATCTTTAACTTCCGGTTCAGCGTGGCGAGCGGCAATGGGTTCGGAGGGTTTGACCCAACGGTCGGTATGATGCGAACCACTGAGCGCACGACCCACGGGCCGGCTGGTTGTTTCGGGTCCTGCATATATTCCCACGGTATCGACTGTAGCTCCTGACTATTACTGAGAATATTTAGCCGGACCAGGGCGTCGGTTGGGAGGCCGTAGTAAATGCGTTCGACGTCGCCGCGGATCACATACTTGAACAGGTCGTTACCGAATTTCGCGAGATCGACTTCGAGCGGTCGGTCTTTTAGGGAGTGCAGGGATTGGTCAACGTGATCGCGAAAACTGAGAAGATCGCGCAGTTCCTGCCCGATCGGGAGGTTCTCGATCGCCATATCGGTACCACAGCGAGCGAGAACTACGGCCGTCTGCTTTGGCTCGGTGCCAAGAATTGCCATTTCAAGAGTGTCGTGCATTGGGAAGTGTGGTTGACATTAGGCAACTTTTTTATCTGACACCGCTGAGACTGGCGCCAAGAGCCATTTTTGCGGTGCTTGTGAAGTGCGATCCGAAAAAAGTGCGGCCGCGCCGTAAACTTATCATCGCCGTGCCGTAAACTTATCATC
>JBDTWZ010000024.1:0-25903 GCA_040006435.1 Acidobacteriota bacterium
TGATGAAGGCCGTCGACAAGTTCGAATGGCGACGCGGATACAAGTTCTCGACCTACGCGACATGGTGGATCCGACAGGCGATCACCCGAGCGATCGCCGACCAGGCCCGCACGATCCGAATTCCGGTGCACATGATCGAGACGATCAACAAGCTTATCCGCACCTCGCGTCTGCTGGTGCAGGAACTTGGCCGCGAACCGACGAGCGAAGAGATCGCGAAGCGGATGGATATTCCGGTTTCGAAGGTGCGAAAGGTATTGAAGATCGCTCAGGAACCCATCTCGCTCGAAACGCCGATCGGCGAAGAGGAAGATTCGCATCTCGGTGATTTTATCGAGGACAAGTCGATACTGAATCCGGCCGAGTCGGTGACCTTTTCGAATCTTCGAGAGATCACGGACGAGGTTCTCGCGACGCTTACGCCTCGTGAAGAGAAGGTGATCAAGATGCGTTTCGGGCTTGGCAATACGGGCTCAGAGCACACGCTCGAAGAGGTCGGCCAGCACTTTGCAGTTACTCGGGAGCGTATCCGTCAGATAGAGGCTAAGGCGTTGAGAAAGTTGCGACATCCTTCGCGTTCGCGAAGGCTGAAGGCGTTCCTCGAAGGAAAGCAGTAAGTTTTGAGTCCCGCTTTCAGGCGGCACCACCCCGCCGACGAAGCGTCGGCACCCCTCCTAAGACAGGAGGGGAGTAAAAAAGCGGGCTAGAGCCGGAACTCAAAGCGAGTGCTTGCGATTCACGATTGCTTTTTGCGGTTGTGAATCGCAAACTTATTTTAAATGCCGATACTCATACAGCTTTACACGCTGCTCATTCTTTCGCTCGTCGTGGCGTCCATCGCCTGGACAGTGACACAGGAGACTATCTTCGAGGAATGGCGCGAGGCCGCGAAACTGCGCAGCGAGAACGCGTCGAATATCCTCGTTAGAAAATTCTTCTACGTCTGGACCTGCGAGTACTGCTTCTCGCACTGGGTTGCTATCGCCGTGATCCTGATCTCGCAGTTCCGTCTTCTCATCGACGACTGGCGTGGATACGTACTCGCTTTCTTCGTGCTGCCGTGGATCGCTAACCTGTGGATGAGCTTCTACCGGCGTCTGCGCGTCGATATCAAAAAAGAGAACGCTATTGCCGAGCAGACCATCAAGGAAACCGAAGACGAAACCGAGTGATCATTCGATCATGGCTTCCGCCGCCGCCCTCGCTTCTTCCAGGCTTGAAACTTTTCCGTCCAACTGCATCTCATAAACCGCTACCAGGATCTGTTTGAATTCCGGAGAAGGTTTAAGACCGCGTTCGATCAGATGCCGGCCCATAAGGATCGGTTCGGGTGCTTTTTTCTCGATCTGCAGCTCACGGACCTTTTCGATAAACCATTCCTGGGCTTCAGAGCCGAAGCGCTTTTCCGCCGGCAGCCAGTCAGGATTGCGGCCGAGACTGTCGGCTTTCGCGACGCGATAAAGAAGATCGGGCTCAACCTTTCGCGCGAGCCGTCGAAACGCCCCATCACCGACGGGGGATTTCGCTTTGTAGTACTCGCCTGGTTTCAAATGGTACCTGACAAGCTGCACGACCTGGTTTCGCACGTCGTATCCATTCAAAGTAAAAATGCCTAGCCGATCCAGGAAGCTCAACGTAGGTTCGACGCCGGCCTCGTCGTGCGAATGCGAACGCCAGCGCCCCTCAAAAAATTGCGTCGTAGGCGGCTTGCCAAAATCATGCGCTACCGCGCCAAGCATGACGGTGACCTTGCGCTCGTACGGCAGGTCATCGATCAATTTTCTCGCTTCGTCTGCAACCATCAACGTGTGAACATCGACGTCGCCCTCGGGATGCCATTCGGGTTCCTGTGGTACACCGACGAGGGATTTCAATTCCGGGAATAGCTGATCTACAACGCAAAGATCGTAGAGCCATTTCAGCCCGATCGACGGCCGCTGTGCTCGCAGCAAGAGCTTTTCAAGCTCGCCCCAGATGCGCTCTTTCGGAAGATCGGCGACGTCGATCGCCTTGCAGATCTCGACAGTTTCGGGAGCGATATCAAATTCCAGACGAGCGGCAAACTGCGCTGCCCGAAGCACGCGCAGAGAATCTTCGCCAAACGTTTCGGACGAAACATGACGGAGGATCCTTCTCTCTATATCTTCCCTTCCGTTGAACGGATCGACGATCTCACCCGTCAACGGATCTTTGAGAATAGCGTTTACGGTAAAGTCGCGTCGCGAAGACGCTTCCTCGAATGACATCTCCGGATCGCCTTCGACGACAAATCCCGTGTGCCCCCGAGATGTCTTACGCTCACGCCGCGGAATCGAAATATCCAGGTCAACGCCCAGTTTGTAGACGGTAAACGCCTCACCGACCGCGTTAACCTCGCCGAAGCTGCCTAGAACATCTCTTAGTTTTTCAGGCTCGATCCCATAAACCTCAAGGTCCCACTCCGTCGATTCGACGCTCATCAGCTCGTCGCGCACGCAGCCGCCGACGAGCATCGCCCGTCCGCCGCGTTCTGCAAGCGTTTTGGCGAGTGAACGCACTTTTAATACGTCGTTTTTCACAATGGATTATCGAGCGGAACTGGCGTAAGCACGTTCGGTCTTGTGACCCATGTGTCCCGCAACCGCATCAGGTTTCGGACTTCGTCGAGCAATTTTGGTGTCTGTGCAGGCATATCTCGAAAAAGGATTTCGGTTGATAATACGTGTTATTTCGTAATATTATCAACGGTGCCCGGTGTTAATAAGTAATTAGGTGGCAGATGAAGCGATTGCGCCGCTGATGGACGACCTTGAGATGGACTACTCCCTCGTGAAGCGCGTGGATCACCTCGTGTACTCGACGATGGATCTCGAGAAGAGCGTCACCGATCTTGAGGGTGGCCTCGGAGCGCGCGCAGCGCCGGGAGGCCGGCACCCTGGCCGCGGCACGCGCAACGCACTGCTTGCGTTATCTGCGTCCGCCTACTTGGAAATCGTTGGCCCCGAGGCCGGAGCCGACGCTCCACGGTGGTTCGCAGTCGATACCCTGACAGCGCCCCGCCTCTTTACCTGGGCCGTGAAAGGAACGGACCTGGTCAGGTTTGCGGATGAGGCGAACCGGGACGGCGTCCGTCTCGGGGCGGTTGTCTCCGGTAGCCGTCAGGGATCGGACGGCCGTTTGCTGCGCTGGCAGTTCACCGATCCTGCGACAGTCGTAGCTGATGGTCTTGTCCCGTTCTTCATCGACTGGGGAGACAGTCCGCATCCCTCAGTTACAGCGCCGCGCGGTCCTACGTTGGTGTCATTGCGTGGAGAGCACCCAGAACCGAAAGAAGTTGCCCGTGCCCTCGCGGTTGTCGGCGTCGACCTTCCCATCAAGCGAGGGCCACGCATTTTGCTGATCGCGACCCTGCGAACTGAGATGGGAGTGATCGAGTTGCAGTGAACGAAACACGGCTGCCACCTAACAACCGGTTGCAGCGGACGGCGCTGCGTGCCGCCGCTGAACCGGAGCGTTAGGTGTGGTTCAGGAGTCGGGGCAGAAGACCGAGCATCGGGTTTGTCGAGTTTGCAGATCGAGTGCGGCGGGTTTAGACTGCGACCATTGGATTTTTCGGATCGAGAGTCAGGAGCTTCGTCGATTGAAGGACACGCAAACTTGTCCGCTGGGCCTCTGAATTAAGCAGAACGGCTTTCGCACCAGCAAGCCAATTTTGAGCGGGGCGAATTTATGTTGAACCTACTAAAATTCAGATGGACGCCGATCGCAATTACTTTTTTTTGGGCCGTTGTTGGCCTTCTTCGACACCTAAACCTGATCGGGGCAACGGGTCGGGCATGTCGTCGTGCGCTTACTGCTTGCCATATCGCGTAAACTTCAGGCTCTTCCGGCTTTTTCGCAAGCTGGGGCGCAGCGCGATTTCAACCCCAAGAGGGGAAGGAGAACTAAAATGCAATCACGAAATAACAATGGCAAGGCCGCCGCGCAATCCGCGCGCCCGGCGAAGCATCTGGCGCGGATCGGCGTCAAAGTCGCGGAAGGAGCACGCATCATACTCACACGCTCCAAGCACATCGCACTAGGAGCGATCGCCCTTCTGGCCGCGATCTTGTTGACCGCGGCGCCAGTGTCAGCCCAGACCAGCACGGTCACGGACCCCGTCGGCGACACCTATCTCAACAACGCTCCAGCATTCCAGGACATCGTTTTTGCCCGGATGACCAAGACGGCAAGCGGAGACTTCGAGTTGCTCATGGAAATGGCAGGTCCCGTGCCCGTCGCTCCAACCGTGCCACCACAGGGACACTCAGAAATCTGGTGGAACTTTATCTTCGACTTAGACCCCGCCACAGCTCCTCAGGGTTATCCTACCCCACCGGGCATTCCGTTTCTCGCGGAGTTCATTCTTTACGTGAGCTGGGATGGCGCCGAGTTCGCAGGAACAGCGGTGGACAGGAGACCTCTTCTTGCTGGCGGAGAGGCGATCATTACCCCTGTCCCATTCAGAATCAACGGCACGATAGTTGAGGCAGACCTGGCTTCCGAGCTGATCGGCGCTGTCCCGCCAAGCTTCCGTTGGCGCCCTAATACAATCGACTGGGCAGGTCCATTTGGGTCAGAAGGCCGCAATGTTGTTGATAACGCCGTGTTTACAATATTTAACCCCTGACCACCGGCGCTGTAAGGCGGGTGGCCCTGAGATCCCGCCGTGCCACCTGACCTCGGTTGCTCCACAAGTCAGTGCGGCGCCCCGCGTCCGCGATCGGCGTTGCCACAGCCGCGTCGCTGCTGTTCGTCGTATATCTGCTCTTGTGAATCCGCTTCCGGGTGGCGGCGGTACGATACCGCCAACGCTGACGATATGGAGCCTGTACCTTCTGTCATTGATTGTCGCCGGCAACGTGCAAGTTCGAAGATCGCTTTCGACGCATTATCGGCCTGGGCGCGGAAATAATAGTGTTCATCGTGCAGAACGTTCAGGACTCCCCTCCAAGCTTGACGAACGGCTGCAGTTTTGCCTCGACGCACAACTACGTAGTCATCGAAGCTAAGCCCGGAGATCAGGCGTTCGTTGCGGCGCACGAGATGGGACACGCGTGTTGGTTAGGACACGACGGCGACAAAAGGTGAAGCCGTGCGAGAAGGCTCTCGCCAAGGTCCTTGCGCGGCGTCGCCCGCCACCGCACATCCGTCCCCAACTCGACCGCATGCCGAATCTCCGGGCAAAGCGTCGAGATCTTCGAGGTTCGGCCCCACTGGATCCATCGAGATAGGAAAGACGAATCGCCGGTTGCCAAAGCAACTTATGTTCGTACTCAGAAGCACCGGCGCGTCTTCTGGATGCGGCGGGATCTCAAGTGGCTCGGCTATGAACTGCAACCCGTCGCTAACAGCAGCGAAGAGTTTCTTGAGATTGTCGACAAAGATGAGCTCGGATGCTTCTTTGGCTGACCACATCGCGCCTAACCAGCGCAGGCGGTGGACCGGCACCGTACCCAAGAGATTTGTAATCGACCAAAGTCCCGAATACGGCGGCAAGCTATCATTGGTCTATTTTTCCATTCACGATCGCCATGATCTCGGCTTCAAGGGCGATGGCACTGCGTTCGATGTCGGATCCGCGCGCGAGGATATCTTTGGCAAAGGTGCGATCTTTCAAACCGGCGGCGTTTATTTTAACGTTTAGGAACGCGCCCATTACGGCTGATCGAGCGCAAAGAGCTCCGACGCCGGCATCAGAAACCGAGTTCGGATTTCCCTGCTCCGCCATCGCTCTTATTATTTCAAAGGCATCAAACGCACGTTCCATCGTGCGGAACGGGATCTCCGTCGCATATTTCGTCCTGTCCTCGATGGCGGCAGAGCGTGCCGCTTTTTCTTCATCGGTCGCCTTCGGCAGACCGAACGCATCCATCACTTTGTTGAAGGCATTAGTATCTTCGTCGACCAAAAACAAAAGCTCTTCCTTGATCTGCTGCCCTTTGACCGCCCAATCGGAAAACTCCTGCCATCGGTCGTCCCAGCCGGCTTTGTGCGACGACAGGTTAGCGACCATCGTGGCGAGCGCCGCACCCAGGGCGCCCATGTAAGCCGAGATCGAACCGCCGCCGGGAGCCGGCGATTCAGACGCGGTTTCGTCCGCAAAATTTCGGCACGTCATGTCGATGAGTTTGTTCATTTTCGCTTCCGATTCAAGGACGTATTCGATGATCTTCTCGGCTGGATCGAAGGGTTTAAGGTCGTCGAGGCCCATCGATTTGATCGCGATCTTGATGACTTCAGCTTCGTTAGTGCCGAGCGAACGCCGCTGTTTTGTCAGATAGTATCTGCCCCCATCAATAATCGCTTTCTTCGGAACCAGACCGACGATCTCGAGGCCGGTGACCCGTATCCCGCGCTGCCGGGCTTTCTCGCTCACTTCGTCAAACGCGACATGCAGCGGCGTTTCCGACAGGTTTGTGATGTTCATCGAAACCTGAGCGATGCCGTACTCCTCGATAAACCAGCCGATCGCCTTAGTCCCTTTGAGCGTTCCGGGGATCATTACTTGCTCTCCGGCCCCGTCCGTGACGATCTTACCGGTGATCGAATTGCCTTCACGTCTTGGACGGCCCTTCTCGCGCACGTCGAAGGCGATCGCATTGGCACGCCGCGTCGAGGTCGTATTCAAATTAAAATTCACCGCGATAAGAAAGTCTCTCGCGCCGACGGCCGTTGCTCCCGAACGGGCGACACTGTCGTTAAAATCAGACGGGCCGAAATCCGGTTTCCAGTCGCTCGAACTGATCCGGTCTTTCAGTCCTTCGTATTCGCCTTCGCGGCAGTTAGCGAGGTTACGTCGTTTTTCTTGGGTCGCGGCATTCTCGTAGAGGTAGATCGGAATACCAAGCTCGTTTCCGATCCGTTCTCCGAGCTTCCGAGCATGCTCCGCGACCTCTTCCATCGTGACGCCCGAGATCGGCACGAGCGGACATACATCCGTCGCACCGAAGCGCGGATGATCGCCTTTATGACGACGCATGTCGATCAATTCCTGCGCTTTTTTTACGGCCTGAAATGCAGCCTCGAAAACTTCGTCCGGGGTTCCGACGAAAGTTACAACCGTGCGGTTGGTCGTAGCACCCGGATCGACGTCAAGTAGTTTGACGTCATCGATGTTTTCAATCTCATCAGTGATCTGCTTGATGATGCTGAGATCGCGCCCTTCGCTAAAGTTCGGTACGCACTCGATTAGCTTCTTCATACGAACCTAATATTACGCACGATCATGCGTTCTGCTAAACGACGACGGAAATATCTTGATCATTCTATGAATCGAGCGGACTTCGAACAAAATTCTTTCTCTTCGCCACATGCGTGTAGATCTGCGTCGTCCTAACATCTTTGTGACCATGAAGCTCCTGTATTGTTCGAATGTCGTAATGGTCTTCCAACAGGTGAGTGGCAAAACTGTGACGAAACGGATGGCAGCCGGCATGCTTCTGTATTCCCGCGCGTTTGAGTGCCTTTCTTACCGCATCCTGTATAGTGCTTTCCGAACAATGATGTCGGCGGACAATACCGTCCTCACGCGAGGGAGAGAGTTTAGTTGACGGGAAAAGGTATTGCCACGAAAACTCCTTTGCCGCGTTTGGATATTTTCGAGCCAGCGCATAGGGGAGAGGTGCCGTCCCGAACCCGCGGGCGAGGTCAGCAGCATGAATCTCTTTCACACGGTCCAAGGTGCCGGCGCAGACTGTTGGTAAGTTCATCAGGAAATAGGGTGGTCCTGTCCTTAAACCCTTTCCCGTCCCGGACGGTTATCACCTGAGCTTGAAAATCGACATCCTTAACGCGCAGCCGCAGAGCCTCGGTTAGCCGCAGCCCGGAGCCGTACAGAAGACTGGCTACCAGACGGGGCACCCCGTCGAGACTCAGAATCAAGCTCCGCGCCTCGTCTCGAGTGAAAACGGTGGGTAACCGGGCAGGACGTTTGGCCCGCAACACTCCTTCGATCGCCGGGAGCTCGATACCCATCACCTGCTTGTAAAGGAAGAGTAAGGTGTTGAAGGCGACGTTCTGCGTCGAAGCGGCGACGTTTTTGTCGACAGCCAGGTGTGTCAGGTAGGAGCGGATCTCGCCGACGCCCATCTGTGATGGATGCCGCTTATTGTGAAAAAGAATATAGTCGCGAATGTAAGCTACGTAGGCCCGCTCGGTCTTGTAGCTCATGTGCCTCAAACGTATCAGGCCGCGCACTTGATCCAGAAGTTTTGGCTTTGGAGTGCTCATATGGGAGAGTGAATTTCCGTTGATAGTACGCTGATTCCGGTATATTATCAACGGCGATTGGTGTTAATAAGTAGTTGGGCGGCTATCACCACAGGGCATTCCAAGCAAGGAAATGCTAATGATTTAAGTCAATACAATTGCCCACTTTAGGTGTCTGAGTTTTACCACTGTATGGTCAACCGATTCGGCACCACTCATTGAAAGGAGAAAAAATATGTCCCAGAAAATTCTGCAAGTCAATCTGAAGTTCAGCATTTCAAGAGCTGAGCTTGAGGCGGCATGGCTCGAAGCCGCCCAACCGATTGCCGACACGCCCGGTCTGCGCTGGAAGGTATGGCTGATGAACGAGGCAGAACGCGAGGCGGGCGGTATTTACCTGTTTGACAGCGAAGCTGCTGCGCAGTCGTATCTGGTTGGCCCGATCGTGGCGGCGCTCAAGTCCAGCCCTGCCATCAGCAATATCAGCGCCAAGTTGTTCGATGTACTGGAAAGCCATACCGCAATCACCCGCGGTCGGCTGAAGTAGGCGTTGGATACCGCCGAACCCCTATGTCCGCTTTGAATCGTTAAAGGGGTCTCGAAAGTGAGCGTGCCGCCCAACAAGGCGCTCCAGCCGACGTCCTTGCCGCCCTTCGGGCGTCAAGGCCGCGGCTGAGCTTGAGCGTTAGACCTTATGTGCCAGTTACTGCCTTGATCATGAAGACTCGGATGTGGAAATAGAGGCTCTACTTAAGATTGCTCACGTCGTGGGAGGGGCCGCCCCTTGCTTCTCGGACCCGTTTCAATGTGGGCTCAGAAGCGTATCGGTTTGCATTCGCGCGCGGGAGAGTGGTTTTTCGCCGCTGTAGCGGTGGTATCCATTTCAGGAGGCGCACTTGCTCTGATGGATTGGCGGAACCACTGGATATTTCTGTTCATTGCACTTGGCACGTTCGCATGCGCACTGTTGGGTTATCTTGCGAGTAAGATGCGCTGGCGCAACTGGCTTATCGCCCATGTCGCTGGCCAAGGAAGTGCCTACACAGCGATGGTGACCGCGTTCATCGTGGCGAATTGGGACAATTTCACTGGAAGGCTAGGAACAGAAGTGCCGCTGGTCTTTCTGGTTCCCATGAGCATTGGGACCGTGGCGGTAGTTTGGATAATGTGGGAGGTCCATCGTGGCAGGCGCCCGTTGCATACTAACAAAGCTTTCCGTCGTAAGGTCTAACTAAATGTTCAAGCGGACTGCCGCCCCGATGATTTCACCAGAATAGATGAAAGCGGCAAATTTTCTACTAAAGCCGAAGAAAAAACACTTGTTCAATCTCCGCCTGCTTCCGTCAAGGCATCTCTCACTAACGAAGATATGCAAGTGCGCGTCTATGGAAACGCGGCTATTGTCACCGGGCGTATTGTTTCTAAAGTTCAGGATAGTCTGAGTTTTCAATCACGCTTTACTGACACCTTCTTGAAGCGCGGACGGCGTTGGCAAGTTGTCGCCCGACATTACAGTCGGATTCCGACGGAACGCAAAGCCATCAGTTTAGATTCTAAAATCTATGACTCTTATGTCGGTCAATATGAGATTGCTCCGAACGTCAACTTTATTATTACAAAAGAGGGCGACAAACTGATGAGCCAAACAACCGGACAGCCGAAGATGGAGTTGTTGCCCGAATCAGAAATTGAGTTTTTCATAAAAGGATTTACCGCACAGTTCGTCTTTGTTCGAGATGAAACCGGACGAGTGACAAAGTTAATTATCAACCAGGAAGGACAAAGAGTAACAGCCCCAAAACTAAAGTAGCTAGGTTGTTTGCTACGCCGCGCACAACAATTCAGCTATGAAAGACACTGGACGTGAGGGCGAAACAGCGACTTTCTTATCAACGGCTTTTGGTGAACCCAAAGTTGCGCGTATTGGTTTCGCCCCACGTCATCTCAATCGTTCGGCGCTTTCAATGAACTCTCTTTAGAGGGGCAGGTACTCAAAGGTCTGATGGACGGCGACAAATCAATGAGAGATGAAATGATAAGAATTGTCGAAGGATATCTTGATGGTTTAAGAAAGAAGGATCTCAGTAAAGTCGCCTTTGCTCCTGACGTTACTTTCGAGAGTCCGCTTTCGGCCAGGCTGAGCGGTGAACAAGCCGTTGTTGATTTCCTGTCTGGTTTATTCCCGGCGATTCGAGACATCCGCGTCAAACAGCACATCGTTGAAGGAGAATTTGTCGCGACAGTTTTCGACCTTGATACTACATTTGGCGTGATTCCGGTGTTCGATTGCTTTCGCGTGTCGAACGGAAAGCTTAGGCAAATACGACCGTTCTATGATCCGCGTCCGATCACGAACCCAGAGGAATCGTAACGGGCAGAACAAGTCCTCGTCACGCGCCGAACAAAGCCTTGCAGCTGACGGCGCGATAGAATGTTTCTCGAAGTAATCTTTTTCCTTCAAGTCGGATGTTGATCGCGCGCCGCAGCTGGAGGCCATCGTTAACTGATCAATCCTTTTTCAAGGAACAATCTTAACCCACCCACCGAAACCCGCTCCTGCTCCCATGTATCGCGATCCCTCACGGTAACCGCATTGTCCTCGAGCGACTCATGATCGACCGTCACGCAGAAGGGCGTGCCGATCTCGTCCTGACGTGCATACAGTTTGCCGATGCCGCCGGTGTCGTCATAGACGGCTCGCATCGACGGTTGGAGATCGTGTTTTAGTTTCCTGGCCATCTCGACGATCTCAGGTTTATTTTTCGCAAGCGGAAGAACTGCGACCTTGATCGGAGCAAGCGCGGGAGGCAGTCGCAGGATCACACGCGTCTCACCTTTTTCGTTTGTCTTCTCGGTGTACGCATCCATCATCACCGCGAGCAGCGTGCGATTGACGCCGATCGCGGGCTCGATGACGTACGGATAAAACCGCTCGTTCGTTTGCGGATCAAAATACGAAAGATCGTCTGTTGAGTCGGTATTGATTCGCTTTCCATCTACTTCGGGTTTCTTTGAATGAACGCGTAGATCGTAGTCGGTCCGATTCGCGATTCCCATCAGTTCGTCCCATTGTTTATCTTCGTCTTCGCGCTCGGGGAAATAGCGATAGAGAATGTCGACCGTCCGTTCGGCGTAATGCGCCAGCTCTTCTTTAGACTGTTCGTAGAACTTCAGATTCGCTGCGGAGATCCCAAGCGACTCGATCCACGATTGGAATCCGTCGATCCATTCCTGATGGATTCGCGGAGCGTCTTCAGGCCGAACGAAATACTCCATCTCCATCTGCTCAAACTCGCGCGTACGGAAGATAAAATTACCGGGCGTGACCTCATTTCGGAACGCCTTCCCAATTTGCGCGATGCCAAACGGAATCTTTCGGCGCGACGTATTGAGGACATTTGCAAAGTTGATGAAGATTCCCTGCGCCGTTTCAGGGCGAAGATAGGCCAACGCCGACTCGTCTTCGTCCGACGACACCGCGCCGACGGTCGTGCGAAACATCAGGTTGAATTCACGAGCCTCGGTCAGATCGCATTCTTTGTCTTCGCCGGGATGGACCGAGGGATGATTTAGGCACTGAACATCCAGCAGCTTATCTAATCGAAATCGTCCCTTGCACGCGCGGCAATCAACGAGGGGATCACTGAACGTCGTTTCGTGTCCAGAATATTTCCAAGTCAGACGATTCTGGATGATCGACGAATCGAGCCCTTCGATATCGTCACGCTCGTAGACCAGCCAGTTCCACCAGCTCTTCTTTATGTTGTTCGCCAACTCGACGCCAAGCGGGCCGTAATCCCATGACGAGCCGAGCCCGCCATAGATCTCGGATGCAGGATAGACAAACCCGCGGCGCTTTGAGAGGGAGACGATCGTTTCTATATTAGGTGCTGGCATATTCTGAACAATGGTTGAATAAAACGGAAATTCTACAATAGCCGAACGCACTGGAAAACGAAACTACGCCGAATCGTGTAAAGCGTCGTTGCCTGCGTGGTCTGGGTTGGGAACGGCGGTAACAATCCGATATAATCCAAATCGTGAGACCGGGGCAGGACATTATCGAAGAAGGCATCAGAGACCTTGCGGTCGGGTCGGAGACGATCCCGTCTCTTCTGGTGTCTATAGGTGCCGAACGCCTTCGCCGTGCGGGTGTTTCGATTCCGCATGCGACGATCGTGTCACCGGAACACCGACTTTATTCGACGTTGCGAGACATAAACCCTGACGCTTCGCATTCACGATACAACGCCTTGATCCGGCGCCTTGTTAGCTTTGAACGGGCAACCGAGTGCGGAACCTAACAAATCGAAACCGAGTCATGGAATTTATGCGGGCCCTCGGCAAACTCTCGAGGCAGACGGCACGCGTTTATTTTACGGGCGGCGTTACTGCTGTCCTCTATGGCTGGCGCGATACGACCATCGACATCGACCTCCGGTTCGATCCGGAACTGGATGAGTTGTTTCGCGCCTTGCCCATTTTGAAAGAAGATCTCGAGATCAATATCGAATTGGCCGCGCCCTCGGATTTCATTCCACCGCTGCCGGGCTGGGAAGCTCGCTCCCGGCACATCGCACGCGAAGGAAAACTCGATTTTTATCATTACGATCCGTACAGCCAGGCGCTGTCAAAGATCGAGCGCGGCCACGCTCAGGATCTGCTGGATGTCGAGGCGATGATAAATGAAGGGCTGGTCGATCTGTCACAACTCGCCGTCTTGTTCGAAAGTATCGTACCGGATCTTTATCGATACCCTGCGATCGACCCAACGTCATTTTCCGATGCCGTTAGCCGAATTACCGATTCAGAAAAGAAACGAGAGGGCGGCTAAGCCGTCCTCTCATGTTGCTGTCATCGATGCCGCAACTTACTAGTCGTCGTTGCGATCATTATTGCGATCGCCACCGTGGTCGCGGCTTTCGCCGTCACCGCCACCGGCACCACCGGCCGCGGCTTTCTCTTGTGCAAGGATCGCCTTGCGGGAAAGTTTGACCTTATTGCCTTCTTTGCCGATGCACTTGACCATTATCTGCTGGCCTTCCTTCAACTCGTCGCGTACGTCTTTAACGCGTCGGTCCGAGATCTCGGAAATGTGAAGCAGTCCGTCGAGGCCGGGAAGAATTTCGACGAACGCGCCGAAATCGACGATCCGCGAAACTGTCCCAAGATAGGTCTCGCCGATCTCTGCCTCTGCCGTCAGAGACTTGATCCATGCAACAGCTCTCTGTCCGGCCTCGCCGTCAGCCGTAGCGATAAGCACGGTGCCGTCGTCTGAAACATCGATCTTAGCTCCGGTTTCTTCGGTGATCGCACGGATAGTTGAACCGCCCTTGCCGATAATGTCGCGGATCTTCTCCGGATTAATATGAAGCGTGATTATACGCGGAGCATAGGGCGAGATCTCTTCGCGCGGCGCCTGGAGCGCCTCTGCCATCTTATCGAGAATATGGATCCGGCCTTTGCGTGCCTGCTCAAGCGCTTCCTGCAGGATCATCGCATTGATCCCGGAGATCTTGATATCCATCTGCAGTGCGGTGATCCCTTCCCTCGAACCGGTGACCTTAAAGTCCATGTCGCCGTAATGATCTTCGGCCCCCGCAATGTCCGAAAGGATCGCGTAACGATTCCCCTCCATTACAAGTCCCATCGCGACGCCCGCAACCGGACGTTTGATCGGAACGCCGGCGTCCATCAAGCTCAGGATACCGCCGCAGACCGACGCCATCGATGACGACCCGTTCGATTCGGTAATGTCAGAAACGATGCGAAGGGTGTACGGAAAATCTCCATCATCCGGTAGAACTGCTTCGATCGCGCGACGCGCGAGATTTCCGTGACCGGTCTCACGCCGTGACGTGCCGCCAAATCTTCCCGCTTCACCCACCGAGTACGGCGGGAAATTGTAATGCAGCATGAAGCGACGCTTCACTTCTCCCTTCTCTATATCGTCCATGTACTGCTCGTCCATCTTGGTGCCAAGCGTCGTCGTGACGATCGCCTGCGTTTCACCGCGTGTGAACAGTGCGGAACCGTGAACTCGGGGTAGCCAACCGACTTCGCAATTGATCGGGCGGATCTCTGAGAATTTCCGTCCGTCGGGACGACGGCGTTTCCCGAGCATATCTTCGCGGAAGGTCTTTTCTTTAAGATGAGAAAAGGATTTCCCGGCCATTTGCCGCCTTTCGGGCTGATCGTCGGGATAGCTTTCGACAACCTCTTTCTTAAGGGCATCGATCGCCGCGTAGCTCGAAATCTTATCCTTGCCCGTCGTATCGAGAGCTTCCCGCAGCCGATCGCCAAAATTCTTTTCGATCTCTGCGATCAGATTCTCGTCAAGTGTCGCCGGGACGAGCTCACGTTTCGTGATCTCGAGCGCCTTGCCCAGCTCTTTTTGCCAGAGGCAAAGCCGCTTGATCTCTTGGTGCGCAAGCATCAGTGCCTCAAGCATGATGTCCTCGGACACTTCCTCGGCCGCAGCTTCGACCATGCAGATCGCTTCTTCCGTTCCGGCTACGACCAGGTTCAGCACCGATTCGCGGCGTTCGTCATACGTCGGATTGATCAGATACTTTCCATCGATCAAACCAACGCGGACGCCCGCGATCGGCGTTTCGAAAGCGATGTCCGAGAGGTAAAGGGCGAGGGACGCACCGGTGATCGCCATTACATCCGGATCATTCTCGCCATCGGACGAGATGACCGTTCCAACGATCTGTGTTTCAAATCGATAACCATCGGGAAATAGCGGGCGGATCGGACGATCGATCATGCGGCACGTGAGAACTTCCTTCTCACTCGGCCGCCCTTCGCGGCGAAAATAGTTTCCCGGAATTCGTCCGGCCGAATAACTCGACTCACGGTACTCTACCGTCAGTGGGAAGAAATCCAATCCTTCTTTCGGTGTCCTGGCGCTGACCGCCGTTACGAGCACCATCGTGTCGCCATATCTGATCACGACCGAACCGTCGGCCTGCTTTGCAACCTTTCCTGTTTCAACGACCAGCTCGCGACTGCCGAGCTTGATCGATTCTTTCAAATATTTTTTCTTTGCCATTTTCTAAAATCCTCAAAAACAATGGCGGCGGTGCAAATCGTGATGCCCCGCCGCCACTGGAGTTTTAAATATTACGCGTTCCCTTTTGTATGTGGCCCATTATCACTGTCACGTTCAGCAGCCGCCAACAAATTCTTCGAGAGAACCTCTTTTACGATGACTCGAAGCAGTCAATCTTCAAGTCCCTAGTCCCAAGTCCCATTAGTCCCAAGATCGATCGCCTGGGACTTTGGGACATGGGACTTGAGACTAACGTCTTAATCCCAATTTCTTGATGATCTCATGATATTCGTTGATATTCGTACGTCTGAGATAATCAAGCAGCTTTCGCCGCCGTGAGACCATCTGAAGCAAGCCTCGTCTCGAATTGTTGTCCTTCTTATGGATCTTGAAGTGCTCGGTTAATTCCGTTATCCGCTGCGTCAGAAGTGCGACCTGCACCTGTGAAGAACCGGTGTCCGTAGTGTGGGTCTTGTAATCACCCACAATTTTCTCTTTTAATTCTTTTACCGTTGACATAAATAAACTGACTCTAAATGGTCTCTCCTAGCTCGCAGTAACTTCGCCCGCTTCAAGCGGCGATAACCGCGAAAAATCAATTCCTTTCTGTATCTGGGAATCTACTAAAGTTTACAGGCTTGACCGCCAAATCGTCAATTCACCAGATATAAGGCCCAATGCATTGTGCACCGAGGGTTTATGAATTTCCGTTCGTACGGTTTCGTGTAGGTTCCAGGTTTCTTCCTCAGAACTGCGTCAGCCGAAAGCAAGTCCCCCGATCGGATCAACTTGGGTGAATCTCCCCTGCTTCGAGTCGTAAGTTCGATTAACGGCATAGTCGAGACCGGTCTGCGCACTTCGATCATACGACGTGAAACGCTTGTTGTTGTTTGAGATCGACGATTCGGCATTGAGCGCCGTCCCGAAGGGAAGATGCGCCTGTTCCGAGTTTCCGCCGGTCTGCTGGTTCGTGATAACGCGTGTTCCCAGTCGGTCGGGATGGTTGAACTCGGTGTTCTCGTTCCCGCCGTTCGGCGTGACGGTCGCGAGCTGCGTGTCGCCCAGATACGTGTAGCTCTTCGTCCACGTCGGAACTGCGGCCTGAAACTCGGTGTATTCGGCGAGCGTCGTTCCGCCGGTTGAGGCGTAGAGCTTGTTCACGCCCGCAACCGCGTCGTAGTCCATCAAACGAGCATTCGTCGAGCCATACACGAAAGCCTGCAGCATCGTCTGGTTTGCATTCCTCGCGGTCTCAGGATTGAGCGCCTCATCGTACTTCCCTATACCACCGATTCTCTCCAGACTTTCACGTCCGTGAAAATTAGACCACCTCACCTATTGTGGTTGAAATGCTATTATTTTCGCGTCCGTAACTTTGTCCACCACAACTGGCTTCAGCATCCCTCCGGGTTCAACCTGCCGGAGCGGGTACGTGTAGAGTTTGCCGGCGTCACGATAATACCTCCCAACAATAGTTGCTTCACCATAAACATCCGCAGTGTCTCGCCTACGAGGCGCCGAACGTTCTACGAGCGCTTTTCTTTCGTCGTCAGAGAGTTCAAGCTGGAGAAATCTGTCGTTCTCCGCACTGCATTCGCTGTAAAGAAATAGTTCATGATAGCCGCCAATCTTACCTTTCACCGTTATTTGAGCGCCGTCGGAAATAGAGCTGGTAACACTCAACTCACACACGGTCGGGATGCTCCGCTCGCCATCCGTCTCCGTCTGGCGATCCGCGCAGCTTTCGAACATAAGTGTTGACGCCGCGATAAATAGAAATGAAATTGTAACGCGCTTCCTCATTGGCGTCTCCCGCTGCGGCATTCGGCAGGAAGCCCAACATTGAAAAATCCGGGCGGCGGCCCGTAGGTGTAGAATCCGGGCCCGCCGCCTCTCCGCGTTAGGACGAGGCCTGGGATCTGATTATTGTAATTCGGCAAATAATCTCCAGAGGCCATAAGGGCGCCATTAACAAGATGAGCGTCTTCTCCACTTGGGCCAAGATCATCGATATGCGTATGGTAAGTTCCTACTACTCGCCAACCTCTCATCGCCGGAGGATGCGAGCTGTGCGGCCGCTCTTCGTTGTAGCTTATAAGCCATGCCCAGCTCAGGTCTCGGACCTGAGTGAGCCTTGAGAAGATGTGCGGATCGAGCAGCTCTTCACGGTAGCTTCGGTTGAACCGTTCGATGTACGCGTTCTGGTTCGGCTTGCCGGGCTCGATGTAGTCGATGCGGACGTCGTTCTCGCTGCACCAGTCGGCGAACACCTGGGCGGTCATCTCGGGTCCGTTGTCTACCCTGATCGCTTTCGGAACTCCGCGCTGTGACTTGAGCAGATCGAGGACCCGCACAAGACGCTTCGCGGTGATCGACGTATCGACGAGTATCTCGAGCGCCTCGCGAACTCCTTCGTCGATGATGTTCAGCACACGAAATCTCAAACCCGAATAAAGCGTGTCGCTCATGAAATCGAAAGACCAGGTATTGTTGACCTCGGCCGGGACATCCAGCGTCGCCGGCTCGCGATCGGGAAGTCTCCTTTTGGTTCGCCGCTTCAGGTTTAGCTTCATCGCCTTATATATTCGCCATACTCGCTTGTGGTTCCATTTGTGCCCAAGGTTCCGTAGCCGGTGAAAGCACATCCAGAAGCCCCAGCGATTATGCTCACTGATGATCTCATTCAGGGCGTCGATCACGGGAGCATCCGTCTTAGCTACCCTCTTCGCCGGATCGCCCCGATACCATGCCCGGCGAGAAAGCCCTGCTACCGCACACGCCCTCACTATCGAGAGCGACCAGATGCTGATCAAAAACTCTACCGCCCATCGCCGCATCTGCGGCGTTAGAGCTTTCCCAGCAGATCCTTGATCGCACGATTCTCAAGGGCCAGGTCCGCGTACATCTTCTTCAAACGATTGTTCTCGTCCTCGAGCTCCCGCATCCGCTTCAGGTCCGATGCCTCGAGCCCACCGTACTTCGCCTTCCTTCAAGATCGCCACGATCTGCGTCTCGCTGAACTTCGACCTCTTCATCTGTCTTCCTCCATCGTCTATGATGTCAGAAAACATCTATTTTTCAGGTGTGCACTTTTAGGGGGAGCTTACGGTCGGAATAAACTGTTCAATCTGAATATGGGACAATTTACTGACTGTCATTACTTTAGTATTTACGGCGTTTCCATTTCGATCTATTTGCTGATCATAGTACACGAGCTTTCCCGCATCTTTTTTTAATCTGCCGGTCAAAAAAATCTCGCCCCTAATTCCATTATTCCTACGATCTGCTGTACTGAGTCTAATCAGTTCCTTGCGTAGATCGAAGTCTATATCAGCTAAGATAAGGTTAGACTCACCGGGGCAATCATTGCTATACAAAACGAGTTCTTCAAACCCCTTTACAAGAGACCTCACCCTGACAATAGTTCCATCATAGCGGGAAAGATCCTTTGTAATTGAGCATATCTCAACGAATTCCGTATTCCATTCGGGCGGCTTCTCAATGTCCGCTGTTTGTTTCGTACATGCATCCACAAACGCAAGAGGAATAAGCAAGCCTATAATCACCAATCGTAATTGTTTCGACATGAGCGGCGCCTCCCTATTTACAGCCGTCCGGTAAACCGACCCGAAAAATTCCCCTTGGCGGCCCGTATACTACTGTTCGTACTCCGCCGCTTTTGAGCCGTGAAACGATCAAGCCAGGCACTTTTTGTTTTGCGTTTGCCAACTGGTCGTCACTAGCCCAAATATTTCCGTCCTTCTCCCATATTTCCCCGCTAGGATTTCCCATACCTCCATCGTGAGTGTGGAAAGTCCCTACGACTCTCGATCCAGGGATTCGAGGAGGATTCGATAAGACTATCTGCGTTGGACCATCTCCAAAATCCCACTGCGTGTCTCGATTTTTGAGAACTGCTTTCACCGTGCCTTTGCTGTTCTGGTATATCCAACCGCCTTCTTCTCGAGCATTTTGCTCCGACATATTAAGAGCTTTTTCGTACGTTCCAATTCCTTGTATAGTAAAAAAGGTGGCGGTCGTCGAAGGAGGACAGGCTTTATTTGCAGACCGTTTACGTCTTTTATCTCCCGTTTGAGCAAAACTATTTGCAATCGCCCCCACAGAGGCTTTCGCGGCGGCCAGTACAATCCAGCCCAGCAAACCATTAATTGCGTTGGTTGCAGTCAATAACGCCCCTTCTGTGAATCCCAACGCACTGGCAATTGACCCGGCTGTCCCGGCAAACAAGCTGCTGCCGATCATGCTTGGAATATTAGCAATCCAGCTTAGGACACCTCCTAGAAGGGTTTTCGTGAAGGCCGCCAAGGCGGCGACGCCGAAAACGGTACCAACAACTGTTAAAATTGCGGCCGCGACAGCGACGGCTATCATTATCCATTTGATAGCTTTCTTTATCCACTTAAACAGCTTGCCAAAGAATAAGCCGCTCGGGTCGGTGAAGTTGATCGGATCGTTTCCGCAATAGCTGTACATGTTCAGCGTCTGCGGAGCGGCGACCGAGACGGCGGACATTCCGATTGGATCGACCTGCGTAAATCGTCCCTGCTTCGAGTCGTAAGTTCGATTAACGGCATAGTCGAGACCGGTCAGAGCACTTCGATCATACGACGTGAAACGCTTGTTGTTGTTTGAGATCGACGATTCGGCGTTGAGTGCCGTGCCGAAGGGAAGATGTGCCTGTTCGGAACTCGTACCGGCCTGCTGGTTTGTTATGACGCGGGTTCCGAGCCGGTCAGGGTGATTGTATTCGACGTTCTCGTTATTGCCATTAGGTGTTATTGTCGCAAGCTGCGTATCGCCGAGATACGTGTAGCTCTTTGTCCAGGTCGGCACCGCCGCCTGGGACTCGGTATACTCCGCGAGCGTCGTTCCGCCGGTTGAGGCGTAGAGTTTGTTCACACCGGCAATCGCGTCGTAGTCCATCAAACGCGCGTTCGTCGAGCCATACACGAAAGCCTGCAGCATCGTCTGGTTTGCATCGTCTTTCTTCACAACACGAATCCGGTTAGCTGCGTCGTATTCGAACTTGAGCCACGTCACGCCGTCTTCGGCAAGTGCTCGCGTCTGATTTCCCGCCGAATCATATTCCCAACCCGCCGTCGTGATGCGGTTCGTTGCGGTGTCGTACGCCAGACCTGCGATCCCGTCCCTCGGCATCAGGCTGCCGTCAGCCGCAATGCCGTTAACATAAACACTCGTCCGGTTGCCGTACCGATCGTAACTGTAAGCCTGTACGGAAAGACTCTTATTCGGTCCGCCCCATGAAGCCTTCAATCTTCCGACCGCGTCGAATTCATATTCGCGGTTCTTGTTCGCGTTCAGATTGTCAATGATCTTCGTCAAATGCCCGGTCTTTCGGTTCAGGCTTCCGACAGAGTTGCCGCGATTGTATTCGTAGCTCAGGTTGAGAAGGTCCGTCCCGTTCCGCGTCGCCTTTTGATTTGTCCGCAATCCTGTCTGCGGGTCAAAGGTGTATTGCTCAGTCACCTGATTCGCGCCCGCCGCGCCGATCTTTATCGACGTTGTCTGTTCAGACGCCATACGCAATCGCCGAAAGAACCGTTTCCTGTCCCTGCCGTAAATTTAGTGGGCCGGGAAAAATTCTGATATGTGAGATCGGTGTCTGGCGTCTTGTTGTTCGACCGACTTTCAGAAACGCGGCAAACACATTCGTCATGTTGTCGGGAAAACCCGACGATAGCACTGCGAATCGAGCCTCTTGCCACGTCCGCCCGACCGCTCCGACAATCGCCTCCGGTGCCGCCGGGGTCGAAACGCTCAACATGCTGATGAGTATCAGGCAGGTTAGAAATCTAACTCGAACGGAAAATGCGGCGGGTTTTCTCTCAGACATGTCTCCTCCTTCATGGGACAAAAGATTCGAGTGTGTCTTTGATTCAGGAGTATAGATTCGTCGGGAAGCGGGAAACTAAGAGTTAGGAGTTTCTTGCGTTCGGGAATATCTATGCTTCGGCTAAATCAAAAAACTTAATTGCTATTTTGTTCTCAATCGTGTGTGAAATTAAGTAAAGATCTTAAATAAGACGACGGAAGGAATGTCAATACATTTTCTTAGGTCTGCGGATCAGATAGTTGCGAACATCGACGCGCGGGCATGATCTCAACTTCGCGACGCCGTTACCCTCGGATGGCGTTCCGCGATTCTGTACGCTTTACAGGCAGGCTGCCGGAGTTCCGACTTTGCTAGCGATCACACCTGAAATTCCTCCATGAATTTGGTGGAAAAATCGCCTTTCCGAAACCTCTCGTCCGCCATTATCTTCTTGTGCAGCGGAATCGTGGTTTTGATACCCTCAACCACCATCATGTCCAAAGCACGTTCCATGCGAGCGATAGCAAGCTCTCTCGTGCGGGCGTGAACGATCAGCTTGGCGATCATCGAATCGTAATAAGGCGGGACGGTGTAATCAGGATATGCCGCTGTATCGACGCGGACGCCCGGTCCGCCTGGGATATTGAATGCCGTGATCTTGCCGGGGCTAGGGACAAACGTCACGGGATCCTCGGCATTGATTCGACACTCGATCGAATGCCCGACGATCTGGACGTCGCTCTGCTGGTATTGAAGATCTTCCCCGGACGCGATGCGGATCTGATTGCGCACGATGTCGGCGAGCGTGACCATCTCGGTCACCGGATGCTCGACCTGGATCCTCGTGTTCATCTCCATGAAGTAGAAGCTGCCATCTTCATCGAGCAGAAACTCAAAGGTTCCAGCGCTCCAATAGCCGATCTTCTTGCACGCGTCGACCGCAACGGCGCCCATTATCTCGCGCTGCTCCTTTGTAATAGCGGGCGACGGGGCTTCCTCGAGCAATTTTTGATGACGCCTCTGGATAGAGCATTCCCGCTCGCCTAGGTGAATGCAGTTTCCATGCTCATCCGCCAGCACCTGAATTTCTATGTGACGTGGTCGTTCGATATAGCGCTCGATATAAACTGAGCCGTTCTTGAACGCCGCGAGAGCCTCGGCTTGCGCAGTTTCCAGATTGGTCTCGAGCTCATCCTCCGAACGGACAATACGCATTCCGCGACCGCCGCCACCCGCCGCGGCCTTGATGATCACCGGAAAGCCGATCTCTTTCGCAATTTTCTTCGCTTCGTCGGCTGACTCGATCGGTTCAGGACTTCCCGGCAGGATCGGCACACCAGCGGCCTGCATCGTGCGACGAGCTTCGACCTTGTCGCCCATCATCGCGATTACGTCCGCGCTCGGGCCAATGAACTTGATGTTGCAGTCTTCACAAATCTTCGCAAACGTCGCCGACTCAGCCAAAAAGCCATAGCCGGGATGGATCGCGTCGACATTGGTTACTTCAGCCGCGCTGATGATCGACGGGATGTTCAGGTAACTCTGCGCCGATGGTGGAGGGCCGATACAGAGCGCCTCATCGGCGTATCGAACGTGCAGCGCCTCGCGATCGGCCTCTGAGTGCACAGCGACGGTCTTTATGCCCATCTCCTTGCACGTCCAAATTATCCGGCACGCTATCTCGCCCCGATTGGCGATCAGAATTTTTCGTATTTCACGAGTCTGCATTCAAATCCAAACCGCCGAGACGCCGAGTCGCAGAGGATTCAAGTCATCTAAGACCTGAGAAAATAACAAATCCTTACTCTGCGTCTCCGCGTCTCGGCGGTAAATATCACTTTCGTACACCGAACAGCGCCTGGCCGTACTCGACCGGCTGCCCGTTCTCGACATAGATCTTCACGACCTCGCCGGATGTTTCTGCCTGGATCTCGTTCATCAACTTCATGGCCTCAACTATGCAAACTACCGATTCAGGAGATACTTTGCTTCCCTCTTTGATATAGGGCTCTTTGTTTGGGTCGGGCGAACGATAGAAAGTTCCGACGATTGGTGAAGTGATCTTGTAAAGATCCTCCTCTGGGGCGGCAGCAGCCGTCGCCGATGCGGATTCCGCAGCTTTTTGCATCGCCGCAATAGCACTCGAATCCGCAGCATGAATTTGCGCGGGTGCTGCGTGCTGGGCGGAGGCCGAGCCAGAGATCTTGCTTAAGCGAACACGGATGTTCTCGTTCTCAAACTCGAAATCCGTTAGACCGTACTCATCGACGAGATCAGCAAGCGCGCGAATCTCGTCCATATTGAAAGACGCATCGCTAATGTCTTTTTTGGCGCCGCGCTTGTTTTTCGTTCCGGATTTATCCGATTCCTGAGCCTTCGCAGAAGCCGTAATTTCACTCATCGTGCACTTACTCCTTCAGGTGTTAGCCTTTCGCCGCCATCTCGCGCGGATTGTCAACCAATTCGATCACGGCCATTTCGGCATTATCGCCCGAACGCCGCCCGAGCTTAATAATTCTCGTGTAGCCGCCGTTGCGATCTTTGTAACGCGCGCCCAGGTCGTCGAACAGTCGCTTCAACGCGGCAACGCCGGCGGTTCGTTCGATCGGATCTTTCTCCTCGCCTTTCTTACCCCGAAAGCGGCTCGCCGCAACTTTGAATGTGCTGTTACCGGCGTGGAAAAATCTTGCTGCCTGACGTCGCAGATGCACTTCCTGAGTTTTCGAATCGTCGCCGCTCAACACCTGGGCCTTTCGTGCAAGCGTGATCGCCTTCTCGACAAACGGACGTAGTTCCTTTGCTTTGGCAACCGTCGTTACGATGTGCTCTTTCTCGGAATTAACCAGCGATGTCGCTAGATTTCGAAGCATCGATATCCGGTGTTCCGTTGTTCTGCCCAATTTACGATGTGCCTTTAAATGTCTCATAACTCAGTGATCAGTTGTCAGTGGTCAGTGGTAAGCGCAGCTCAGAAAACTAGCTGCTGAACACTGATCACCGACCACTCGTTCTTAGTCTAAATCTCTTCCGCCCGATCCCGGTATCGGATTACCCTGCTCATCAAAATCCATTCCGAAATCAAGTCCCATTCCATGCAACAGGTCCTTGATCTCGGTAAGTGATTTCTTGCCGAAGTTCTTGGTGCCAAGCATGTCTTTCTCACTGCGCTTGATCAAATCACGGATCGAACGGATGTCCGCATTCTTCAGGCAGTTGTACGAGCGAACTGACAGCTCCAGCTCATCGACCGGCTTGTCGAGCAGATCGTTCCGCATGAGCGGCGGACGGGCGATGTCCTCGTATTTATATTCTTCCTCTTCCTCTTCGAAATTGATAAAGATCGACATGTGATCCTTTACCAGCTTCGCCGCCAAGCCTATCGAATCTTCGGGCTTAACAGAACCGTCGGTCCAAACCTCGATCGTCAGCTTATCAAACTCGGTGTTCGAACCCTGACGCGTCTTGTCGACGTTGTAATTTACCTTCTTGATCGGCGTGTGAACGGAGTCGACGGGAATATACCCGACCGACAGGTCTTCGTCATTATTGAATTCAGCGGAGACATATCCGCGGCCCCGCTTGAGACGCATTTCGACGTTCAGCGATCCGTTCCCGCTGATGGTCGCAATGTGAATGTTCGAATCCAGTACCTCGACATCGGCATCGCCCTTGATATCGGCACTCGTAACTTCGCCCGCACCCTTTTTATTGATGGTCAGCGTCTTCGATCCGCCACCGTGAAGTAGAAAAGGAATCTGTTTCAGGTTCAGGATCACGTCGGTCGCGTCTTCGACTACGCCCTTGATCGACGAGAACTCGTGCTCAACGCCTTCGATCTTAACCGCCGTTACTGCGGCGCCTTCGATAGAAGACAGCAGTGCACGACGAATTGAATTTCCGATCGTTGTTCCAAAACCGCGTTCGAATGGCTGGGCATAGAATTTACCATACCGCTCCGTTAAAGTTTCGGTCTCGACATTCAAACGACTCGGCATTTGAAAATCCGTCCAATTATTACTTTGTGTCATAGTGTTCTTTTTAAAATAAAATCAGGGTCGGCTTTGTCCCCGGGTTCCGCGAGCAAGAACAAACTTTCAGAAACCCGGATACTTCAGCCAACCGTCTAATACCTACTTACTGTAAAGCTCAACGATCAATTGCTCGTTAATATTCTGATCAATGTCCTGACGCGTCGGTAACCCTGAGATCGCGATACTGAGATCTTTGTCGCCCGGCGACATCCAACCCGGTCGGCCACGTCCAGCAGCCGTCGACCAAGCGCCCTCGACATGCGCGTTCTTATGACTCTTGTCTTTTACACTGATAACGTCGCCCTGTTTTACCTGGAACGAAGGAATATCGACTTTGCGTCCGTTCACCTCAATGTGCCCGTGGTTCACAAGTTGCCGCGCCTGGCGCCGCGAAGTCGAAAAACCCGAACGGTAGACGACGTTATCCAAACGACGTTCGAGCATGAATAAAAGATTCTCGCCCGTGACGCCTTTCTGATGCCGTGCCTTTTCGAAATAATTTCGGAACTGCTTTTCGAGGATGAAGTAGATGCGCTTTACCTTTTGCTTTTCGCGCAACTGCTGCCCGTATCCGGCCAGCATCTTACGTCGAGCCGCGCCGTGTTGTCCCGGCGGATTGGTACCGCGTTTTTCAATCGCACACGAGGGCTTAAAACAACGATCGCCCTTCAAAAATAACTTTCCGCCTTCGCGGCGGCACAATCGGCACACCGCATCTCTATATCTAGCCAT
>JBDTWZ010000025.1:0-25876 GCA_040006435.1 Acidobacteriota bacterium
CAGATAGGTCGCGCGGGAAGGGATGAACCAGCCCTTTCTCATCGAGAATTGCATACTCGTCCGAGTAATACTCAGCTCCATTCTTCACCAGTTCCGCGACAAGGGTCGTCTTTCCCTGAAAACTATTTGCCGGGATTACGATCGCCTTTCCTTTCCACCCCACAACGCCGGCATGAATGAAGACACAATCTCGAGCATGTTCGGCGACGACAATACGCAACATGCTGTTAAAGAACTTAAAGAATCGTATTCGAAAACTATCGAATGAGATTTGCTCGCCATTCTGAAACAGAAACAGGGTTCCGCTCTCGTCCGACGCAAATCCAAACGTGTGCTCTGCTTCTTTCGTTTCAAGGATCTGTAGACGGTCGAGCAATGCTTTTCTGGCTGTTTTCTCGGCGTCTCTTAATAAATCGGCGTTGGTGGATTCGAGCTTAACTCGCACGCCGTAAGATTCGAAAATGATTTCCTTATCAAATGCGCGCGAATAACTCAAGCTCCCTCTTAAACCTCAATCGGTCAGAACACACCTTGCACCTTTTGTGTCCTGCAAAGCTAACATTTTTAGCCACTTACGTCAACTTTTTTTCGAGTGCCGAGATATGTGACTAATAATGTCAGTAGGAGGAGCGCTAAAAGTGCTAACCAGGGAAAAATTCCTGAAAGAATTATCGCTAGAAGCACCAAAGTACAGAGAAAGGCCGAGGCAAAGCCGTAAATCAGCGTTACCGTAGAGTGGTCTTTGCCCTCGATTATCAGCTTCTGATAGATATGCTCACGATGAGCTTCCCAGACACGCTTTTTTCCCAGAAGCCTCCGGATAATAGTGAATGCGGTGTCAAAAACAAAAAACCAAACGAACAAGATCGCGACGACCGGTAGAATCGGTGTATTTAGCTGCGTTTCAGCTCTGGCAAGCAAGGGCATCGCGGCTAACGTGAATCCGAGAAATGCACTCCCGACGTCGCCCATGAAAATCTTCGCCGGCTGCCAGTTATGAAAGAGGAACCCGGCCGATGAGGACGCAACAATACCCGAAAGCAAAAACGCGGACGGCATGTTTAGAGCCGAGGCGAGCACGGCCCACGCGACGCAACTGATGAGAGCCTGCAGAGCAGCGATCCCGTCGATGCCGTCCATAAAGTTGTAGGCATTGAGCAGCCAGACTATCCATCCAACCGTGAAAAGGAGTCCTAATATTTGGCCGAAGTAGATGTCGACCGAGATCAAAGGTAAGACTAGTTCGGACCAGAAGCCAGTGTCCCATACCAGGACGACAGCGGCGGCGATATGAACAATCAGCCGGCTCCAGAATGGGAGCGAATAAAGATCATCGAGCCAGCTGATTCCTGCAACAAGGAGTGCTCCAACAAAGTAGCCCCAGGATATCGGCAGGCCCAGACCGAAACCAATGACCAGGTAGCCGATCAGACAGACCAGAACGATGACTAAACCGCCTCCGCGGGGTGTCAACATCGAATGTGAACTGCGCTCGTTGGGAACGTCAAGCAATCCACGGCTCAGGCTCCATCGGGTGAAGAACGTCACGCCGAACAGCGACGCAAAAAACGATGCGGCGAACAAGATTATCACTGGGGTTACACTCGCCAGGTTCATACCGCGTCTCGATATTTCTCTATCGCCGTTCCGACGGAGTATTTCGCAATCGCAGATCTACGAGCAGCTTCGGCCATCGCCGCCAGCCTTCCGCGATTGTCCAGAATGTCAATGACCGTTGCCGCGAGAGACGCCGCATCGCCCGGCGGAACTATCCAGCCTACTCCTTCTTCCTGTACTACTCTAGCTAGTTCCGATCCTTCCTCGGTCAATGCAAGAATCGGACGGCCCGCCGCTAGAATGTTGTACGTCCGACTCGGCATAGACACCCCAACCATATTTCTTACCAACGAGACCAACGCGACGTCGCATGCGTTTAGAAAAATGCTCTGGTCGCTTCGGGGACGAGGGTTGAGAATCGTTATGTTCTCTAACGAAAGCTGACCGACTCGAGATTCGAGCCACTTCCGCTTAACTCCGGAGCCCAAAAAGATAAAATGCAGATCCGTCCGATGCCGAAGCTCACTCGCGCACTCGACGATGCTTTCAATGTCATTCGGATGGCCGAGATTCCCGGCGTAAAGGAAGACGAATTTGTTAACAAGACCCAACTGATTTAGCAATTCGTTGTTCGATCTAGCCGCGGGCGCGACCGATTCAAGTTCGGCCCAGTTCGGGATCGTCACGATGGGAATCTCAAGCCCTCCCGTCTTTCGCTCCAGAAGCTCTTGCATGTCACGGCCGACAACAATTATCTTGGCGGCGTACTTATAAAGCCAGCGATTGAAAAACGAGATTGATCTCGCGAGAACTGAATTAGTTTTCGACTGTCCTACGGCTATCAAGATCTCGGGATAATTGTCATGAATTAGCAGTGTATACGAGGAGCCCTTGGCCAGAGCGGCGAGGGCGACAACGAACGGCATGCTGGGCGGGGTTGTTACAACGAGTACCTTGTCACCTGGTCGGAAGTTTCGGAGTGCTTTGAAGAATATCGAAAGCCCAAGTGTCAACATGTTCGCGACACGAAAGACGATAATGTTCTTGTCTAGCGTCGTGCCCGCTGCACGCAAGATCTCAACTCCGTTATGATGTTCATGTTTTGGAGCGACGACGCCGCGAGCGGAGTAATTCGGCTGTCCGCAAAGCACCTTCACATCGAAATCGTCGGCTAGTCCTTCGGCGATCCGTGTCAGATAATATCCGGTCGAAGTTTCTTCCGGGTAATACAGCTCGGTCACCACCCACAAACGATTCTTTTTAGTTGACGATTCGTTTCGCATCAGTTGCGAGCTGCTCTGTCGAGCAGTCGGGCCGTTGCTCGCTCAATCTCCGGATCAGCGAGCCAAGCCAATGCATGTTCGCGGGCGGACCTCGCCATTTGAGTAAATCGTTCCTGTTCCATCTCTACGCAGTCTCTAATTGCCGCGTCCCACGCCATCGGATCTTCGAGCGGCACGGTCCAACCGGCACCTTTTTGGGTGACTTCGCCCCACACCGTGCGGTCGCTTATCAAAAGGGGACAACCGCAGGCCAAAGCTTCGACGAATACGTAGCCGAAATTTTCGTTCAGTGTGGGCAATACGAAGAAATGGGCCAACTGCATTTGCGCCAGAGTCTTGGGATAGGGCATCGGACCGAGGACGTTGAGTTTTATGTTGGCGGGAAGTTTTTGCGCCGCCGCCTGACACTCGTTCCAGTATTCTTTGTCCTCGATCGGCCCGACAACATCCAACACGATGTCGCCGGTCGCACGGGATGATAGACGCTCAAGGAGATAATGCAGATTTTTCTTTCGGACGAGTCGCGATACGAAAATCAAACGCACCGCACCTGTCCTTTTCTTCGGCTTATCCGAAAGATCGAAGCCCGGCAGGATCGTTTTGGGCGGAAGGTCCGGAGCGCAATGGATCTCTATGTGATCACCGATAGCGGCTCGTATATCTTTTGCGTCCGATTCGAAGGAAGCTCGCCAAATAACATCCCGGTACAGCCCGGCTAGCTTTGCATACTTGAGAAACAGGCTCTTTTTTGCGGCCTTTAATTTCAGCGTTGCACCTGCCAACTCGCCACATGGCGACACGATTACGGGAATTCCCAAAAGCCTGGAATTTTTCCTCGCTCTCAAGAACGTGATCGAGGGCCTGCTAAATACGCTGTTCAGAAAGACAATGTCCGGCTTTACCGCGTGTGCGAGTTCTCGGAACGCTCTCACAGAAAACTGTCCAATCTTGAGGTAGAAGACTTTCGCCTCTCCCACCGTGTTCCACTCGCCGACGTTTACATTGTCGTACGGTTTCTTGTCAGCCTTTCCATCATGGTTTCGTGTAACGATGTAAAAGTCGTAACTCTCTCGAAAGTGGTCGACTAAATTTACAACGGTCCACATACCGCCGCCGCTTTTAAAGCCGGGCAGGTAGTAATCACAAAAAACCATGATCTTCTTCCGTGGCACTTCTAGTCGGGCGGATTCTCAGGAAACGTGCTTTCTGAGGTTTGTATAACCGAGGATGATCTTGCTCACCGTCTGCGCCACATTCTCAGCCAGATACTCACGCGGGGGGGTCCAGGTAGCGGGCTGCGAGATAGCAAGCTTGACCGACGCTACGATGGTGTCAGGATCGGCACCGCTTAGGATGTTGCTTCCGCACTCAATCGTTTCCGGACGCTCCGTCACATCGCGTAGCGTAATATTGGGGATCCCGAATATCGAACACTCTTCCTGAACCGTGCCGCTGTCGGTTAGTACGGCAAACGAATTCTTCTCAAGGTGCACGAAGTCGAAAAACCCGAGGGGCTCGAGAAGATGAATCCGCCCGGGATCGGGTGAAATATCGAACTGCTTCAGCTTTTCACGGGTTCGCGGGTGGACGCTTACAAGAACTTGTTTCTCGAATTGTTCGCCGATCTGCTGGAACGCGGCGAAGATGTTTGCAAGCCGGTCTGGAAGATCTACGTTCTCAGCCCGATGAAGGGTTACGAGAAAGTATTCAGAAGGTTTGGCGGACAGTTCACTTAAGATCTTGCTCTTTGAGATTCGGTCTTCGAAGTTATTTAGCACTTCGTAGATGGGGTTGCCGGTTATGAAAATACGTTCTCGCTCGATTCCCTCGGCGACTAGATTTTCTTTGCTGCGTTCGGTGTAAGGAAGCAGTATCGAGCTCGAGTGATCGATGATCCTCCGGTTCACTTCCTCGGGAACGCGGTCGTCGTAGCACCGATTCCCCGCTTCCATGTGAAAGACCGGAATTCCCCGACGTGCCGCAGTAATCGCCGACAACGCGCTGTTCGTGTCTCCGAGGATCAGCACCTTGTCGGGCTTATGTTCAGCCAGGGCTTCGTCGGCTTTTGTGAGGATCTGACCGATCTGCTCGCCAAAACTATTCGACCGGATCCCGAGATGAATATCCGGCGTCCTCACATTCAGATCCTTAATGAATATGTCACTGAGACTTTCGTGATAATTCTGCCCGGTGTGAACCGTGACGTGCTCGCAGTGCTGATCCAGAATTTTCAGGACGAGACTGAGCCGGATTATTTCGGGACGGGTCCCGAAGATCGTCATGACCTTCATAAAATTTGCGTTTACTTTCCGGCGGCGAGAAAGAATTTGATCTCGTCGCTCGCCGAGGCGAGCAGCTCACGCAGCTCATCGATCGAAATGTTGTCGTCTCTCGAAGAGTATTCCGTTGCTAACGCTTGCACGAAATCCGCTCCGTCGCGGAGCTCAGGCAATACAGGAAGGATGACGTAATAATCTCCTTGTTCGATCGTTCGGAAACACTCTTCTTCCGAGACCATTATCTCGTGTACCTTTTCACCCGGCCGGATACCAGTGTATTTGATGGGAATTTCCTTGTCCCCCATTATCGCCCTGGCAAGGTCCACAATGTTTGCCGCCGGTACTTTGGGGACGAAGGTCTGGCCGGGCTTTCCAACCTTCATTGCCTCGAAAACCGTATCGACCGCACGGTCAAGGCTGAGGAGGAAACGGGTCATTTCCGGCAGCGTGATCGTAAGCTCTTGACCTTTCTGGACCTGCTCGACAAACAAAGGAACGATCGATCCGCGTGAAGCGATCACATTGCCGTAGCGAACGCACATGAAGCTTGTGTGCTTGCAGTCGCGGTTTGCCTCGACCAATACGCGTTCCTGCAGAGCTTTCGTCATCCCCATCACATTGATGGGCTTACATGCCTTGTCGGTGGAGATGCCGATCACCTTTTCAACTTTCAGATCGTTCTCTCTTATCGCCCGAACGAGATTTGCCGCGCCGCCAATGTTTGTCTGAACCGCTTCGAATGGAAAATATTCGCAGGATGGCACCTGCTTCAAGGCGGCGGCGTGAAAAACGACATCGGCGTCCCGCAGGGCGGCGGTAAGAGCCGGATAGTCTCGGACATCGCCGATGCGAAAACTCAAGAGATCCTGCGAATTCTGGTAGATCACATCGTCGGTCGCGGCCTTTCGGTGCATGTAATCCAGACGCATGTAGTGCTGCTTCGCTTCGTCGCGCGAATACACGGTGATCTTCGCCGGGCGCCCAAGTTCACCCGCGAGCAATCGCCGGACAAGAGTTTGCCCAAGCGAGCCCGTCCCGCCCGTAACGAGTATTCGTTTGTTTTCCAAAAGGTTCACTGGTTCCACTTGTCCTTGATCTTCGCGTCTTCCGCCATGAGGGAAATCATTTTGTCCCAACTCATGGGAGCGAATCCCGTCACCGTTCTAAACTTCGTCGAGTCCAGGCTTCGGTCGATCTGGAATTCCTCGTTGCGTTCGATCGTCACATCTGCCGCGTACGCCTCGTTGATAAGATTCAAAAGATCGTACTTGCTGATCGGATCGCTCGATACGTGATAAAGCCCGGAAAGCTCCGGGTAATCGCGAATCAAGTTGTCGATTATACCGGCAAAGGCGACTGTTGGAAAGCCGCTGTAAATCGCACCCGCATAGCCTTTTACGTTTCCACCTCGATTTGACAAAAACCAATCGACGAGGCTATGCGCCGAGCCGATCTCGTGTCCGATGATCGACGTCCGCAGCGTCAGACAGTTGTCTTCGACGACCTCTCCGAGGTTCTTGCTTTTGCCGTAAAGGTCGACCGCGTCCGGGATATCCCGTTCAGAATAATTGCCTCGGCTGCCCGAAAAAACGCAGTCTGTGCTGACCGTGATGAGTCGAAATCCAAATTCCTTCCCAAGCTCGGCAAGGCGATGCGGAAAGATCGAGTTCACCGTTAATGTGGTTATCACATTCTTCGAGTCGGGGAGCTGCTTGATGATTCCGATGGCATTGATGACCACTTCGGGCTTTACGGTTTCAACAGCCCTTCGAATCGACTCCGGATCTTCGACCGAAACCTCGGCTAAGAGGCGGCCGCTAGCCACGGATGGCTCGAGCTGTTTTACCGAACCGCGTGCCGTTCCGAAAACTTCATGGGTTGGCCCGAGCGTTTGTATTAGTTTATGCCCAAGCATTCCGCCCGCGCCAAAAACAAGAAGTCGCATAATCAAATGATCGAAGAGTATAGCGCCACCCAGCCGCTCAGTGATCGCGATTCCCTCGGGACAATACCGAGGCGCACGCTTCGTAAACTTCATCGGCCGGTATCAGGTCGAGGCACTTGTTCGGGTATTCTTTATTCAGGCATATCGGCGAATGACAGCCTTCGCATTCGACCGACCTGCGAAACAACTTGTGTTGAGTGCCGAAGGGTTCAAACCGCCCGATCCAATCGACGGCTGAGAACATTGCAACGCATGTCGTTTCAACCGAGGCGGCTAAGTGCATTGTACCGGTGTCATTGCCGAGATACAGCGAGCACTCGCTGAGGGCCGCAGCAGCTTTTCTGACGTCCAACTCACCCGCCGCATTAGCGCCGCGTCCCCATTTCTTGATCAGCCGCGAGCCCCTTTCTCGATCTTCCGCACCGCCGAAGATCACCGGGACCACATCATGAGAAGCGACCAATCGCCTAACGACCTCAGCGTACCGAGCCTCATCCCAGATCTTGGATTCCCACTTGCTGCCCGGACCGACTGCGATCCGGGGACCGCGATATTGCGTGACACCGTTTGCCTCCATCCACTCTCTCGACGCCGTCCGCTCGTCGTCGGTCAAGGCAAGATCGGGCTGGAATTCTCGATCGGAACCCACGATTCCCTTTTCGAGCAACAATCTCAACAGGAAGTTTGCTTCACTCTCGATTCGCGGCGTTGGCTTAGGAATATCAAACGGAAGATTGTGCTTCTTAATAAACTCGGAGCCGATGATACTCCTGATCCCCGCCAGCCTAAAGAAAAGTCGGTCGCGATCGATTTGTCGAGCTGTCCGGTAGCGCGTCATCAAATAAAACACTGTGTCGAACCGTTTCCGACGAATCTTCAGCGCGAGGCCGATCAGCCGAGCGATATCGCTAATACCCGAGGACAGATTTGGATAGCTGATCCATTCATCAAACAACCCCTTCTCAGGCAGAACATCGCGCGCCGAAACATATTGCGGATTTGCCTGATCGGCACTCGAGAGAAACGCGATCTTTGACTTCGGATAGGCATCGCGAATCGCTCGAAAAGCCGGCACGCCGACAAGCGTGTCGCCCAGGTGTCCCGTCCGGAATACTAATATGCGTTTGAATTCCAAAGTCGAGCTAGTCTTTCCGAAGCGCCGCTTTGAGCCCGGACAAAGTTACAGCCGTTGTGCCGACCTGTTCGACGACAAGTCCGGCGGCGACATTCGCCAGTCGCGCGGCCGTTTCGACGTCTGCTCCCGCCCCGATCGCCACCGCGAGTGTAGCGATCACGGTATCGCCGGCGCCGGTTACATCGTAAACCTGCCTCGCCTCAGCCGCCATTCGAATTAGAGGCTGTGATTTTCGAAATAAAGTCATGCCCTCTTCACCTTCCGTTACGAGCAAGGCTTCCAGGCCCAGGTCGCCCATAATTTTCGCACCCGCCCGGTCGACGACATCGCCGTGATCTTCAAAGTTGCACGCCTCGGCCGCCTCGCGACGATTTGGCGTCAGCAGCGCCGCTCCCTTGTATTTTAAATAGTCTTTACCCTTGGGATCGACCAGTACCGGTTTGCCGTTCTCTCCGGCTATTTTGAAGAGTTCGTTCAAGACCCGGTTCGTGAGCATACCCTTTGCATAGTCTGACACGGCGATCGCGTCAGCTCGAGCAATCTCGGCTCGGAGTTTTTCGACGATAGCATTTTCCGTTTCGGCTGATATCCCATCGGCGTGCTCCTGATCTACTCGCACGACTTGCTGGCTGTGTGCGATGACACGCGTTTTAACGGTCGTCGGCCTGGCGCTGTCACTGACGAGGTGATCCGACGAGACATTTGCGTTACCCAATACGTTGGGAAATTGCTGGGCACCTTCATCATTGCCGACGATGCCGACCAAAATCGGTGTCGCCCCAAGACCAGCAATATTCGCCGCCACATTCGCCGCGCCGCCGGCCGCGAGGGTCGTGTCCTTTAGTCTAACGACGGGTACCGGAGCTTCAGGAGAAATGCGCGAAACATCTCCCCACCAATATCGGTCAAGGATGACGTCGCCGATAACAAGAATGTGCAGCTTGGAAAACTTTTCGAGAATTTGCATTTAGAGGGCGTCTGAAGCTTCTATTCCTGGGCAATTGTCTCGTCCACGATTTCGCACCAGATGTGGGCGACGGTAATGTGAGCCTCCTGGATCCGCGCGGTCCGCTCTGATGGCACCATCAAGGCGGCATCGCACAGCGCGGACAACTTTTTTCCGTTCGCGCCGGTCATTCCGATTATGCGACAGCCTTTTCGGCGCGCAGCCATGACGGCAGCGATCACGTTCGGCGAATTCCCGCTCGTGCTGATTCCGATCAGGCAGTCGCCATCTGCAGCGAGCGCGTCCACTTGGCGGGAAAATACACGTTCGAAATCGTAATCGTTCGCAAGGGCAGTTAGTGCGGATGTATCTGTTGTCAGTGCGATCGCCGGCAGAGCGCGGCGCTCGGTTTCATATCGGCCAACGAACTCTGCGGCGATGTGCTGTGCATCTGCGGCGCTGCCGCCGTTCCCGCAGATCAGGATCTTGTTACCGCGCTTAACCGTATCGACGATGATCGCGGCGCACTCATCTATCTGAGTACTGCAGTCGCGAATAAGCGAATTGAACGTTTCAAGGTGCTGGTCCAGTGACCTTTGCGCGGTTCCCGTCTGATTTTGGCTACGACCGGTTGATTGGTCATCGTGGGATCGGCGAATCCTGGCAATGAGCTCGCTCGATGAGTATCCGTCGAGAAACGGGAGCGAAAAAACCCTTCCCCCTCGAGCAAGCACAAAATCCGAGCCGATGATCTCTTCGGGCTTCCAGTCTCCACCTTTAACAATTACATCCGGCTTGAGTTCTTTTATCAGTCGCTCAGGCGTCTGTTCGTCGAAAATGACCACCTCATCGACCGCGGAGATCGCCGCGAGAATTTCGGCACGCTCTCGCTCACCGGTATAGGGCCGCTCCGGGCCCTTGATCCGCCGAACCGATGCGTCGCTGTTAATGCCAACAACCAGACGTGTCCCCAGAGCCTTTGCACGCTTGAGCAAATCTATATGACCCGGATGGAGGAGGTCGAAACATCCGTTTGTGAAAACTACGGTTTCCATAGTTGGGAAGTCTAAATTCTTAAGCGGTCCGTTAATCAACGAAACGACAGTTTAAAACTTAAACGAAGAAAACAAAAATCGGCTGGAGGTCTTGTCCACGGGTCCAATTTACTAGACCGCTTCGATTCATATACGCGACCTATAATATACTAAAGCATCACATGAGATTTGGTACTGTTATCCAACTAGGTCGACTGATCCGATCTTCGAATGAAAACTAACGACGAGATGAGTACGAACGGAAGCGACCAGCCGGCATCGATGGCCGGTGTTGGGACGCATGAAGTTGTGCTGGACCTTTTTCGAAGGTTCGTGCCCGAACCCGCTAAGGTTGCTGATCTGGCTGCGGGAGAAGGTGCCTTTTCCATTCGCCTTAAAGAGCTGGGACATGATGTCCGCGCCGTCGACGCGAGCTCGGACAATTGGAAAGTCCCGGCCATTCCACTCGTGATAAGAGATCTGGATAGCGATTTCTCGGCATCGCTTGTGGAAAAAAGCGGGAGGTTTGACGTGGTTGCCGCCATTGAGATAGTCGAACATCTGGAAAATCCGTTTCGGTTCATACGCGAGTGTGCGGGCCTTTTGAAACCCGGCGGGCTAATGTTTCTAACGACCCCAAACGTTGAAGCCGTTAATTCGCGTCTGATTTTCTTGTACACTGGAAGACTGAAATCATTCGGCGCTTACGAGACCGTGCGTCCGGCTCACATTACACCCATTTTCAAGTGGAAGCTGGAAATGATGCTTGAAGAAGCGGGCTTCGAAACGGTTGACGAGTGCTTCAACCGGTACTTCTATGCCACGGGTACAAATTTAAAGGGTAAGATCGCCGCGGTAGCGGGCAGGCTGCTCAGTCCGTTACTGAAAGGAGAGAAAGGTGGGGAAGGCAGGATAGTCGTTGCCCGGCTGAGAAGTTAATGGCCATAAATTTTTCACGCAAGGTTTTAGCCGAAGGGCCTTCTCGCCGGAGTCAGTTGGTTCCGATCTTTATTATTTTTGCGGTCGTGTTGATCGCGATCGCCAGTTTCGCGTGGATCGAGAACGATCTGGGAAGCTTGACGCCCAGCTTTTATCTGCTGCCCTGGACACTGCTTACGGGGATTTGCGTTCTGGCTCCAAGTGCCTACCTGCTCTACGTGGGAAAGTTTGATCTTTTCCACCCGTTGGTCTTCGCTGCATGGACTTATGTCTTTCCTGCGTTCGTGCTCGGAAGTCTGCTGATCACGTTTGAATGGGTGCACCCATACTTTCTTTCGTTTATTGAGGACCCCGAATATAACCTTCCACTCACGTTGGTTTATATCTCTGTTGGTTTTGTCGGTCTGACGGTCGGATTTTTTATTCCGATCGGCCAGTTTCTAGCCAATTTGATCGAGCCGCGTTTGCCTAAGTGGCACTGGAAACCGGAACAAGTTTGGCTTCCGGGAACCATGCTTCTGTTTGTCGGAGTTGGCTTTAACATTATTGGTTTCGTCGAGGGCCTTCTTGGTTACCAGAGAAACATTGAAGTAAACATTTTCGACGGGCTGCTCTTTTTTCTGATTTTCGTGCTCGGCGCGGGCAGCGTACTGTTGTGGCTCGCTGTTTTTAGCGCGAAAGTTCGCGGGTTTGGCTTCTATGTTGTTGTCGCGATTCTGCTCATCTTTCTTCCGATCAGAATGGCAGTACTCGGTTCTCGAAGCAGCCTTATTATCGGTCTGATGCCGATAGCGTTTGCGTTTGTCGCGTCCGGGCGAAAACTAAAATTTCGCACGGCTGCCATTTTCGGTGTGATAGGTTTGCTAGCTGTTGTTATCGGCGCGACTTATGGAACGACATTCAGAAATATAAAAGGCTCGGAAGCCAGGTTAGGCGCCGGCGATTACTTCGGTCAGGTTATCGCTACAGTAGAGTATCTTTCGACCGAGGATCCCACGGTTATCATCTCGGAGAGTGGCGAAGCACTGGCGGCCCGGGTCGAGAACTTGAGTTCAGTCGCCGTCGTTGTTGCGAATTACGAAGCCCTTGCTCCGTACGAGGCGAGTTACGGACTTGAGAACAACATTCTAAACGATCTTTACACGTCCTTCATTCCTCGATTTATCTGGAATGAAAAACCGCCGACATCTGACGCCCGAGCGTATAGCGACCTTTATTTCAACTACGGCGAGAACTCGTTCGCGATCTCGCCCTTCGCTGATCTTTTGAGAAATTTCGGGCCGATCGGCGTACCTTTGGGAATGCTTGTGCTGGGGATTTACCTTCGGCTTCTCTACTCTGCATTAATTGATACACCGACACCTGCGATGTGGAAAAAGGTGTCTTATTTTTCGCTGATCACGATCGTCTCGTACGAAGCTTTTTACGCGACGATCTTTCCCGGGGCCGTCCGCATCATCTTTATTCTTGCCGTCAGCCTATGGCTTGTTAACCTCATTGCGAAAAGAACGAAAGTTCCGCTCAGAAAGGCTTAGTGTGCGTTTTGAATCGCTAGAGATTTATTCACCGGAGAGAGTGCAGACCGCAATTACTCCGTCCGCCCATTGAGGAGCGATCTTCACGCAAACGTCGTTCACAAAGTTCCGAAGCCTCCCATTGTGTGGACGATGCTCATCCCCGAGATCGTAGAACATGAAATTCTCCACGTCGAAACCGTGTCGTTGAAGTAGCAGCTTTAGAGTGGAATAGGAATAGTATGCTACGTGGTCCGGATGTACCGGTTCCAGACTTCCCCGCTGTCCGCGCAGGCCGTAAACAAAAAAGCGCATCCCGGAATAGGCGTTGATAGTTGTTATGACAAGCCGAGTATGACGGTCCATGAACCGCTTGATCCCGTTGAGAAAAAGACCCGGATTGTTGAGATGCTCGATCATCTCACCGGCGATGATAACGTCGAACTGTTTGTCGACTCCGACCTCCTGTAGTTTTTCGAGATCGGCTCGAAAAAGATTGTCGAATCCTTTAGACGCAAGAACGTCGATACCCTCCTGGTCGAAATCAAATCCGTAAAGGTCGCTGCTCACCTCAGCGAGATCTTTGTGCAGAAGTGTTCCGGCGTCGATCGCTTCCAGCGTGTACGGCCAGTTCGTACAGCCCAGGTGAAGAACGCTCTTGCCGGCCGAAACGTTCTTTATATAATCCAGTCGCTGAACTGTCTCGAGGTGCTTTTTCATTTCATCGTGTCTCCAGTCGCGTCCTCAAGTTCTAACAAAGGCCCAACGCAGCAGTTCCTTATCGTCTTTCGTAACAAAACCCGCGATTAGCAACGTTCCGAGATAGATGAGGCCACCGACCAATCCGGCGACCAGTAGTGCGAGATATGACCGTCCAAGAAGCGACAGGGCTAACTCTTGTACCAAAATCGTAACAGCTATCGCAAACACGATCCTTATTCCCACTGCGAGCCAAAAGCGCCACTGAAATGCGCCGAGGAACCGACGCTCGCTAAATATGATTACCGGTATCGACACTATAAGCGCAGCCGCGAATCGCGCTGCGGCGACTCCTTCGGCACCCCACTTTTCGGCGCCGAAGATCATAAGCGGTATTCCGATTAGCATCCATGATCCGGTCATTATCCCGGTTAAGACCGGAAACCGAAATGCTTCGGCGATCTGAAGGGCCATAATTCCCATCGCGATCACACTGAACGTAAGCCCGTGGAGAATCAGCAAAGTTGCAGAAGCGTCCGACAGCTCGGGGCCGACCCAAAGTCTTAGGAAGAGAGCTCCGCAGGTGACGAAGGTGGTCACCGCGAACACGACGATCGCGAGAACGATCTTATTGGCCCGCCTATAGAGGGCGGCGACACTTTCACGTTCCGAAAGCAACTCATTAACTACCGGGAAAGTAGCCTGAACGATACTTGCGACGAAGCCGTGCATATAAGTCGCAAGGACCATTGGCACAAAGTAGTAGGTCAGCTCTTGCGGACCGAATTTTCTCATCACCCATGTTCTCTCGAAAATATAGAGTGCGTTTGCGAAGACCTGGAAAAGAATTATGTTTCCGGCATAACGTGCTACGGCCTTTACGGTTTCCAGATGGACCTTCGTGAAAAGCTCAAGCGGCGGAAAAAGATGTCTCGCACGTATATAAAAGAGAGTTGCGGTGGACAGAGATACCGTCAAATTCCACGATAGGAGGGCGACGATGCCGAATCCCTGAAAGGCCAGAATGATATTTCCGCCGCCGAGGAACAAAGCGTAGAGATTCATCAAAGCGACGTAGTTGTCGAAACGATGAAGGCCTTGAAGAACATACTGGAAGACCTGACTGAGCATCGCCGAAAGGCCGACGACAGCCGCGATATACAAACAATAGATTACGGTCTGTTGGTGCTCAGCGTCGATCAGCAAAACATCGCGGACAATAGCCGGTGCTGAGACGATCAGTATGATCGCCCCGACCGCCCCGATGATGAGAGTTACGATGAAGGTCGCTGAGACGAACTCGACAGCCTTTTGCTCTTCGCCAAGCGCCCGAAACTCGGGCAGAAACTTTCCAGCGACTTTGCCGATTCCGAAGCTGAAGGAGTAGCTGACAAATCCTAGGACCAGAGCAAACAGGCCGTACTGCTCGCTGCCCAGATTCTTAACCAGAGCCGGCGTCGAGACGAAACCGAGGAAAATCGGAAACAGCCAGGCCCCGACACTGAAAAGCGAATTCGCGGCTAAGGCTGGACGTTTTGTTTTGCTGGTCGTCATGGATCAGGGTTACCCCAGAGCCTCCTCATACGCTGCGATCGCCGTTGCCGCCGCATCCCGTTCGTCGAAATTCTCGATGACAAACTTCCTTCCGTCGGCGCTTAGTCTCGCCCGCAAATTCGGGTCAGCTTTCAATTTCAAGATCGCTTTAGCCAGAGCGTCGGAGTCGCCGGCTTCGATCAGAATTCCTGTCTTGAGGTGCTTTACCGCTTCGGGAATTGCGTACACATCTGTAGAGATACTTGGGAGCTTGAGGGCCATAGCCTCTAGAAGTGCAATCGGCAAACCTTCGACATAGCTCGGCAGTGCAAATACGTCCGCGATCCGAAAAAAGCTAAGTACGTCGACACGTTCTTTTCCCAACGTGGGTGAATGCACGATCCGCAGCTTGTCGCCGAGACCGTAACTCGTGATCTTTTTCTGTTCCTTGGCCGACGGCATCTGAGGGGTCAGCCAGACGAATGTCACGGCATCGTTTTGGGATCCGAGTATTTGACGAGCCGCTTCCAGGAAAACCCATCGTCCTTTCCGATCAATGAACTGGCCGACGCACAGAACGATAAAACTATCGGGCCGAATTCCGTGTGCGGTGAGCATCCGCGCCCTGTCGAATGGAACGGCCAGAGCTTCATCGATCTGCGGCGGATCGACTGCGGTGTATGTTACCTTGATGCGTTCCCAAAACCTCTCACTCACCAATCCGCGGAGACGAGTTTTTGTATCGACATTCGAAGTGAAAAAATGCACGCCGGGTAAATAAGACACGTATCGCAAACGAGTTGTCCAAACGGCCTTGCGCAAGCTTGATGCCTCGGGCAGAAAGTTGTGCAGCGTCAGAAAAACTTTAGCCCCGCGGAGAGCCATCGCGGTAAGGAATGTGACCGACTGCCACGGAGCGACCTCGATCTGGAAAACGGTACTGCGAACGTCATATTTCAAAAGCGTGCGAAACGTTCGATATTCGACTTTGATCCGATTAAGCTGGCGTTCGATCTTACGCACAAGGCCGTTTGCGGGCTCGTGATCGAGGTGATGATCGACAAGATCGTAGCTCGCACCGACCTGCTTCACATATTCAATGATCTCCGGTGGAGAAGCCGCGGGCAGATGAACGATGATGTCCCAATTCTCTTTCGCCAGCTTCATTATCGCGAGAAAGTAGACCTGGGCGCCGCCCCAGCTCAAGTAATTCCATACGAATACGAGCCGGCGTTTCCTGTTCATGAAGTGGTCTTGTAGATCTCGGATAAAGGCTGTTCGTCTTGCTCGAGAGCCCAACGTCCTTCGATATTTCGCCCGAGGAAAACCCGTGCGAAAAATATAACGAAGGCAGCATAGCCTTCGAGCTTGTTCGGGGCGCTTCCGACGATCATATTCAAGCGTCGTCTCAGGCTGTGCGGATGGTAGGGGTCGAAAAGCATGGTCGCGGCCATACGCCTGGCCGTCATACTCGAGATCCGTTCGGGGATGTCGTTCGGCTTGCAATACACACGCGCTCGGGGATCAATGAATAACGTCCACCCCGCCTTCCGCATTCGTGGAGTATATTCAGCATCGCCGTACTGAGGCAGGTGTTCCGCGTCCATTAGTCCGACTTCGCGGATCGCGTCGGCGGGGAACAAAACACAGTTGCCGACTATCAACTCTACTTCCCACGCTTTTTCAGGAAGGGTATCGACCGTTTGCTTTACCCAATGCCGCATGCCGCCCCACCAGACATTCCATTTCGGCGAGACTTGAAACACTCTCTTTCGATCATCCCAACTGACTAGCACCGCGCCGATCACAGATCTCGCATGAGCTCTTGCCGAAGCAAGCATGTGCTGAAGAAAATCCGGATCGAATTCACAATCGTTGTTGATCGCCAGGATGAAATCCGGGTTGTTCTTCAGGGCAGCTTCCAACCCAACGTTTGTACCCGCCGTGTACCAGAGGCTGCCGTCAGCCTTGATGACAGTGACTTCAGGAAACTCCTGAGCGATCGCGTCCGCCGTTCCGTCGGTCGAGCCGTCGTCCACAACAATAACGTGCAGATCGACGCCGGTTAGATCGGCGCCTCCGAGACTCTCCAGGCAGCTTAGCGTGAGATCTTTTCGATTATGGACCGGAGTTACAACTTCTATCCTGACGTTCGCCATACTGCCTAGTAATCCAGCTCTGGAAATTTAACAAAACGGATGTCCGCGTCGACCATTAGCTCGACCAGCTCTTTGAAAGACGTTTGCGATTTCCAGCCGAGCATGTGTGCCGCCTTTGACGGGTCGCCGATCAGGATATCGACTTCGGTGGGTCGAAAATACGCCGGATCGATCTCAATGACAGTGTCGCCTTTTTTGACATATGCCGGCGCAGTTCCGATCTTAGCTTCGAATACATCCTTATCGATGGATGCGATTCGGGCGATCTCATTTTCACCGTCGCCGGCCCACTCGAGTGAAATGCCGATGTAACCGAACGCTGTCTCAGCAAACTCTCGCACCGAATGCGTTTCCCCGGTAGCAAGGACAAAATCATCTGCCGTTTCGTGCTGGACTATCCGCCACATACCTTCGCAAAACTCGGGAGCAAATCCCCAGTCGCGTTTCGCGTCGAGACATCCGAGTGCCAGGACCTTCGACTGGCCAAGCGCGATGCGTGCGACTTCCCTGGTGATCTTTTTCGTGACAAACGTTTTGCCCCGACGAGGCGACTCGTGATTAAAGAGAATGCCGTTCGAAGCGAAGATGCCGTACGCCTCGCGGTAATTTACGATCGTCCAATATCCAAAAAGCTTCGCGACGCCGTAGGGCGAGCGGGGATAAAAGGGCGTCTTCTCACTCTGCGGAATTTCCTGCACCTTTCCGAACAGTTCCGAAGTCGAGGCCTGATAGAACTTGACCTGCCGAAGCCCCGTTTCGCGAATCGCATCAAGAAAACGTAATGTGCCGAGGCCATCGACTTGAGCGGTATAGTCGGGGATCTCGAAGGATACTTTGACGTGGCTCTGAGCAGCGAGATTATAGATCTCGTCCGGTGCGATCTTCTCCAGCAGACGGTTCAGGCTGCTCGTGTCAATCAGGTCGCCGTAGTGGAGGAAAAGTGTTTGATCGAGGATCTCTGGATTCTCGTAAAGATGATTTATGCGTCCGGTATTGAACGAGCTCGACCTGCGGATGATACCGTGAACTTCGTAGCCCTTCTCCAGTAACAATTCGGTCAGATAGCTGCCGTCCTGTCCAGTTATGCCGGTGATCAGCGCTTTTTTCATAAAGGATGTACATTAGGCAGAGACCGACTCGAGAGCCTCTGGCAAATGTCGTAAATACCAATCGTAAACTTGTTCGAGACCCTCGCGGAGTTCGATCCTATGTCGCCAGCCGAGGCCGTTCATTCGACCGGCATCGAGTAGTTTTCGCATGGTGCCATCCGGCTTTGACTCGTCCAGCACGATCTCGCCACCGAACCCGACGACGTCCTTTACCATCATTGCGGCCTCAATAATTTCGATGTCCGTCCCGGTGCCAACGTTGAGATGTGAGATGCCTTCATCATAGATCTGTCGGCCCTCAATTTCAGCAAGAGCAAACGCGATCGCATCGGCGAGATCGTCAACGTGCATGAACTCGCGTCGCGGGCGGCCGCTGCCCCAGATCTGAACTCTCGTCTCATTTAGTTCCTTTGCCTGGTGAAATTTTCGCATCAGCGCCGGAATGACATGCGAGGTCTTCAGATCGAAGTTGTCGTTCGGGCCGTAGAGATTGGTCGGCATCAGCGAGAAGAAGTTCGAGCCATGCTGGCGAAAGTAACTCTCGCAAAGCTTGATGCCGGCGATCTTTGCGATGGCGTACGGCTCGTTCGTAAATTCCAGAGGTCCCGACAGCAGCTCTTCTTCCCGCATTGGCTGGGCGGCATGCTTCGGGTAGATGCATGAGCTGCCGAGAAGAATAAGTTTTTCGACACCCGACTCGAACGCGGCCTGAATAAGATTCGCCTCTATCATCAGGTTCTGATAGAGAAAGTCCGCGCGGTACGTATTGTTTGCTAAGATCCCGCCTACTTTGGCCGCCGCAATAATAACTATTTCGGGTGAAGCAGAAGCAAAGAAATCGCGCACCCGGAGCTGGTCGGTAAGATCCGCTTCGGCTGAACTCGGAGTCAAAAGCCTTGTGAATCCCTTTTGCGTTAGAGAGCGGACGACGGAACTGCCGACCATTCCGCTTGCTCCGGCTACAAAGATTCTCGTGTCGAGTGAGATCATTCTGAAAATCCCCGCTGAAGTATGAGTCCGCGCAACAAGACCGCCTTTTTCACACGGTCTTTGTCAAAGGCGGTCAAATCCTTACTGCTCGTCGCTTGGCCGGTAATTATTGCGGTGGTAATAGCTCTGGTAGTAATAATAGTTGTCCTGCGAGCGGAGATTAACATTATTCAGTACGACACCGAATATCTTAGCACCGACATCCTGCAGTAACTGCCGCGCACGCCGCACCACCTGCCGCGAGCTCTTACCGGCATGAACGACGAGGATCACGCCGTCCACCATCGAAGCGATCAAAACGCCGTCCGTGAACGATGTGATCGGAGGTGAGTCGACGACGACATGTGTGAAATGCACCTGAAGCAACTTTAGAAGATTCGCCATCTGCTCCGAGCCGATGAGTTCCGCCGGATTGGGCGGGATTGGGCCTGACGTCAGCAGATTGAGTTTCGTTCCCTCGTCTTGCTTGATAACTTTTAGAATCTCGGTTTCGGTCAGCTCAGTCGAAAGAATCGTACTCAGGCCGTCGCCATTCTCGATATTGAAAACCGAATGCAGTCGGGGCCGACGCATATCGGCGTCGATGATAAGCACCTTGGCCCCAGTCTGAGCAAGGCTGATCGCCGTATTCGTCGCCGTCGTAGTCTTTCCTTCGGAAGGTAAACTTGAAGTGATCAACAACGATTTTGGCGCGTGACCGGCAGTCGAAAGAAGTATCGACGTCCGGAGCTGACGATATGCTTCAGCGAGGGATGAACGCGAATCGGCATAGATCAGCAATTCAGAATTCTGCTGGTCTTCAATTTCTTCGTTCGAAGCTCCAACAAGTAACAGCTTGCGTTTCGGAATCGAATCGATCGTCGGTATCGCCGCGAGAGCCGGAAGCTGAAGGTACGTTTCGATCTCTTCGGTAGTACGGATCGTGTCGTCGAGATACTCAAGAAATAATGCCAGTCCCATCCCGAAAAGCGTGGAAAGGAACAAGGCGGCCATGACGGTCATCAGCCTGCTCGGCGATACAGGCTGCTCCGGCGGGATGGCGAAGCCGGCGACGCTGATATTGTTGTCCGAGCCTTGCGAAGCGACGTCGTTCGAGCTTTGCTGCTTGCGCAGATTCTCAAGAAAGCCTCGATTTGTATCGATCGTCTGTTCGAGTAGTCTGAGACGCACGCCGCCGACGTTCTGGACCTGAGCTTCGTTATATTGAGCGTCGTAAGCCGCTTTGATCTTGTTCTCCTGCGCCAGAGATTGTTGATACTTGGTACGCAGATTCTCGACCAGGACCTTTGCGGTCCGATCGCGCAGTGACTGAACTTCCTCGTTATTTTTTTCGACGACCTTGGCAAGCGACTCTTCAAGGCTGCGGATCATCGTGTCCTTCTCTAGAATCTCCGGAGCGGACTCTTTGTACTCCTGAAGTAGCCGTGCCCTTTCCGAACGGATCTCGGAGATCCTCTTCTGAGTATCATTCTTCAGGGCCTGGACGTTGTTTTCACGCTCGGTTATAAATCGCCCGCTTTCTTGTTCGGCGCGAGCTCTAATACTCTCGGGCGAATCCTTTACCGCAAAATATTCGGCTTCCGCTATTTTTCGCTGATTCTCGGAGACAAGGAGATCCTTATTCAATCCGGCGAGACGATCGAGGACGATAGTCTGTTCGCCACTCGTCTTTAAAATCCCTTCGCTTTTCTTGAGCTCGACCAGTTCGAGTTCGCCGGCCCGTATTTCCGACTGTAGATCCGTAATACGCTTCTGCAGGAAATCGCTGGTCTTTCGACCCGTACCGGACCGCTTGTTCTGATTCGCCGTGACAAATGTTTCTCCGATGCTGTTGACAACGAACGCCGCAAGCTGGGGATTTGTATGCCGGAACGAGATCTCGATCAGACGTGTGTCTTTCACCGTGGCACGTGATTCGCGAACCGGCTCGACACTCATGCTTTTTCTAATGATCTCGACATACGGCGCCAATCTGACCGCGTCGGCGATCTCGTCGGAAGAGATCAGGGAGGAATTTGCCGAAATCGAAATGTCCTCCGAATTTGAGTCCTTCTTCGGGTCGCTCGCGAGTCCGATCGTTCTCAGCATGGAACGCAGGATCCCGGTCCCTTCGGCCTTTGCCGTCAGGAATTCTTTGTTTGTATCGAGACTGTGCTCCTTTACGACTTGGCGCAGCAAGCCCTCCGAATCCAGAAGTTGAAGCTGGGTATTGAAGTAAGACGGATCCGGATTTGAAAGAGGCCGCTGCCGGTCGTTTGTAACCAGATCGGGGTTCATCTGTTCGAGATCGACTTGGATCCGCGCCGTAGCGGAATACATATTTGGCTTGCGGGCCATGTAGATCGCGGCGAGCGTGGTTACCAAAACAGCGATGCCGGCGACCAGCCAGAGTCGCTTTCGTATCGCTTTCCAGTAATCCAGCAGCTGAAACCCTTCGGGTCCGTAATTCTCGCGGTACGCCGGATAACGACCGGATCCGGGTATGATTTGTGGCTCAAAATGCCTTTCCATTTCAACCGGCTCGTTGAGCGGTTTCTGGATAATGTCACGAGTCTCTTTCATTCTCTGATTTTCGATTTACTAGGGTACCCGATAAAAGAGCGAGGGTATTCCGTTCGTCAGCGATTTGCCGATCGTGTTTAATATGCTTTTTACCTTGTCCTCGCTGACGGCTACGACGTCATTGGGTTCGAGAAACGGATCGGGGACCTTTCGCTTATTTATATCATCCAGATTGTAGACCAATTCCTCGCGCTCGGTACCGCCCGGCATCTGACGCAGGACACGGATCTTTCCTTTGTCCGAAGCTGCTTTGAGACCCTCAGCGGAAACAATTGCCTGGGTAAGCGTGATCGGCTCCTTCATTTCCACCGTCCCCTGCTTGTTCACATTTCCGTAGACGTAAACAAGGTCGGCTTTCATCACCGAAATAATATCGCCCGGCCGCAGCACGAGATTCTCTTTTGCCTCGAGGACGTCTTTCAGACGAAAATCGAGAAGCGCAATGTCATCGCTATCGCCGAATGGTGCCTCGTTCATCTTGCAGTTCGAAGTGCTGCCCGTTCTTGCCACAAGAATGCGAGTGCCAGCTTCTTTGGACGGGCCGCCCGCTTCCGCTATTAGCTCGAGCAATCTGACGCGACGACTGACCAGATACTGTCCCGGCTTTTCGACAGCGCCGATAACAGCAAACGCTCGAGATCTCTGAACAACGGCGACAACATTCACCTCAGGATTTTTCAAGTAGTCCTTCCGGTACGCGTCGGCGACGTCATTTGCCAGTTCCCGCTCGGTCTTACAAATGGCGACGACCGGCTCGTTCAACCTAAACAAATTGATCGTGCCGTTCGGATTGACGTTGACGCGTTGCGTTAGGTCGGGGTGCCGAAAAACCTGGATCTCTAGCTGGTCCTGGAAACCGATACGATAACGCTCGTCTTTTGGCTGGTCTACGGCAAACGGGTCCGACGACTTGATGTCGGACGCCTTTTGCAAGACAGGTTCAGTGGTCTGTGCAAAAGCGAAGCCGGTCTGAATTACAAAAAGCGCGCACAAAAAACAGAAATTGATAAGGGCTCTCATTTTATTAAACTCCATAAAAGCTGAAGGCAGATCTCTTGAACTGCGCCTTTGATTGTACCGCCGTATGTAAAGTTGTTTATGAATTAATGTCAGCGCAACCTAAAATACTTGTAAGGAAAGTAGTTTAGCAGACAAGATAGGCTTTGAAAACCACCAATTTTAAATCTTTGGTGATTTTCGCTAAACTCGAAAACACACGTCCAAACCGCCCTTTTATGGAAAATGCGACGCCGATGCTTCGGCAGTACCTCGAGATAAAAAAACTGTACCCGGGAACTCTCCTTTTCTTCCGGTTGGGCGATTTCTATGAGCTTTTCAACGAAGACGCGATCACGGGTTCACGCGAGCTGCAGATCACGCTGACGGCCCGTCACAAGGATTCGCCTAATCCCATCCCGATGTGCGGCGTGCCGCATCACGCCGCCGCAAGCTACATCTCACGACTCGTCCGGAAAGGCTATCGGATCGCTATCTGCGAGCAAGCCGAACCGGCAACCAAGGGAACAAAGCTTGTCCGTCGCGAAGTCGTTCGCGTTATTACCCCGGGCACCGCAGTCGACGAACAGCTTATTGACTCAGCTGAATCGGTATTTTTGGCCGTGGTGTGTTCTGAGGGTGACACGCATGGTGCCGCATTTCTCGATGTCTCGACGGGGATGTTTTCGGCGACTCAGGTTGCCGGGCCTAGGTCGTGGGACCAGATATGTGAATCGCTCGAGAGCTTTACTCCGCGCGAGATTCTGTGCCCAAACGCTTTGGCTCGTCAGGTCAGGCAAAGATTCTTTGGCTCCGACATGGCCGCCCAACTGCCCGGAATGACGGGTGATTCGGTATCGGGCGATGCGAGTGGAAGAGCGGTGACCGAGCTCGAAGATCATTTTTTTGCCACCGCCGATGCCGCGAGCGTTCTGAATCGGCAGTTTCGCGTTAATGCTCTGGACGGTTTTGGATTGGCGGGCCGAACGCAGGCGATCAGGGCCGCCGGTGCCGCGTTGAAGTACGCGCAAGAAACGCAAAAAGCCGCCGCCGAGCACATCACCGACATCTCATATTTCGAATCCAGCGATGCGATGGTCCTCGATCCCGTCACGCTTCGTAATCTGGAGATCGTCGACGCACGCGGCGAAACGAACCACACTCTCTTTTACATCCTGAATAATTCGATCACGAGCATGGGCTCAAGATTGTTGAAATCGTGGCTCGTGCGGCCTTCGATTAAGCGCGGCGAGATCCAGACGCGGCAAGCGGCCGTGACCGAGCTTGCTGACACGATGCTCCGCGAGAAGATCCGTTTCCTATTAAAAAAGGTCGCCGATCTCGAGCGGCTGATTGGCCGTTTGAATCTGAACGCCGCCTCGGCGCGAGACCTGCTCGCGTTGAACCAATCTTTGTCACAGGTGCCCGATGTAAACCATTCTTTGGCGGACGTCAGTTCCCTTCTGCTGCAGGTTCTGAACGAAAATATTTTCGAGCAGCCCGAACTGACAGATTTGATCGGACGCGCGATCGTCGACGAGCCACCACTAAATCTTTCGGACGGCGGCACGATACGCGACGGCTTCAGCACCGAGCTGGACGAGCTTCGCAATATTTCACGTTCGGCAAAGCAGACGATTGCCGGTTTCGAGGAGCATGAGAAAGAGCGAACCGGCATCTCAAATCTCAAGGTCCGGTTCAATAACGTATTCGGATACTACATCGAGATCTCGAAAGGCAACGCGGCGAAAGCGCCGGCGGATTACGAACGCCGTCAGACACTCACCAACGCGGAACGATTTACGACGCCGCAACTGAAAGAATGGGAAGCCAGGGTCCTCGGTGCCGAAGAAAAGATAATCGCTCTTGAGGCCGAGCTCTTCAACGAGGTGCGCGAAACCGTTAGAGCGGAAACCCACAGGCTCCAGTCAACGGCACGTGCACTGGCTACTCTCGACGTTCTCGCGGCTCTCGCTGAAACAGCGGCCTCACGAAATTACGTCGCTCCAAGCCTGCACGACGGCGACGAGATCGAAATAAAAGCGGGGCGTCACGCGGTGGTCGAGTCTGCGCTCCGCGATTCATTTGTGCCGAACGACATCTATCTGAACAACTCCACAGATCGACTGCTGATCGTCACCGGTGCAAACATGGGCGGAAAATCGACGATCCTCCGCCAGATAGCCTTGATCCAAATAATGGCGCAGATCGGTTCGTACGTTCCCGCGTCGTTTGCTCGGCTGCCGATCATCGATCGGATATGGACTCGCGTCGGAGCGTCGGACGATCTCGCGTCGGGACGTTCGACTTTTATGGTCGAGATGACCGAGACCGCGGCGATACTGCACAACTCTACTGCGCGAAGCTTGATCCTGCTGGATGAGATCGGCCGCGGTACATCGACATTTGACGGGCTTTCGATCGCCTGGGCGGTTGCCGAGTATCTACACAATTCACCGGAACATTCGGCAAAAACACTTTTTGCGACGCATTATCATGAACTGACGGAGCTTGCTGAAAACCTTCCGGGTGCGAAGAACTATCAACTCGCCGCAACCGAACACGCCGGCGACGTCGTTTTTCTTCACAAACTTCAGAAAGGCAAAGCTTCGAAATCTTATGGTATTGCCGTGGCGAGACTCGCCGGTTTGCCGGTTTCGGTAATTGAGCGGGCAAAAGATGTTCTGACGAGACTCGAAAGATACGAGCTCGCGGTTTTCGCGGATGAGAAAAAGTCGGGACTCGGCGCAGCCGCGGCGGCAAAGGTCGCGTCGCAGGTTTCGCTTTTTGCGATGACAAACGAAAATGCGATCGACGAGCTCCGGACGGTCGACATTGATGATCTCTCACCCGAAGAAAGCAAGGCCTTCTTGCATCAGATGAAACGGAAGATCATCTGAAACATTTTCACTACGTACTTAGATAATGAAAAGCGTCGCCATATTCAACGCATGTCTTCATTAACAATTGAACAAAAGATCGGCCAGCTTTTCTTTATCGGAATTCCCGGTCCCGAAGTAGACGCGATCGCGCGCGATCTTTTGGACAGGATCCAGCCCGGAGGCGTCTGCCTGTTCTCGCGGAATGTACGCGAGCGTCGGCAAACGCGTGATGTACTCGATACGCTGCGCGATCTCTCGTCCGTCATTCCGTTTCTCAGCGTCGATCAGGAAGGCGGACTCGTCGATCGTCTCAG
>JBDTWZ010000026.1:0-25633 GCA_040006435.1 Acidobacteriota bacterium
GAAATATCATCCGTCCCTTTGACGATCGCCCGACCATCGCGAAAGACAGTCATCTCGTTGTCACCACTTGTGAACCTGACGAGATATTCATTCTGCTTTACGTCTGCAAGATGCGCGACTTTCGCGCTAAATGCCGCCAGATCGATCGTCGTCGCGGATGGCGGCGAGATCTGCACCGCGTCGCGCCCGCAGAGGACCGCCGCGAACTCTTGCGATTCCGCATCGAGAAAATCGTAGATGTGACGAGCGCATGTGCGACAGTCCGGATTTGGTTCCGATAGCTTTATCTTTCGCCAGTCGTTCTGCCATACGTCGATCTGCACCAGCGATCCGTGCAACGCACCGCGATCACCGACCAGCAGTTTTATTGCTTCGGAAACTTGCGCGGCGGAGATCGACGCGATGATCGGCATAATGACGCCCGCCGTGTCGCACGTCGGCGAGCTTCCGGCGTCCGGCATCTCTTCGAAGATGCATCGCAAACACGGCGTCTCACCCGGGATGATCGTCATCGTCGTTCCATAGCTCGAAACGGCCGCGCCATAGATCCATGTTTTCCCGAGCTTGACGCACGCATCGTTTAGGACGTAACGAACCTGGAAATTGTCCGTCCCGTCGAGCACGAGATCCGCGTCGGCGATAAGCTGCTCTACGTTCGATTGATTTACGTCTGCGACGACGGCTTCGACGTCGATCCCGGAATTTATCTCAGCAATTCGGGTCCTCGCTGCGATTGCTTTCGGCAGACGTTCGACCGCGTCGCTTTCCTTGAACAAGGTCTGGCGCTGCAGGTTCGTGTACTCGACAAAGTCGCGGTCGACGATCTTCAAACGTCCCACGCCGGCTCGGGACAGCATCTCGGCGTGTGACGCACCAAGCGCACCGCAGCCGACGATCACGACGCGCGCATCCAAAAGTTTCTGCTGCCCCGCCGTGCCGATCCCGGAAAACAAGATCTGTCTGCTGTAGCGCTCGTCTATCATAGGTCGAATAACGCGGAGATGACTCTGCCGAATCTGCGACCGGCAACGCTTTCGTCAGACCCTGCGCCGGCGATCCTGCGTTCCGTCCTCGCAAGTTTCCTTTGCTCTTCGTTAAGCCGTCTTCGTTCTTCTTCCAGCCCGAGCTTCTCTTTCTCACGCGAGCGGGTAAGGCCGCCCTTCTCGATGAAGTCGATTATCTTTGGCAGTTCGTCGGCGTCAAACCACACACCGTGCTGTTTGCACAGATCGATGATCACGCCCGAGACGCGAGCAAAATTGCTGCGATTCATAAGCTGCTGACAATCGGGACATGGAACATAGCGGATCGGCGTTGCGGCGTCGCTGTCGCGGGGTTTCGCCCCCGCGTAATTCAAAACGGCGGACTGCTGTTCTTTGTCGGCGCAGAGGTTCTCGAACGTCTCAACGCCTGTCCAGAAACCACCGCATTTTAGACACTCACGGATTGTCGTCGCATCGATCTTCAGCGTTTGGAGCTCGACCTTGCATCGCGGACAAACGCCGGGTCGTTCGTCCGAGACCGTTTCGGCATTTACCGACTGTTCGCCGCAATGTCCGCAGAATTTATTGCCGAGAAACATCACGCCAAGGCACGACGGACACGCCACGGTTTTCAAACGCGACCTGCAGAATTCACACCGCGTGCTGTCGCTCGCGACGGCTGCTCCACAGTTCGGACAATTCAATGCTTCAGCGTGCATACGTTTGGTTCAGACGCGCGTTTACCGCAGCCTTCATCTCATCGACCGGAGGATCTTCGCCGGTCCAGATCGAGAACTGCTGCGCTCCCTGCGCAATAAGCATCTCGATCCCGCCCAGAGTTTTCGAACCGGCCATCTTCGCCTCGCGAATGAGCCGCGTTTCTTCCGGGTTATATACAAGATCATATACGAGCTTTACGCCACGGAGTTCGTCCGACGTCGCGATCGACTCGCCTAAACTCTCGCCTATCGTACCGACCGGTGTGGTGTTGACGAGTATGTCGGCGGTCAGTGGTCGGTGGTCAGTGGACAGCTGCCTCACCTCGACGCCGAATTCATCGGCGAGCGTCGTAGCCTTTTCAAGATCGCGGGCGAACAGGGTAACATCCGCTCCCTCCTGCTTGAGCGCGTAGATGCACGCGCGGGAGGCTCCGCCTGCACCGGCGACCAATACGCAGGCGTCGCGAAGGTCGCCGTAGAGATCTTTTAAAGGTTTGATGAATCCTAGTGCGTCGGTGTTGAAACCGCGGAGCTTTCCCGATTCGATCTTGATTGTGTTTACGGCTCCGATCTTGCGAGCCGTTTCGTCGATCGAGTCGAGGTATTTAATCACCGATTGCTTGTGAGGATTGGTTACCGAAAATCCCTTGAAGTTCATCTCAACTTCGCGAGTTGCCCCGAAGACCATGCGTCGCATGAACGCATCGAGATCGTGGACTTGCATTGGAACAAAGACCGAGTTCAGGGCCGCAAGCTTGAACGCGGCGTTGTGCATGAACGGCGAGAGCGAATAGCTGGTGTCACCGGCAATGACGGCATAGACGTTCGAGCGGCGATCGAGTTCCTTTACTCGGAAAACGTTGTGCAGGTCCTCGGCTGCGATCTGGCCCGGAGCCGTTCCCTCGGTGGCATCAAGCGAGGCGTATGTCAGCCACGCATTGTGGGCCAAACCGAGAATGCGCGTCCATTTGCCTGCCTCACCCATGGCGATCGGGACCACCGGCCGTCCGATCACGTTGAGCAGCGTATAAACGTCAACGGCATCTGACGCGTCGGTCACGTTTACGGCGAGCTTGATCGCCCCGCTGCCGCGTAAGAACAAGCCCTCGAACACGTCGTCAAGATTGTCGGGACGCCCCGAGAACTCATGACGCGAAACAATTATTCGCTTTGCGTCGATGCCCTGCGGAAACTCGAGGTCGTACTCGATATCGAGAAGCGGAGTGTCGTCGAGGCGCGATGCGACCTTCTCCCAAAACTCGGTCCGCTCATTGATCGTGATCTCGCGGGTTCCGCCTTGCCCGGCGGGCCGAAACGTGATGAGAAACTGCTCCGTCCGTGTCGCGAGCTTCTCGATGAGCGGCTCGATCTCCTCCGGATGAAGGCAATCAAATCTTATCTCGATCACATCGGCGAGCTGTCTGGCGCGCTCGATTCGACCGAGAACTTCATTCGTCGTTTCGCCGCAGATCGAGACGCAGATCTTGCCTTGATTCATAGGCCTCAGGCCTCGCTGGTGGACGAAGGTAGATTCATAACGAAGCTGAGCGACGCGATGAGACAGGCGATAACGCCGGCGGCAGCGGCGAACACGACCGCCGTATGCCCGCTCTGCTTCACGGCGATCGCGGTCAGTGCCCACGCGACGGCAAGCGGATAGATATAGTTTGTAAGTTTCATTCGCACGAGAACCGCGAGGGCGGCTGCCACGAGGATCAAGGAGACGGCGAGTATGGCCTCGGCCGAGGGTGCGGTCGCGACGTTCAGGGATTTCAGTACGATCGCCAGATTTACGAGCATGGCCGCGGTAACCCATCCGAAATAGAGTCCAAAAGGCGCTTTCGCGGCCCACCTTTCGGCGTGCGAATCGGACCTGCGGAGGTAATAGGATATGAACGCGAGGGTCCCGCAGAGCGCCGCGATGACAATAAAACAAACGACTATCTGTTCTCGATGCCAGAAATACAGCCACGCGCAATTGAGCGCGCAGCTGAAAATGTACAATGAGCGGACCGGGCGAAAGCGGGAAAGATTTGCCGGCAGCAGTTGATAGATACTAAAGGCGATCAACCCCAGATAGATCAAACCCCAGATCGAAAACGCATAACCCGCCGGCGTGAGAAGTGTCGGGTACTTTGCCGAAATGGCCCCCGTATCCGAGCCTAAGCGTCCCGTCGCGGCCAGCCAATTGAATACAATGACGCCGGTGGTTGCCGCCAGAACGAGAATCGACCTGATGCGGTCGTTCCCTATGACTCCATTTTTCATTAGTCAATCTTAACGCAGCCGACGATTTGGAGCGATTTCAATTGAGAAATTCACGATTTCGTATGACAATACCGGAAATCGTAAAGTTTTGTAAATCATTGAAACCAGTCCGAATGAATGATTCCAACTATAATAGCTGGGTGAGCGTCATAGCTCCAGCGTCTGGCACCATGATTGCGTAATGATAAGCGACGCACTTTCCTTCTTCTCCTCACTGCGTTAATAGAGGAAAGGAAATTGAACTAATGAAAAGCTTAAAACAGATCATTTTTATATTCGCCGTGGTCACTAGCCTTGGGCTAAGCGTCTCGGCGCAGAATGACGATCAAAAGCGTCCTCCCAAGGAGAAGCCTCCGGTAATCGATCCGAAGGAAAAACCCCCGAGGGAGAATCCGCCAAAGGATCATGACAAACCCAAGAAACCGGGAATGAGTTTATATCTCGTTGCGGTCAATCGGGACGAGAATATTGGATAAACAAAAGGGCGACCGAGTTGGTCGCCTTTTTCGCGCTCATTTTTCATTTCTGACTAGGTAGATCTCAGCCCTTCTCCGCCTGCGATTTCACAACCAAAATCGAACACGGGGCATGGTGTACGACAGCATCTGAAACGGAGCCAACGGCGAGCCGTCCCCAGAAACCGTAGCCGTGCGATCCGACGACTACGAGATCCGAAGCCCAGTTTTCCGCTTCTTCGACGATGATCTGCGCAGGATTACCAAGCCTGACGATCATCGTGATTTCGACCGAGGGGTCGGGAAACTTGTCTCTTATTGCATCGACCGCTTTCTGTACCGCGTTTTCCGCTTGACGTTTTGCCACTTCATCAAGATGTTGGTAATACTCCAAGGACATAGCATAAGGCTCTGCGGCCGTCGGAATCGGAGGCTCGTAGACAGAGACCACCTTGTAAGCAACATCCTTTGCGCCTGCCGAAAAATCGCATGCCTTTTCGAGAGCTCGGTTACCAAATGTTGAGCCATCGGTTGCGACTAATATTTTCATATCACCTCGAATCTACCAGAACTGAAATCGCGCTGATTTTCATCCCATCTAGTTGTGCCGGGCGCGCCAGAGCTTGTCGTGGACATCCTTAGCCCAACCCCAAAAATGGCCTTTCTTTAACTTGTACATTGAGTCGTCCCAGATGCCGTAGTGCAGATAAATCGAGTCGGCACCGCCCGCATTAATAATCGTCGCGATCTCGTGATAATACTCAGTGTCAGGTTCGCGAGCATTTATCTCCGCAGCCATGTTGGCGGCCACGACCTCCGCCTGACGCACAGCCATGTGAGCGAACTTCGGACCGGAGAAAGCTACGATGTCGCCGACAGCGTATGCATTTGGAAGGTTATGAACACGCATAAACCCGTCCACTCTAATGAAATCCAGATCATCTGTGATGCCGAGGTCCGTCAATATTGCCTGGCCGCGGAATGGAGGGATGAGCATCAGCAAGTCGTATGCGATCCTGTGTCCGGCGGATGAAATAATTTCGGTCTCGGATATCTTGCTGATCGGAACTTCATAGTGGACGGTGATGTCATGACGCGAGAAGGCTGACTCAAGTTCTGTGTGTATTGCGGCTCCGCCAAACGCCGCCTTGAGCGAGTCGGGAAATATCACTTTTATTCCGACCCGTCCCTCCCGCATCTCGACTTCGAATTTTCTCGCCAGCGCAAACGCAGTCTCGCACACCGGAACAGGCAGTCGAGCGTCGGGACAGCTGCCGACGACGATCGTCCCTTCGCGAAAGTCCCTGACCTTGTCTCCGAATTTTCTTGCCGCGCCGACACCGAGGAGGTGCGATGCGTACTCGTAGAAACCGGGTACTTTTTCGGTCGCAAGACGGCGGCCGGGTGCGATTACAAGATATTCATACGCGATCTCACCGTTGAAGTCGTCTCCCGCAACGTGGACGGTTCGGCTTTCGGCGTTTATGCGCACCATTTCGCCCTGCACGAAACGCACACCGAGGTCAGCCAGCTTCGTCTTCAGATCAAAGGTAATATCTGCCGCCTCACACTCGCCGAAGACAAGATGAACGAGGGCCGGATAAAAAGTAAATTGTTGATTCGGTGCGACCAGGGTTATCTGGTGGGACCGGTCGAGCAGCTCCGAAAGTCGTTCGGCGGTAACGAGACCTCCGAATCCACCACCGAGAATTAGAATGTTTGACATTTCTTACTCCTCACGTGTCGCCGGCCAAGTTTCAAACCGCATGACTGTCGTCCGTCCCCCTTCTCCCGTGATGTCGAGACCACGGCCCGTCCCCTCGACGTCGATCTCCTCAAGCCTTGTGACGCCGACGATCGAGTGCGTGAAGTTCTCGAAAATAATGTCGAGCCTCGTCTTTCCATCCTTGATGTAGGTGTCAAGAGCGACTAGCGGCAGGCCATCCTCGATCCAATAGTCGTTGAAGATACCTTTCTCCATTTCAAAAACACCGAGTCGCGTCGGCCGGCCTTTGTGCTGTGCGCAGTACTCCTCCAAGAAAGGTGCCCACTTCGTTTGGTCGATCATTTCCGTCATATCTACCTCGCTGTAGAAGTCTCTTCTTCAGAGGACTTGCCTGAGCCGTTCTTCGAACAGCCTGCTCGAAACAGTTAGAAAGTCGTAGGCAGTGACGATCCCGACCAGTTTGCCGTCCAGAACAACGGGAAGGGCGCCTATTCTTTTTTCGCGCATCAGCTGAAGCGCGACCAGGGTCGGCGTGCTCGTTTCAACGGTTACAAGATCTGTCTGCATAACCTCGCTAACGGTAATGCTCCGTCCTATGCCGTCCGCAATCCCGTTCGCGAATAAGTGAACCAGGTCCTGGTGAGAAATAATTCCGACAAGTTCGCCGGAATCGTTTTCGACCGGGACGTGCCTGATATGTCGCCACTCCATAATGTTTGCGGCCAGATCTAGCACATCTCCGGGTCGGACCGTAAAGAGATCTGTAGACATGAATTGCTCGACCGATTTGTAATTGTCAATCCAGTCCGTTTTGGGGGGAATCGCCGCCAGATCCCACTCATGTAACGGACGACCCTGTTCCTGGTTCGTTTTCATCGCCTCCGTTAGGGTGCGCATTCTAACGTTTTGCTTTGCCAAGGGATCCATTTGCGACAGAGACGCAAGCATCCACTTAGCTCCGCTTTTTCTTTGAGAAACTCTCTCCTCGATTATTCCCAGCATTCGATCGATATCGGCCGCATCAATCTCAGCCTCCTTCAATCCTGATCTCGCGAGCGGAAGCAGCTCTTCGAGAATGAGCTCCGACGCCGGCCGGCATTTTCCGTCTAACCAGAATACCTGAGAGTCGAGGCCGTATCGAGCCGTATTGTAGAAGTTGTTCTTTGCAACATCGAACGGCATTCGTTTCGTGACGTCGCCGAGTTCAATTGGCGCCGCGACGAGCAAACCAAGAAGGAATGCCGCGTTTGCCATCTCATCCGCTACACTCGGTCCCGCCGGTAGATAGCGCGACTCGATTCGAAGTCCCGGTTTCCCATCCGTAATGCCATAGCAGGCTCGATTCCATCGCCAAATAGTGCCGTTATGCAAACGCCACGCGCGCAACTCCGGTATGCTCCCGGACGCAAGCTCATCCCTCGAGTTTCCTTCAACATACTGCGCCAGCAGGACGCGATAACGAATCACGTCATTCTTAAGAAAGTCGATAATCGAATCTTCCATCCAGCGACTGCCAAAATTAACCCTCGGCGGCTGCCGGCGAAGCTGGTGAATAGGCGAACGTGTATCCGTCGCATGTTGAAATAAGGCGATCCTTGTTTCGTGCCACAAACGATTGTTCAGCAGCAACGGGGAATTGACCGCCGAAGCGAGCACGGGGGCCGCGATCGCCTGCGACCAGTTGTAAACGGCCGCAAATTTCGTCGGGTCCGTCTGTAGGTGGACCTGGAAGCTCGTATTGCAAAACTCGACGAACGTGTCCTGCAAGATCACCTGCAGCTCGTCGAGTCCTTTGATATGAATAAAACGATTCTCGCCGTGAAGCTCAGACACGACACGGTTGATCTCGAAATATCGCGGGTTGGCTGTGAGGTTCTTTTCGGTCAGGTCCGATGCCTGGATCGTAGGTAGGATGCCGGCCATCACGACGTCGGTCCCGATCGATCTTGCCGCACGTTTGACATACGCGACTAACTCGTACAGCTCATTCTCAAGCCGGTTTAGAGCGTCGCCCCTGAATTCGAGCGGCGTTAGATTGGCTTCCAAATTGAAGCGTCCGATCTCGGTCGTCAGCCGAGGATCATTCGCACGAGCGATAACTTCGTCAGCCACTGGAGCGGGGTGCATGGCCCCATCTATCAGGAACATCTCCTGCTCCGCACCGACACGTAGAACGCCGGATTCGATCATGCCGTCGTCAAGCATCGTCTCGAGTGCCTGGAGATCGTTTAACACCGCGACTGTGAATTCGCGCATCTCCTGATCGCCGTACCCGGTCGTTACTTTCTTATCGCCCATAAATCTCTCTCCTAAAGAATTTTGCAACCGCCGTGCCTCGAGCTTGTCGCTCGAAGAAAGCCGTTTTTACGGGCGCAACGATCCACGATATACGCGTGAGGTGCGGGAAAACCCGCGATTCGCGAAAAAAGTCACAGAGCGGACGTGAATCCCTCGAAGCAGAATGCGCCGGCGTTCCGTGTCCGCAATCCGCGGCGATCGTAGTAGCGAGGGACACGGTGTGAAGCTGAGTCGCACACAAGCGTCTTCCACCCCTTCACAAGTTTCAGAACGAGTACGAAATGACCGAGATCAATGAATAGCTTTGGTCGCCGGTTTGCGATCAGGTCAAGTGGAGCGATCGCACCGGACGCGTTTCTGTGGTTAGCGACGAAAGGATGACATGCCATTCCGAGCTAGGATTCTTCGCGTGGCAATTTCAGTGATTGCAGAAAAGAGTGATAACTGGAGCTCAAAAGCACTAAAACAGCGTAGCGGTCAGTTCTTTAACATGTCCGATATGGATGTCAGAAGTTTTTCAGGTGTGAACGGTTTGGCGAGAAATGCGTTGACCTCCAAACTCTTGAGCTCAGTTGTCTGTTCGGCGTTCATCAGGCCGCTCATGCCGATTATCCTGACATCGGGATCGAGCTCTCGTAATTCGCGGATCATGGTGGGCCCGTCCATCTCCGGCATCGATATGTCGGTCAAGACCAGATCAACGTCGGCGCGCTGCTGCAGATATGCGACGAGTCCCCTTGCACCATCAGCCGCAGAAACGGTTCGGTAACCATGCATCTCGAGTGCTGCCGCGGTGATCTGGAGAATGTCCTCTTCGTCATCTACCAAAAGGATCAACTCACCATTTCCTCTTGGATAGGCCGAAGCGGGTTCCGGAACCCTCGCCTCGACCTGATCCTCGATCGCGGGAAAATTGATCGAAAATCTTGTTCCGCGTCCAACCTCGCTGTAAACATTTATGAAACCACCGTGACTTTTGACGATCGTTAATGCTGTCGAGAGCCCGAGGCCGGTTCCGTGGCCGAGCGGTTTTGACGTAAAGAATGGATCGAAGATGCGCTCGACCGTTTCTCCCGACATTCCGGTGCCCGTGTCTTCGACGGTAATCTGAACGTAGCGGCCGGCTTCAGCTTCCGGGTTCGTCCAGGAATAGCTCTGTTCAATGAAAAAATTTTCGACGCTCATCCGGAGCATTCCGCCCTCAGCCATGGCATCCCGCGCATTCAGGCAAACATTCATCAGCACCTGGTGGATTTGCGTCGGGTCCGCTGCGATCAACCACGGTGAGGAACCCAGGTCGTACTTGAGCGTGATCGACTTTGGCAGCGTTTCATGTAGCACGCTGACCAGATCTTTGACGATATGTTTTACCTGAACGGGAATTCGCTCACCCTCGAGGCCTCGTGCGAACGTCAGGACTTGCCTAATAAGATCCGCACCGCGCTCAGCGTTTTCGCCTATCAGCGACAGCCATCTTTTCGTCTCGTCATCCGAGGTTTTTAGCCTGAGCATTTCTACCGACATAACAATGGGCGAGAGAATGTTGTTCAGGTCGTGCGCGATCCCGCCGGCAAGCGTGCCGATCGACTCCATCCGTTGAGCGCGAAGCAGGTGTTCTTCTGTTCGTTTCTTCTCGGTGACGTCGGTGTTAATGATGAGAATGTAATCCGGCTGTCCCCGTTCATTTCCGACCAGCGTCCAGCGACTTTCGACGATCAGTTGTTGCCCTGTCTTGGTTCCGTGTCGAGCCTCCGTTTTCCACTCGCCGTGCTCCTGCAAAGCGAGGTGTGCCTCTTTGGTCCCCCGTTCGTCGCCACCCAGCCATAACTCGCAAACGTTCTTGCCCAACCGCTCGGCCAATTCCCAGCCGTAGATGCGCTCGGCTCCCTTGTTCCAGTACAGAATCTGGTACTTCAGATCGCAAACAAGGATCGCATCCTGCGCATTGTCGAGAAGTGATGCCTGCTGTCGAATACGCTCTTCGGCGAGTTTGCGTTCTGTTATATCGAACCGAATGGCTGTGTATTGAAACGGCTTGTCTTGTTCGTCGAGGAAAGGAATGATCGTCGTGTCGACCCAATAGATCGACCCATCCTTGGCGCGGTTGCGGAGCTCGCCATTCCATGTTTTTCCGTGGGCTATTGTCGTCCAAATATTTCGGATGAAATCCTTGGAATGGTAACTCGAATTGATAATGCGATGGTCCTGCCCAAGCAGCTCATTGCGGGTATACTTGGAGATATCGCAAAACTTGTCGTTGACGTAAGTGATGATCCCGCGCTGGTCGGTCGTCGCGACGATCGCCGCTTCGTCGAGGGCAAATTTAAGGTCCGATAGCTCCTTTAGAGTTTGCTTCCGAGGAATATCGGTTGTTTTTGATGCTGTGGTTTTGTCAGCAGAATTCATTTTTTCAGGCTATATTCTTCCTGGAATCAGCTGTCAGATCGCCCGCCTTTCTCAACTTATACCGGAGCTGATCTCGAGAGATATCAAGGAGCTTTGCGGCGCGCGTGAGGTTGCCGCCCGTGCGTGCCAGTGCCTGGCGTGCGAGGTCTACTTCAACAGTTTCGAGTGGTATCCCATCGGCCGGAAGGACGATCCCGGATCCGCCGTTTGGCCGGCTATCGCCCCCGGCGATCATATCGGCTGGCAGATGGGCTGCGGTCACGAACTCGCCATCCTCCAGGATCGACGCCCGTTCGATAACATTTCGTAGCTCACGGACATTTCCTGTCCATCGGTAGCGATTGAAAATGAAAGCGACTTCCGGAGAAAGTCCTTTCAACTGCCGGTCGCGGCGTTTGAGATTCGTCTTATCGATGTAGTGCTGCGCGAGGAGCAGAATGTCGGTGCCGCGGTCACGAAGGGGCGGGATGTCGACTTGGATCACCGATAGCCGGAAGAACAGGTCGAGCCGAAAAGTTCCTTTCTCGCCAGCCTTTTTCAAATTCTGGTTCGACGCCGCGACAATACGAACATCGAGCGGCAGATCTTTCAATCCACCAACCCGCCGAAAGGCCCCTTCTTCCAAAACGCGGAGAAGCTTTGCCTGAAGGCTTAGCTCCATCTCGCCGATCTCGTCCAGAAAGATCGTTCCGCCTTGTGCTTGTTCGAACAGTCCTTCCTTTTTCTGCTTCGCGTCAGTAAACGCCCCTTTTTCGTATCCGAACAATTCCGACTCGATGAGGGTCGCCGGCAGGGCAGCGCAGTTGATCGCGAGATACGGTGCGTTGGAACGCTCTGATGCCTGATGGATGGCGCGTGCAAACAGGTCTTTGCCGGTCCCGGTCTCGCCCTGCAGAAGTATCGAGCCGACATCGGAACCAGCGACCCGCCGTGCCAGCTCGATCGCCTTTTTCATTTCGGCCGAGTCGGCGAGTATGTGGTCAAAGCCGAATGCTTCAGTTCGCTCGCGTCGGGCATGTCTTACTTCCCGCCTCAGTTCGCGCACTTCGAGCGCATTTCTGAGGGTTATTTGAAGCTCTTCGAGATGGATTGGCTTTCCGATGAAATCATGCGCCCCGCCACGAAGGGCAGTTAGCACATTCGGTAGGTTTACATTCCCGGTGATCATGATGACGACCGTCTCCCGATGCAGCTCCTTTATCTCGTTGAGAATATCCAGGCCTGAACCATCGGGCAGATCGATGTCGAGAAGCGCGACTGCGGGATGCTCATCCGCAAACAGCCCCACGGCTTCGGCCACTGTTCCGGCTTGAAGCGTTTCGTAGCCCCACGAACGAGCGGCTTCGGTGAGAGCAAAACGGACACCCGGTTCATCGTCGACGATGAGAATTTTCAAGTCCGCTTTTTTCATCTTCTTGACGACCCAGGAGATCAGGGGATGTCGGTGTTTCATTTGAATATAGCCGATTCGATAATCCTTGAGCAATTAGCTTGCCTTAACACGATTACAGCCGTACGCTTCGAACCCCGAGCATTTTCGTGGAAAACTTCGCGACACAACGGGAATCCCGCGAATTATTCCACACGGTAATTTTTCTTTTTGACCGTAGTATCCAAACATTCGCTAAGGCATGGTCATTGCGGTAGGCCGGCTAAGACCTTGCGGCGCCGACGAATGGATTGCTGTGATCCCGCTCGCATCTGTATGCAAACGCCAAGCTGTGCCAGGTGGCCCAAGTTCATTAAAAACACAATAACGACATGAAAAAACTTTGGATACTGCTGATCGCAATTGTTCTGATCTCGTTTTCGATCCTGGGTTGGATCGGTACTGAGATCTTTCGTCAGGCGCCCCCGATCCCGAACCGCGTCACGGTGACCGACGGCAAGGTCCTGATCAACGAGGAGGAGATTCAAAACGGCCAAAACGTCTGGCAGGCGATGGGCGGGATGCAGAGCGGTTCGATCTGGGGGCACGGCAGTTACGTAGCTCCTGACTGGACAGCAGACTATCTGCACCGGGAATTGGTATTTATTCTCGACGAATGGGCCGGCGAGGAATTTGGAAATAAGTACGACAGTATCGAAAGTGAGCAGCAAGCCGTTCTCCGACAGCGCCTGCAGAATATCATTCGAAAGAACAACTACGACCCAGTGACCGGAGCTCTGACGATCGAACCTGTTCGCGCCCGCGCGTTCGAAAGTAATCTCCTCCATTACTCCACGATCTTTACGAATGGCAGCCCGGAATATGCGATCCAACGCGCAGCCCAATCCGATCCGGTCAAGCTGAGGCACCTGAATTCGTTTTTCTTCTGGACGGCGTGGGCGTCAGCCGCGAACAGGCCCGACAACACGATCTCTTACACCAGTAATTTTCCGTCCGAGCCGCTGGTGGGGAACGTACCAACGGATAGCGCCGTCATTTGGACCGGCGTCAGCGTCATACTTCTGATAGCCGGTATCGGTGCGATGGTCTGGTTTTACGCCGGGTGGAATCGGGAAACATCGGCCCTCGACACACCCGATTCGGATCCGCTGATCGGAGAGACGATCACGCCGTCGCAGCGCGGGACCGTCAAATATTTCCTGATCGTCTCACTTCTTTTTCTACTTCAGATCGTGATGGGAATAATCACCGCTCACTACGGTGTCGAAGGCGGCGGTTTCTACGGCATCCCGCTGGCGGACTATTTACCCTACGTCGTCAGTCGAACATGGCACACGCAGTTGGGAATCTTTTGGATTGCGACAGCGTGGCTGGCAGCCGGCTTATACATCGCGCCGTATATCTGCGGCTACGAACCGAAATATCAGAAGCTTGGCGTCGACGTTCTGTTCGGAGCGCTTCTGATCGTCGTTCTCGGATCGATGGCCGGGCAGTGGATGAGCGTGATGCATATGCTGAACGGCGACATGTGGTTCTGGTTTGGACATCAAGGCTACGAGTACGTCGACCTTGGACGAGTCTGGCAAGCTGCATTGTTCATCGGACTGCTGCTCTGGCTGTTTCTGATCGCGAGGACCGCGATCCCGGCCATTAAGAGAAACGACAATAGTAGGTCCCTTGTGCTGTTGTACTTGCTGACCACCGCCGGTATCGCACTCTTTTACAGTCCGGGACTCTTCTGGGGGATGAGATCGCATCTCACGGTCGTCGAGTATTGGCGATGGTGGGTCGTGCATCTCTGGGTCGAAGGTTTCTTCGAAGTTTTCGCGACTGTTGTCATCGCGTTCCTCTTCGCCAAGTTGCGCGTGATCCGCGCGGAACACGCGGCATACGCCTCGTTGCTTTCGGGTGCGATCTATCTGAGCGGCGGAATTATCGGCACGCTTCATCATCTGTATTTCGCGGGCACGCCGACGGTCGCCCTCGCATTCGGCGCGGTGTTCAGCGCACTTGAGATCGTTCCGCTTGTCTTTGTCGGATATGAAGCTCTCGAGAATATCCGACACTCGAAAGCACGGGCGTGGCTCGATCAGTACAAATGGATCGTTTACTTTTTTGTCGCGGTTGCGTTCTGGAATCTTGTCGGGGCGGGTGTCTTCGGTTTCATGATCAATCCGCCAATAGCGCTGTACTACATGCAGGGGCTGAACACGACGGCGGTCCACGCCCACGGCGCGCTGTACGGCGTCTACGGCACGCTCGGACTGGCCCTGTTGCTCATCTGCCTTCGTGCAATGCAGCCGGAAAGGAAATGGAATACAAAGCTCCTCGCATTCTCGTTCTGGGCCATCAATATTGGGTTGCTTATGGAGATCTTCTTGAGTCTCCTGCCTATCGGCTTGCTCCAGACCTACCAATCAGTGTCAGTCGGCTACTGGTCGGCTCGGAGTTCCGAGTTCATGCAAACCGAACTGATGCAATTCCTCAGATGGATGCGCTTGTTCGGCGACACGGTCTTCGCCATCGGAGCTGTCGCATTCGTCTATTTCTCGATCGGAATAATGCGCGGGGAAGGGCCGGTGATAAGCAAACCTATTGCCGTCGCTGCAGAACCCTCGGGATTCGGTGAGCAGTGATTGAGTATTTACAGTCGAGCTCGAAAACCACCGTTGGTCGAGCTCGACCATTGCGGGACGCCATCCAAACGCACCCCCCCCCATCAGCGGAAAACTTACACACTGATTGCGGAAAATTTCACGCTCATCCGGTTACAGGTCAACAAGACACTAAGAAAAATGGTCGGCACACACTTTGCACTTTCAGCGCACGTGGGAGGGACTCCAATGAAGCCAAATAGACCGAAAGGAGAAATTCAGCACGTCCTTTGTCCGTCGGATCTTTCCGAAAAATCCCAAAAGGCTCTCGGATTCGCGGCCCGGCTGGCCGAAACTTTGAATGCAAGTCTAACGGCTTGTCATTGTGTCTCTGCCAACTGGTTTACGCAAGAAAATCGGGTCCCCGGGGAACAGTACGACAAGATCAAACGCGTTATCAGGGACCGGATAGCAAATTGTCAGGACAAATCGAGCAAACTGACCTGGCAAAGCGTGGTGGTCGAGAACAGCTTCGCCCCAGCCCGCGACATACTTTCATTGGCCCGAGAGGTGAAAACAGACCTACTCGTCATGAAGGCTCGCCCCGGGGTACTGTCCGCCTTTCGTTTCGGTTCGATCGTCGAGCGGATACTGGAATCCGCGCCGTGTCCGACACTACTTTTGCCCTCGCGCTTTCTGGCGGATCGCGATCCCGCAACGCACACGCTCGAATTTCGTCGGATCCTCTTTGACTACGACTTTTCGGAGGCGACCGATCAACTGTTTCACGTGGCCGGCACTCTGACTCGTGATTATAATGCCGATCTGCAGGTGCTGTCGGTTCTCAAGCCATCTGGTAAAGCATCAACCGAAGCGGCAGCTGCCCCGTCCAGTCGAACGAGCGTTCAAACCATCGTTCGCAGGAAGCTGGATGACGCTCTGCACGCTGAGGGAAGATCAGTCATGGATGTTCCGACGACCGTCGAATGGGGTCTACACGCGGAAACCGTTCTGAGCTATGCTCAGGCGCACGACATCGATCTGATCTGCACGGCACTGGCTCCGCCAAATTTTTATTTCGAAAAGTTATATAGCGCTTATCTTGGCAGCCTTTTGAAATCGACGGAGTGCCCAATTCTCGTGAAACAATCTCAGCCCGTCCAAAAAGTATCGAACTTTCCATCATGAAATTACTGATCGCATACGATGGCTCCAGAGACGCCGAGGCCGCTATCGACGACTTGCGTCGCTGCGGATTGCCTGCGACCGGTTCGGCGAAGGTGATCTCAGTGGCCGAGGTATGGCTGCCGCCGCCCGGGAGTCTTGAAGCAGGTGAAGAGGAAGCCTCGCCGTATATTGAAGAAATACTTCGTGAGCGTCGTCGGAAAGGGGAGAAGGCTGTCGCCGAAGCGGAAACGCTGACGAAGTTTGGGGCGCGTCGAGTCAAAGCGGCCCTTCCAGAATGGGACGTGACTTCGTTTGCATCGTACGGATCGCCTGGCTGGGAGATCGTCAGCGAGGCCGCGAAACTGAACGCCGACCTGATACTCGTCGGAGCGCAGGGCCATTCGTTCCTGAGCCGTTTGGTACTTGGAAGTATTTCGCAGCGTGTCCTGACCGAAGCCGATTGTTCGGTGAGAGTCGGGCGCGGCCGGATCGATCTGGATTCAGGACCGCAAAGGATCGTCATCGGGTTTGACGGTTCACGAGGCTCAACTGCCGCGGTCTCGGCCGTCTCCGCCCGTAACTGGAGCGAAGGCTCGGAAGTCAGGTTGATCGTAGCGAGTGAGCCCCTCGTCCCCACCGCGATCGGCCGTTTTGTGACACCGGTGGTCCGGGCGGCCGATGAAATCAGAGCCTTCGAGACAGAATTGATAGAACGCTCTGCCACGTCCGCGATCCACAGACTTCAGCGATCCGGTTTGGCCGCGACCTTTCGGGTGGTCGCAGGAAATCCTAAACAAGTTCTGCCGGACGAAGCGGAGAAGTGGGGAGCTGATTGTATTTTTGTGGGAGCAAATGCCTGGGGCAGCCAGCTGGAACGCTTTCTGATCGGAAGCACTTCGGCCGCTGTTGTGGCAAGAGCACATTGTTCGGTGGAGGTTGTTCGCGTTAAAATTGCGGCCTTCAATTCACTGGCCACGCGCCCGGAGGGTACGACAAATGGACTGGATCGATCGAGATTAAGCGGGAGTTGAAATGGATACCTCGGATCACGCTCGCATCGCCGGAAAATGTAGCGATTGTAAGACTCGCTCGGCGACGTCTTTTTGTAACCTGTCGGCACCGGCCTCGGCAGAACTGCGATCCCTGAAAGTGCCGCATTCATACCTTCGCGGCGCCACGTTGTTCATGGAAGGACAGCCGGCTAAGGGTGTGTTCATCTTGTGCTCAGGACACGTAAAGCTCTCGACGTCCTCGGAGGAAGGAAGAGCGATCATTTTGCGCATCGCCGGAGAGGGAGAGGTTCTTGGTCTAGGCGCCGTTATCTCGGGTCTGCCATATGAAAAAACCGCGCAGGCGAACGACGATTGCCGAGTTGCTTTTGTAAAAAGTCAGGACTTCCTTGATCTGATCCAGACCCACCACGAAGCTGCTTTGAACGCCCTACAGCAGTTAAGCCGCAACTACCATACGGCCCACCTTCAGATCTGTTCGTTAGGGCTCTCTTCATCAGTCGGCGACAAGCTCGCCAGGCTTCTCCTCCAGTGGTACGACGCCTCCGCTAACGGCGGTGGCCCAGTTCGAATTTCTCGGACATACACTCATGGTGACATCGCTGAGATGATCGGGACCAGCCGGGAAACGGTTACACGGCTTTTGAAAGATTTCAAGGATCGCGGATTGATCACGCTTTCAAAAACCGAGATGTGTATTCCGGACCGACGGATGCTCAGAAGAGCGATCGGCTCGAAGCATCGAAATGGCCACGTGTGACGCTAGTCACATCACGCTATCGGTGACCGCGCGTAAGATGCTGATGCAATGACTTCTACGAGAACCTATTGCTTTGCCTTTAGATAGCCGCGCGACGAAGGTCCACATGACGTTTTCAAAACACAATTTAAAACTTACCCTCCTGATCGCATTCGCGCTGTCACTGAGTGTATGGATTGCGCTCGGCGCGGAATCTGAGCGTGCGAACAGCGCCGGGCAACCATTTCCGACGCCTTCACCGGTCGACGACAACTACGTCGGCAGCGAAACGTGCGCCGCTTGCCACGAAGCGCAGTTCAAGAGTTTTGACGGAACGAAACACGGTAAGCTTCACACGGTCGCTTCGTGGAAAGGAAAAGTAGTCGGTTGCGAATCGTGTCATGGTCCGGGAAAGGCACACGTCGAGGAGGCGGGTGATGTGACAAAGATCATTTCGTTCAAGCGGCTCGACGCGAAGGCAGGTGCAGAAACCTGTCTTAGCTGCCATGCCGGTAAAGAGAACCATAATAACTTTCGCCGGGGAGAGCATTGGCGGAATAACATAGGTTGCAATGACTGCCACAGCGCGCACGGCCCTCCGCCCGGAAAATTCAGAGATGGCTCGATCACTTTTGTGGGCGACGTCGCGGCGCAAAAGCCCGGTCAGGCAACCAAGGCAATGCTCAGATCGAACGAGCCGCAGCTTTGCATGTCATGTCACACGGAGACCAAAGCTCAGTTCAGCAAGCCGTTTCATCACAAGGTCCTTGAAGGTGCGATGAACTGCAGCGATTGCCACAACCCGCACGGCGGTTTCGAGCAAAAGCAAACAAAGCTCGCCGTTGGCGCCGATGCATCTTGCGTAAGATGTCACAGCAACAAACAGGGCCCTTTTGTTTTCGAGCACGCGCCATTGAAGCTCGAAGGATGCTCCGCGTGTCATACGCCTCACGGATCTGCTAATCCGAAAATGCTGAAACGCAGTTCCGTTCGGCAGCTGTGTCTCGAATGTCACAGCAGCATAACCGATCAATTCGCGCCCGACGTGCCCTCATTCCATAACCAGGCCGTGCTGAGATATCAGAACTGCACGATATGTCACTCTGCTATTCACGGTTCCAACTCGAGCGCGGTGTTCTTCAGATAGTGTGAACGGAGAATAAATGAATTGGCCTCGCGTAAGATCCATTCTGTTTCCCACCTTGATCATCGTAACTTGTACGGTGCTGTCGCAGACGTCGTTAGCACAATCACCCACGCCTTCGCCGACGCCTGTGGACAGAGGCACCTCCAGTGGAAATGGACTTACGTCCACGGTTGAGATTGGGCTCCGCGGCGTTCACGTGAACGGCAACGATAACAAGTATCGCAGCGATCTAAACTACCGGCCGGGCTTTCGCGTGTTCGATTCAAGCTTTCTTGTTGAAAACAAGGAAGGGCATAGCAACTTTTTTGATTCAGCGCTTGTTACCACGAGCGGCTGGGGCGGCGATCCAACGGGTATGTTTCGTCTTAATATGGAGCGCAAGGGGTTCTATCGTCTTGATTCGAACATCCGCCGCGTCAAATACTTCAACAATTTAACCAACCACGCGCTGAATCAGCACAACGCCAATACTGATCACGGGTTTGGCGACATGGACCTCACCATATTTCCCGAGCGCGAATCGCTGAGATATAAGCTTGGCTATTCATTTAACCGAACGGGTGGAGACGGCGGTTCGACAACGCGGGCGTACGGCGATGAGTTCGGCGTTCTGTCCAACGTCAAAAATAGTTCCGACGATTTCCGGGCGGGCGTCGAGGGCAAAGTTCTCGGCTTTAATCTCGGTTTGAATTACGGCTTTCGCAAGTTCAATGAGCGAACGAATTATTTCATAGAAGGGATCAATCTTGGGAATAACCCGACGAACTCAACAAGACTTTTTACGTTCCAGCGTTTTTATCCAATTGAAGGTACGACCAATTTTGCGCAGTTTCATGCGCAGCGGACCTTTGCCAGCAAAGTGGATTTTACTGCACGGCTTATTCACTCGCAGACCTCGACCAAATTCAGCGTGAGTGAAATGATTACCGGTCGGGACAACTCGAACAATCAGGTCGACCTCGATCGCTTCGCGATCTCCGGTGGAGCGAAACGTCCGCAAACCCGCGGTGATCTGGGCATGACGTGGCGTGCGACGGACAAGTTCCGCATCTCGAATACATTCACGTACGATCAGTTCAATATCAGCGGCGGAAACGCATTTTTCGAAGAGCTCAGACGGCGGAATGCTGCCGGCGTCGGTTTACCAGCCGTGTTGACGAGTACGCTTTCGCATCGCGTTACCGCGTATCGCAGAGCGACCAACTTGATCGAGGCTGACTATCAGGTCAACAAACGGTTCGGCTTCAACATCGGTTATAGGTTCACGAGCAGGAAGGTGCGGATCGAAGGTTCAAACCGCAACCTCGCAACTCCGACCGTGGTGACGATCGACGAGGACTTCGAGAACCAGACGCACGGATTTATCGCTGGATTCAAGGCAAAGCCGGTTAACAACTGGGTGATCTTCTTTGATGTAGAGCACGGAAAGGCGGATAACGTCTTCACGCGACTCTCAAATTATGATTTCACCAATTTCCGATTTCGTACCCGAGCGAATATCAAGACCTTCTCTATCAACGCATCGTTCATAAGCCGCAGCAATGACAATCCTTCGCGGGCGGTCGAGCTGCCTACGGCAAACTTCACCGCCGAAACCCGGAGCCAGACTTTTGCGACCAGCGTTGACTGGACGCCGATGCCTGAGCTCATTCTCAGCAGCGGTTACACCTTTCAACATCTCAATGCTCGAGCGGACATAATCGTTCCAATCGCGGGTGTAAGACTCGCGGGTATCAGCCAGTACTTCGTACGCGACAGTTACTTCTTTTTTGACGTGCATGCCAAACCGATCAAACGCGTTTCCGTGTTTTCGAGTTATCGGATCAGCGACGATCGCGGGCAAGGTGGCCGTGTATCGACTCGACCACAAGACATAATCACCTCTTATCCGATGCGTTTTCAATCGCCTGAGGTGAGGCTTGCCATTAGATTGACGAACAACATCGACTGGAACCTCGGATACCAGTACTACGATTACAAAGAGCGTCTCACCGGTCCGCAGAATTACAACGCGCATCTGCCATATACTTCGCTGCGATTCTATTTCGGCAAGGCTGCGGCCGACCGTTAGAAAGCGATCCAACTCGCACCCTTGCAAAAACGGTCGGATGATCCGGCCGTTTTTTGTCGTCGCTTTACGTCAAATCAAAATTTCACCCTCTCAAATCCGCCCGTATGACACTCGCTGCACTGGAACTGCGAGATGTCGCCGAGGTTCAACGGATGTTTGAACGGTCGATCGCCTTTGTGACACGCGGCGCATTGCCATGTATTCTTGTCGCCGAGATTGACGGGGTGCTGGAACGTGCGGTCCGGGGGTTGAAAGGTCTTCCCTCCGAATGATTGCTCAATGGCGGTGTGGCAGATCGCACAGTCGTTTCGGATCACTCCGCCGTCATTACTTACATGCTGGCCGTCGTGACACCTGAAACAGCCCTGAGCGTTGTAATGGCCAATGTTGTTGATGTGGGCCTTCCAATCGGTTTTCATCTCGGGGAAGAAGTAGGTCTGGTACACCTGCTTTATCTCGGTGACCGCCCTCCTTATGGACTCAGCCTTAGAAGCGAACACCTCCGGATAACTCGTTCGATAGAAATCGGTCAGTCCCTTCTCGATCGCCGCCAGCGCTTCTTCATTCGTTGTGTACGGAGCGGACAGAACATCGACGGCGCGTGCCTTTATATAAGGCAGCGAGACGTCGAGCTTGCCTGCGGTTAGCGACCGGTCGATCGCTTCGTTCGGTGAAAGATAAATGTGCGTAGGCCGGTTGTGACAATCGATGCAATCCATTCGGCGCGGTGCCGATTGCTCCATCTGCTGCCGTGTCGGCGGGCTGGTCCTGGAAACGTACTCTGTGATCTTGCCCGACCGATCCTTCAATCTGACCCACGGAATATCCTGCCGTTTCTCATCCGTGGCGATATATGTGATCTCGTTAGCGATGTTCATGTGCCAGTGAGTACCGCCAACTTCGCCGGCGTCGGGGCTGCCGCCGCCTACCTTGATCAACAGTTTCGTTTGGTTTAGTGAGTTTGCTTCGTCAAATCCGAAGTGATTGAAAACTTTGAGCTGGTCGCCGTAAAACTTCTCAGGCCAGTGACATTTCGCACAAGTTTCATTAGCGGGACGCATATTGTGCAACGGAGTTTTGATCGGGCGTTCGTAGGTGTTGAATGTCACGGCATAGAGCTGGTGCATACCGTTAAGCTTCGAACGGACATACCACTCGGCTCCGCCGCCGACGTGACATTCCACGCATCGGACACGCGCGTGCGGAGATGCGTTATACGAGACGAACTCAGGCTTCATCGGGACGTGACACTGTGTGCCGCAGAAGGCGACCGACTCGGTGTATTCGTATGCCCGGTAGCTGCCGAACGCGCTTAGGAAGAGAAATACAAACGAGAGGCAGAGAAAGACGATGACTGTTCGGCGGCGCGACGGATCATTTAGGTCGAGAATTGGATACGGTTTGATGTGCGTATCAGGATTCTTTCGACGGCGGCGGCGCTCGAACAGCATTCCGGCGAAGATGAGGAGGAGGCCGAGCGCCAGAACCGACGGCAGGAGAATGTACGTAACTAAGACTGTGTAAGGATTGTCCGCGCCGGATGATAGTTCTATCAGAAGGAGAAGCGCGATGCTCGTCAGGCTGGCGGCCGCGAGAGCGATTCCCAGAAAACTGATGTAATTGCGAAGAAGGCTGGGCTGCTTCAAAACTGTCTCACGCGGTTGTTTGTCTGGGGTCTTCTCGGTTTCTTCACTCATAGTTGTCTCCAAGAGAATGAGGGTTCCCGATCCGACGCTCGACCGCGTTTAAATTGCGGTTCAGCACCGCCGACGTTTAGCTTTTTTCAAGACCATTAAGGTCGTTGCCCGAAGCTCCCCAAAGGCAGTGCTAACTTCACTCCTTGATGCAGAGTGTCAGATCATCATGGTGCAGGCTTTCTCAATTCCTGCATGTATTCCACCAGAGCCTTCGCATCCTCGGCCGTCATACCTTTCGGTTCGAACGCGGGCATATTAGGAGGTTTCTCACCCTTTTTGCCCTTCATCACGGCTTCGATCTGCAGGTCCTGCGACAACGCAGGATTGTAAAATTTCTCCGCCTTCGGACTATGGCACATCGCGCACTTTACTTTATATGTGGCGGCAGGATCATCTGGTGCCAGTGTAACCGCAGCGGCCGGTGTAGTTCGAAAGAAAACGGAAAACGCCGCCAGTGGCAGCACGAAGGAAAGGGTTGCGAATAATTTTATACGATTGATTGTCATTATCTTCCCTCTTCTCGAGAGATCCTTACAGCGAGCCTACACTCGTTGTGATCTGTCGCTTACATCAATCGCAATCGCTATGCCTTCCGTTCGTCCTAATGAATCCAGCAATCTCGGGACAATTCAGCAGTCAGGTCTCCGCTTCGGCGACACCCTGCAAGGAACTCCCCTCCGCACCGCGGAATTCTTCGCGATCCCCGTATGTCAGAACTTAAACGTGCTCCTTTCGTGACATTTCTTACAGTCGGAAAAATCGTTTCCGCCAAACGCACGCTTATTGTTATGACAGGCCGCGCAACTGCTGGTGCCGGCCCGAGCAAAGTGCATCGATGCCACCGGCGATGTAACCTGCGCCCCGCGCCGGATTCCCGCGCGAACCGTGTGACACGCCGAGCAGCTCAAACGTTTTCGCGCATGCTCCGTGTGGTTAAAGTTGACGGCGAAGGCACGAGCCGATTCCGTGGTACGAACGAGTCGCCCCGGCTTGTGACATGTCGAGCACGAACCGATATTGGTGCCGCCCGCCATAGCTCCGGGACTGTGACATTGAAAACACGTCGTATGAGCGCTTAGCCGTGAGGGGATCGACAACGCGACGCCTCGATTCGTCGGCTTGTGGCACGTCGCGCAGCTAGTCTGTCGCACATGCCGTCCGTGGTCGAAGACCGCGTTAAAGCTTCGCAGCGGCGGAAATCTCTTTACATCAGTAGCCGTATGGCAGATCGAGCAGATGGGGTGTTGATTGCCTGCGGCAAACTCCTGCGTGTGGCATGACGAACAGGGAATGTGCCCGGGCATCTTCGGCGCGGAACTGTTGTCTTTTCTAACGTGACACACCAGGCACGGCAGCCGGGTATGTTGAGACGTGTCGTGACGGAATCGCGAGAAGTCCTGAACTGCTGCGACCTCGTTCGGGGCGATCCTTTCCGGTGCAAATTCCTCGTGCCCGCTGCCGTATGTAAATACGAGCACCGAGCAAGACACGATCAGTCCAGCCGCGAACGAAGCGGCCCGGACATGTCGAGGGCGACTTTGTAAAGCAGTTGTGTTGTCGGCGCTTGTGTTCATCTTCACGGTTTGCCGCCCGCCTCCACTATCGCTTGAATGTGCGACTGCGGTATCGGCTGTTTTCCGAATACCACGTGGCATTTCGCGCACTGGAAAGCTGGGTTGGTTTTGCGCGATTGAACTTCGAAATTCAGCGCACCTCCATCGTCTGCTGTCGCCGTCACATGGCACATGCTGCACGATGAGATGCCGACCCGCTTTGTCTTAGGATCAGTCGTGTTAAGTGTCTGAACATTGTGACAGGTGTCGCAGCTGAGTTCGGCGTGGCTTTGAAACTCGTGGCGAAATGTTCCCGATGAGTCTCGGCGTCTCCAGGCGTCGAGTGTGATCCGGTCTGATATGCTGAGCTCAGCGGCAAGCTTACCGTCGAAGTCGGCGACGGGGGCGGGTTGCTTCGGCTTGTGGCACGTCGCGCAATCGGAGGGCGCAGGTGCGATCCCGGAATCCAGCGAATGACAAGTGAAACACGCGGTGTGACCGGTCGGCACCGACTTGAACGTACCTTTCTTCAACCAAAACCCGTCGCCGATCTTTGTCGGCGGCTTCGTTACGTACTCGACATCCGAAGTTCCCTGGGGCTGAAGTGTTGTGTGACAAAGCACGCAGCTTTCTTCTGCGACCGTGCGGACACTGAATGACGCATTTCGAAAAGCTGATCTCGCACCACCAGCTGCAGTAACTATTTCGATGTGCTTGGCGTGCGGAAAACTAATTTCAAAATCCGAAGCTGCAAGCTTGCCCTTCGGTGAAGCGTCGAAGATCTCTCTTGGATTCGGGAATGGATGCCGCGAGCTATCACGCGGCGACGGATTGGTATGGCAGACCGAGCAGATCGCCGGCGTTGGTCCGCGGAAGAATTGTTGCCTATGGCAGTTCAGGCACGACTCGTGTTTCGGATAATCGGTTATGTCCGGAAAAGCGGCCGGACCGGTGCGCACTGCGTTCCAGTTCGATGACGGGAATTTATGACAGGAAGCACACTGTAGTTGATGGGCTTTTACCTCGTGCGGAAATGCGGAATATTTTCGAGGACGCGAAGCTCGCGATTCAGCCGCGCGCTTCCGTGTTTGAGAAAACGCTGTCACCCCAAAATTTTCCGAAGAAGAAAATAGAACTGCTGCAAAAGAGAAGGAAAGTACTGCTACCACCGCACGGGCCATAGTGCTCGGGTTAGCAGATTGATGTTGCATTGGATGTAGTCTTTGAAGGCCTGTCCGTGCGTATTTCACAATGATATTCGATAAGCGAGGTCGTCCACTGTGACAGCCGTCACACAGAAATACTCCTGCGCCTGCTAAGTTGTGTGAAATTATCCGCGCTCACTCGGGTTTCTTCACGGTTAGCACCGGCAGTTTTCATCCAGACTGTCCCGTTCGAGTTGAAAATTAC